>DAICZP010000031.1 GCA_027311065.1 Thiomonas sp. | reverse complement strand
CACGGGGGGCGCCGCGACGTCGCGGCGCAGTGGGAGGCATTCGCAGAACCCGCGCGCCGCCTGCAGTGCCACCTGCTGGTGCCGTGTTTCGACCAACAGAATTACCCGGATTACCAGCGTCTCGGGCGGCCTGGGCGAGGTGAGCGCGCGGACTTGCATCTGATCGCCTTGGTGGCCCATCTCGCGGAACAACACGGCTTTGACCAAACCGACATGCGAATGTTTGGTCACTCCGGCGGCGCGCAGTTCGTGCAACGCTTTACCCTCGCGCATCCGGATCTGGTCCGACGCTACGCCTTGAGCGCTGCCGGCTGGTACACCAACCCGGATGACGCCATCGCCTATCCGATGGGGACGGCTGACTTGCCAGCGGGATTCCCGCGTCTTGACCAGAATCGCTATCTGCGCGTGCCAGGGCTGGTGTTCGTGGGGCAGCGTGAAAATGCCGACAGCACATTGCTTCGACGCGGCGAGGCAATCGATACGGCACAGGGCCGTGACCGGCGGGAGCGGGCTCGACGCTGGGTCGAGACGATGCAGCTGGCCGCGCGCGCGCGCGGAATTCCTGCCTCACCGGCGTTGGTCGAGTTGCCTGGCGGCGCACATAGTTTTCGGGGTTTGGCAAAGCGCACCGCACTGGTCGCACAGGTGGTGGATTATTTGTTTGCGCAAGCAGCAGCCGATCCCGAGCGGCACTCCCCAGCCATGATGAAAGATCATGAACGCACGACCCATTCCTACGCGTGATGTGCGCCTGTTGCTGGCGGCGCGACTGTCGCGCAGCGTGGCGCAAGGCGTTCTTGCAGCCGACTTCGCTTTGTACCTGCGTGCCAGCGGCTGGAGTGCGTCACACATCGGCGGGGTGCTGGCGGGTGGACTTGCGCTCGCAGTTGTTCTGACTTTGGCGGGCGCGGCGAGCGACCGCTGGGGACGAAAGCGATTTTTGCTGGGGTATGAGGCCCTCTATGTACTGTGTTGCGCCGCTGCAACGTTTGATCGATCTGCATCGGTGCTGGCCGCTGCGGCGATTGCTGGCGGTTTCGGGCGTGGGGCCAACGGCTCGGCCGGGCCGTTTGCATCCATCGAACACGCCTGGCTGACGCAGGGCCTGAAACAGTCTGAAAAATTGACCCGCGTACTGAGCATTAATTCCAGCTTCGGTTTCGCCGGAATGGCGCTTGGCGCCACACTCGGCGCGATTCCGGCGTTGGGACGTCAGGCCGGAGCCCTGCCTGCCGAGGCCTATGCTCCGGTGTTCCCGCTCGCGCTGGTGTTCGCGACCGCGGCCCTGATCTGCGTCGCGCTTGCGCGCGACCGCCACTCGTTCGAGGTGAGGCAGGAAGGGCCCACGCACGCGGACGAACATGCCGTGAGACGGCGTGAAAATGTCCGTCTGCGAAGTCTCGGCCTGGTGAACTTGCTGCAAGGCGCTGGCATCGGGTTGTCGGGACCACTGGTGTCGTATTGGTTTGCAACGCGATTCGGATTGGGGCCGGCCCAGATTGCACCGCTGATGGCGGGCGGCTTCATTGCCGCGGCGCTGAGCACGCAGCTGGGTGCACGCCTGACGTCGAGGTTTGGCTTGATGGGGACGATCGTGCCGTTGCGCGTGGCCGCATTGGTCGCACTGGTCTTGATGCCCCTGGCACCAGCTCCAGCCTGGGCCATGGCTGCGTATTTGCTGAACAAGACCCTGAACCGCAGCACGAATGGGCTTCGTGCTGCGGTGACGGCGCGGCTGGTGCGTAACCAGCGGCGTGGCTTTGCCGGAGCCGTGACGGCGATCTCGCGCCAGATTCCGCGCTCGGTGGGCCCGCTGCTCGCCGGCATGATGATGGATAGTGGCTGGCTTGCTGCGCCATTCCTGCTTGGTGCGGCGTTTCAGGGTGCCTATCTGTACCTGTACCAAGCCAGGCTTGGCGATGATGTGCGCAAACGCGATGCGGGGTTCCGGGACGAGAATGTCGTGGAACAGCCTGAAGGGTTGCGGTGATTTGACAGCCCGAGGCATTTTTTTTTGGATCGCCGCTTCAGCGTTTCAATATCATGGCGCCGCGCGATCAAACTGGCATCGCAAACGCAATGATCATACGGCCATGACCACGACTGACGAAACCAATCTCGAGCGCCTCGCGGATTTGCTCATGAGCAACATGACGCCGGAGAACGTGATGGACATCTCGACCATGGACGGGTTCATGACGGCGGCGCAGGTCTTGCCCGATTCCGGTGCCCTGGAGACGTTGCTGCCGTGGATCTGGGATCTGGACGACGGCGAAGCCCGACCGGTGTTCAAGAACACCGGACAAGAGCAGGAACTGCTTGGCTTGATCGCTGCGCATTGGGAAAGCATTGCAAGGACGCTGGATGAAGTCCCGGAGGACTATCAGCCGGTGTTGTTCCAGTCGCAAGGCGAAGACGACGATGCGGAACCCGTGACGGTCATGGACGATTGGTGTCACGGATTCGTGATGGGCTTGCGCTTGCAAGACAAGGTCTTCGAGTCGCTGCCGGACGACCTCAAGGATTTGTTGGGTCCGATTTTTCTCTACGGCACCGACGAAGGCTGGGAGGAACTCGAGCGTCTCGACTTGACGGCAGATCAGCAAGAGGAAATTGCTGACGCCTTGCCGGACATTGTCACGACGCTGCACGCGCACTTCAGCCGCTGAAGCGCGCGACGGAGTCGGTGCGTCAAGCTTTTTGAAAGCGTCACGCTGCCGCCGGCGGGCGGGTTGGAGCCCGCCATTTCTGTGTTCCCTACACGCAATGCCCCGCGTGTGTCCATCATTATCCGATATCAGACCGGGCTTGTTAATTTGTGCGACGGGGAATCGGCGTGGGTGGTAAAAACCAGGAAGTGGTTTTCAACACAGCACAGAGCGAACACCTCGAAGGTGCGTCCATGCCCGAGCATGACAACATGGCAGACTGGAATGAAGAAGCGCGTCTTGCGGAACTGCATGACCTGCGCATCCTGGACAGCGATCCGGAAGCGGCATTCGATGAGATCACGTCGATTGCCTCGATTGTTTTCGGCATGCCGATTTCGTTCGTCAGTTTGCTGGACGCGTCCCGCCAGTGGTTCAAGTCCGCGCAGGGCTGCGATTTGCGCGAAACCCCGCGGGAAATCGCGTTCTGCGATGCCGCCATTCGCCAGATCTCGGACGTGATGGTCGTCCACGACGCCCATGACGATTCACGGTTTCAACAGAACCCACTGGTGGTGTCGGACCCCCGGGTGCGCTTTTACGCCGGGGCTCCACTGATCACCCGCAAGGGCAATCCCCTTGGAACCTTGTGCGTGCTGGATACCGAGCCGCGCGAGTTCGGTGCAGCGGAACAGCGCATCCTTCGTCTGCTGGCGAATCAGGTCATCCGGTTGATCGAGTATCGGAACCTGTCGGTGCGGCTGCTTGCCGCCCAGCAGACGGCGAGTGCACAGCGCTCACTCGTGGAGGCGATTGCTCACCATACGACAAGCGGTATCGCCATGTACAACGAGGATGGCGATTGCATCCTTCTCAACCAGGCCATGCGTCGTATCACCGGGGGCACCGAGGTTGAGTTGCTGGCGCAGAACATTCATCACATCGCCTCATGGCGTGAGTCCGGAATCTACGACTGCGCCATGCTGTGCCTGCGCACCGGGCAGCCGCAGGCAATGAGCGCGACCGTGCGGCGAAGCACCTTCAACACCCTCGACCGCCGGCTTCACGTGAACTTCTCGACCTTCAAGGACGGCGATCTCGATCGATTGATCATGGTCCTGATCGACGTGAGCGAGGTAGAGCACTCGCGGGAGCGTGCGTATCGCATGCAGGTCGGCTTGATCGACCATATGCTCGACGGCCTGCTGATGGGAAGTCCACGCACCGGAGAGTTTTTTCTGGCCAACCCGGCGGCCGCGCATTGTCTTGGCTACGAAAGGGCCGAACTCAACCGGATGCGACGGGAAGACATTTTCGACGTGTCGGATGTCCGTCTTGCACGTCTTCTGAGAGATCGCAACGTCAGCGGGGGGGTGCGAGGCCAGCTTCGCATGCGGCGACGTGACGGCAGTCTGTTCGAGGCCGAAGTTGCGTCGGCGATTTTCGAGTCGATGGACGGAACACCGGTGTCGAGCACGGTGTTCCGGGATGTCACGCAGCGTGATGCGCTGCAGCGCGCGTTGAGCGAGCAGTCGGCGCTCCTTCGGAACCTCGCGCAACACGTTCCCGGAATGCTGTACCAGTACAAGCGCGATCCCGATGGAAAATCCTGTTTTCCTTTCTCCAGCGACGGCATCGAGCGCATCTATGGTGTCTCCTCTGAAGAGGCGAGGCACGATACCTCGCGCATTCGCGAGCGAATTCTCCCGGAAGACCTGGACGCGGTGTTGCAGAACATCAGGATCTCGGCCGAAACCTTGCGTCCTTGGCAGCTCGAGTATCGCGTCCGACTGCCGGCGTCAGGCGTCCGATGGCTGCGGGGGGAGGCACAACCGCAAGCTCTGGAGGACGGCAGCGTCTTGTGGCACGGCTACATCCAGGACATCACGGAGCGCAAACAGGCCGAGGAACGTACCAGAAGTCTGGCTTACTACGATACTCTGACCGGCCTTCCGAATCGCGCACTGTTGATGGACCGCCTGCGCATGGCCATCACCCAGACTGCGCGGGTGCGGGTCTCGGGCGCGGTGCTGTTTGTCGATCTGGATCGATTCAAGCAGATCAATGATGCCCGGGGACACGCACAGGGGGACAAGGTCCTTGTCCAGGTCGCCCAGCGCCTCGGCACAGCCATGCGGGACGCGGACACCGTCGCGCGTCTCGGCGGCGACGAGTTTGTCATTCTGCTTGGCGACCTCAGTCCATCAGCCGGCGGTGCTGCCGCGCAGGCATTGGACGTCGCAACGCTGGTTCTGACCCTGCTTTCCAGTCCGATCGAGGTCGAACACGTGAGCTATGCGGTTTCAGCCAGCATCGGCATCTCCATCTTCGCGAACGGCGCGCCCTCGGTGGACGAAGTATTGACCCAGGCCGACATTGCGATGTACCGGGCCAAGGCAGCGGGACGCAATCGTACGGCGCTGTTCGAGTTGGCCATGCAGGGGGAGGCACAGCGCACACTGCTGCTGGATCATGGACTGCGGCAGGCCCTCGAACGACAGGAATTGCGCATTGAAATCCAGAGCCAGACGTCTCCAGACGGGCGCGTGACGGGAGGAGAATGCCTGCTCCGGTGGGATCATCCCCAGCTGGGGGCGGTTGAACCTTCGAAATTCATCCCGATTGCTGAGGATAATGGCTCCATCGTTCCTATTGGCGCATGGGTGCTTGAGCAGGCTTGCGCGGTCCTGGCCACGCTCACGCGTGCCGGATGCGAACAGAGCATGTCCGTCAACATCAGCGTCAAGCAACTGCAAGACGAAGATTTCCTGCCGATGGTGCGAGAAATACTGCAGCGAACCGGCGCCCCCCCGGAGCGTCTTGTTTTCGAAGTGACCGAAAGTCTTTTCATCCATGACCTCGAGGTCACCTGCTCGCTGCTGACGGCACTCACGCACATGGGAATCCAGATTTCCATTGATGATTTTGGAACCGGCTATTCGAGCCTGCGCTACCTGCAGCGTTTACCCATCAGCGAGCTCAAAATTGACCGGAGCTTTGTCGACGATCTTCCAGACGATGAGGGTGACGCCACCATTGTGCGCATGATCGTCGCGATGGCGCGTCAACTTGGCTTGCGTCTGGTCGCTGAGGGTGTGGAGACCCGCTCGCAGGTGGAATGGCTGCAATCCGTTGGCTGCGAGAGCATGCAGGGTTGGCACTTCTCGCGCTCCACACCGATGGAGCATTGGCTTCGCGGTCGCATCGATGTCGACCGGGCAAGCGCTGCGGCGCCGCGCGCCACCGCCTGAGCGAGGGTCGAAGCATTCGCCGCGGGGACGCTGCTGCGCGGCCGCTGGCGCTATGCCGCGCCTAAATCTCGCCGCGAATACTCCTGTTTACGCACTGCGAGGTGCTCCCCGCGCGAATCGGGGCCCATCCATCCTCACGCACAGGAGTTTGCATATGAAGGCAAAGCACATCATTATCGCTGCCGCGGCGGCGCTTTCCGCGCTGGGCACCGTGACAGCTGCCCAGGCGTTCGACGGCCAACAGTACGCCAGGAACGCCAAGGTATCTCTCGAGCAGGCGCGACAGATTGCTCTGCAGGCAGTGCCGGGAGGCCGGATCGCCGACGAGGAACTCGAAAAGGAGCAGGGAGGCAGCGGCTTGCGCTATTCGTTCGACCTGAAAGTCGCGCAGGGCGAGCGCGAAGTTGGCGTTGACGCGCGGAGCGGCAAAGTGCTGGAGAACAGCGTCGAAGGACCGAACAAGGACTGACCGACGCTGGCCCCCGGCGTATTCAGCGTCAGGATGGCTCACGCATTTCGATCACGCCCAGTTGTGCCGGGTCTCTGTCATCTCTGGAGCGAGCATGTCGCTATGCATTTCCCGCTCGACATGGTTGGCGCAATCGGCGTGGCGTGTTGCAGCGTCCTCCCGATCCGGAAGGCCCGGGTCGCGGTGGACCCCCTGGACGCGCGCCTGAATCCACCACCATGAACAACGTTTCAATGACCTCCCATGAACGCGATTGCACCGCTGTCCCGCACATCCCTGCTCAACAAAGTCCCGGAACTCACGCTTGCGTTCTGGGTCATCAAGATTCTTTCCACGACAGTCGGCGAAACCGGCGCTGACTTTCTCGCCGTCAGCGCCGGCTGGGGCGCCGGGCCGACACGTGCTCTCGTCGCTGCGCTCCTTGCCGCCGCTCTGTACGTGCAAGGACGCACCCACCGCCATACGCCATGGATTTATTGGGTCACTGTCGTCCTGGTCAGCATTGCCGGGACGCAGATCACCGATTTGCTGACCGATGGATTCGGCGTCAGCCTCTACATCAGCACCTCCGTCTTCGCCGCACTGTTGGCAGGCATTTTCGCGGTTTGGCACCGCGCAGAGCACACGCTTTCGATTCATTGCGTCAATACGCCACGGCGCGAGGCGTTTTACTGGGCGGCGATTCTTTGCACGTTCGCGCTCGGAACTGCAGCAGGTGATCTTGCCACCGAGGCGCTGGGGCTGGGATTCGCCGGCGGCGCGTTGGTCTTTGGCGGGCTGATTGGCGTGACGGCCATGGCGTGGCGCAAGGGCGGGGCCGGTGTCGCGACGTTCTGGATCGCCTACATTCTTACCCGTCCCTTCGGGGCGGCGCTGGGCGATCTGATCACACAGCCCAAGGGGCATGGCGGCCTCGGGTTTGGCGCCATGACAACCAGCGCACTGTTTGTCGGGCTGATCGTCGCCTTGGTCGCCTCCGCCCAAAGGAAAGCGTGGCGCGTCCAGGCAGCGCCGATTTGACGGATCAAAAGCCGTCGGATGACGTTTCTCTTGAGGGCTAGTGCCCCGCCAGTGCTCCGCAAAAAAGACGAAAGGGGTTGCGATCTCTCGCAACCCCTTGATTTCGTTGGTGGGTCGTGCGTGATTACTTAGCAAGATCAATGAATTAGCGCATATCTAGCAAGGGGGTAGATTTGCTGAGGGTCAATCGGGCGGCAGCCTCGGCCGTTGCGCCGTCCGAGCCGCGAAACGCCCGCGCTAGATGTGAATGCTGTGGTGGTATATCGGCCCGGCCAAGGAGTGTCGGTGCTACACGAACAGCGTGACCTCTTCGAACCAGCCGCCGACGACGAGGATTGGCACGGGGAATAAAGCTCCCACTCGCTACTGTGACTACCGCTGCCGTGCCGGCAGGAAGACCCTCATGGCACGGACTGGCCCGCCTCTCGCGCACTTGCAAAGCGGCTTTTGCGAGGTGTGGGCCGTCGCGCCTGCGGGACGTGCGGTTCTACGCCAGCAAGCGGGGAATCATCTCAGGCAGCACGATGTGCCGCAGCACGCGAAGAAGCTTCAGCTGCAGGGCGTCCTGCTCCGGCGCGGAGACATGTGCGGCCGTGTTGTCCGGCCTAGTGGCTGCCGGCTCGTCCAGGGTGTCGAGCTTCAGTGCCCGGGAGCCCTTGGCCTTCAACTGAGCCAACAAGCCCTCCTGGGTCGGATTGTGCTCGGCATACTGGACGTCGAATGCAGCCAGGACCCGCGTGACGACTTCCTGGACGGTCCTGAGCGCGAGTTTTTCGGGCACTCCCAGCTTGGCCGCGGCCGCCAAGACCGCTTCGGGCGTAACCTGGTCGAAACGTGTGACCGTCGGCGATAGCTGCACGGCCAGAGGTACCGCCGGCCAGCGCCCCTGGTCGTCTGCAATGGCTCGGGTGTGATAGACCCCGGTGGCAAGGAGGTCGTAGTGTGGAGAGAGGTCTACGCGGCCCGGCATGACCAGGAAGGAAAGGTTCTTCAGGTGGCAATCGTCGTTGGCGACCAACAGGTTGAACACCAGCCACCGAAGCAGCCGCACCGGCGTGGTCAGCGTGTCGGCACATGCCTGCGACAGCTCGCGCAGGACCTCCACGCTGACGCCGTACTTAAACATCCGCGATTTATTGAGCAACTGGCACCCGTCGATGACGTGGACCCGTTGCACGATAGGAGGTGCTGCGGCGGTCTCGGGTGCGAGGTCCGCACTGTCGAACTCGCGGTCGAACCGTTCGATGGCATAGACCGGCTGTGGCACATGCAGCAGCTTCACCGGCGGCGTCGCCAGCTTCGCAGCTGAGGCTAGTCGCATCGTGAGCCACTCCAGGTAGGCCGACGCCGGGTAGGTGTCTCTGTCAGGATGGTCGGGCTTGAGGATGTGGGTCGAGGCCGTGGAGCCCACCGGCTCATATATGTCCAGGCCCTTGAGCACCGCCACCATCTTGTGCTGTGCGCCAGCCAGGGACATCCGCTTCGGGGCCTCCCGCGTGAGTGTCGTGCGAGGCAGCCCCTGGATGCGCAGACTCAGCTCCTCGTACGGCAAGGGCTTGAGGGCGGCGCTGGCCTGCGGGGACTCTCCAGGCGGCAGCAAGGTGAGCGAGCCCGCCGACTCCGCGCCCAGATACCCGAGCAGCGCAAATGCGTCGTCATGGTTGCGCAGGCGAGCATCCGCCGCGATGCGCTCGCGCAACTTGTCCTCGGGCAGCAGGTTGTCGAAGTACCACTGCACCGGGCGCTGCGTCGAGCCGTCGCGATGCACTAGCTGACTGCGAGGCAGTGCCGGCGATAGGTCGAAGCTGTCGGCCCGGGCCACCCACTGCGGCAAATACGCCAGCGTCCACAGGTCGTTGTCCTCATGCAAGGTACCCAACTGCACCTGGTTGATGAAGATGTCGAGCCGCCGGCCACCCTCTGGGAGCACCGGCGGTCCGACAGGAATCCCGGGTGCGAGCTCAGACATCGGTGTCGCTCCCCAAAGACGTTGCGCGGCGCGCTCGGGACTTGTTCAGCTCCAGCTGAAAGGCCGAGACGGCAGCCGGTGGTAGCTCCAGGCCTACTTTGAGGCCAAGGCGCTGCAGCATCTGCAGGACCTTGCCCATTTGCACGGTCGCCTTGCCATTCTCTAGGTCGGTCATGAACTGCTTGCTCACGCCCGCGGTCATGGCGAAGTCGTCGATGCGAATGCCCGCGCGCTTGCGCAACGTTCGAATTGCAATGCCGGCCTCAAGCACGGACGTGAGCGGGATGTACATGAGCGTTCCTACCTTCTTAGGAATTATGCATCACTCAGGTTCATGATGCAACAACATTCCTACGAAGCCAGGAAAAAATAAGGCTGAAGGGGTCCTGAGTGTTGGAATTCCCACGTTAGCAGGAATTTCCGAGGGGAAGGATGCAGAAATGCTCAATCTTCCTGTGAGCGCAGGAACTTTTAGAGGGCAAGGCAGTCCTCAAGGATTGCATGGCCGCGTGATGACGTTCCCGACTGGAGACTCATCGTTCACCCGGTGTACTTTCGACGTCTTTCGAACCCCTAACAGGTTGTAGGAGATCTGCTCCACGAGCTGGCGCTCGCTGCGCACGCTGTACAGCAGCAGCTGCAGCAGCATCGCGCGCATGAGCTTCTCTGGCGCGATGCCCGGACGCCCGCCCTTGACGTCGGCCTCGTACATCGTCGAGAACTTCGCGTCCATCTTGTCCAGCGCCTCGTTGAGCCACTTGCGGATCGGGCGCAGCGGGTGCGTTTGAGAAACAAACTCCTCCAGCTTCACCGTGCTGAACAACGCCTCGTTGTACGCGTCCGCTCCTCGCATCTCTCGCCTCTCACCGTGGGTCGTCGCTGCTCCACATCCTCGCCGATCACGGCGTGGCGCGCCAGTATTTCAACGGCCTGTTCGACACGACGCGCGACTTCCACGACAGCCCAGGATTGACCCACCATGCAAGCCCTTTTCAAACGTGCGCAAGGCGATGACGGAGCCTCCTCGAGCCAGGATGGTGCTGCGACATCCCGGCCATCGCTGAAGGGGCCGCAAGGCCGCCTGCGTTCAGGCGTGGCCGGGTTGGTATCTCCACGGGTGCCGGAGCGCGATACGCAATTCTGGGAAGCACTCGATCGGCTCGAGCAGGACGACCCCGCGGCGGACTTCTGATCGTCGTATCGCCGTCGGTTTCACTGGCGCTTGGCCACGGTGGCGGCCAGCGTGGCGCAGCAGTCTTGCCGGGGCTGTTTCGGTATGGTAATATGATAGCCAAAGTGACCAATAAATCCAGCGAAGCCGTCAAGCCCGCAAGAATGGGTGACGGTCGGTCAGGTAGCGTCGCTTTTGGCCATCAGCCTACCGTGCGCGCCCATGCAAGACTACACCAACGCTCCTGACCCGGCCCCCGCCCAGACGATTGGCGCGACTGCGCAAAGCGCGTCCGACATGATCACCGATCGATTGGGTCTCGAAAAGATTGAGGGGTTTTCCGCGCGACGTTTCTTTCGCGAAATATTTCGGCGGCACAGCGCGGACGGCGCGGAGGCGCTCCTGTCGGTCGGCGCCCCCGGCACGACGCCGCCATTGTCGGCGTCGATGGCGGAGCTACCGAGCCCCTGGCTGTTCTTCCGCGTCCTGCTTGGTACCTTGTTGACCTATGGCGTCTTTCGCGAAGCGTGGCAGATGTACGCGAACGTGAACGTCATTCCAGGTTTGATCATGGTCGGTTCCTTCGCGGTCCCCCTGACGACCCTTGTGTTGTTCTTCGAACTCAATACGCCCCGCAATCTGAGCCTGTTTCGCACAGTGCAGTTGCTCGCCATTGGAGGTGCGACATCGCTGCTGCTCAGTCTTTTCCTCTACGACGTGACCCCACTGCTGGGAATCCTTGGGGACTCTGCGGCCGGGGTCGTCGAGGAGGTCGGCAAACTTGCCGCGTTATTGCTCGCGTTGCGGCTGGTGCCAGTCGAGCGCTATCGCTTCCGATTGAACTGGCTTTTGCTGGGTGCCGCCATCGGCGCCGGATTCGCCGCCTTCGAGTCCGCAGGCTACGCGCTTCGAATTGGATTGAATGTCAGCGACGACGCGATGCTGGACAACATCACGACGCGAGGCTTGCTATCGCCGCTCGGCCATATTCCGTGGAGCGCCATCGCCGCAGCCGCCTATTGGGCCGCTCGGCGGGAGACGTCGGGTTTCCTCGAGACCGTCAAGCATCCGCGGTTTCTGCGGATGTTCGCGATCCCCGTCGCGCTACACGCCGTCTGGGACTTCGGGGAGGGGGGGCCGTTCTTCATCAAGTACCTGGTGCTTGGCTTCATCGCATGGGTGGTCGTACTGAGCCTGGTACAAACCGGCCTGCGCGACATCGCGAGCGAGTGCGCGTCGTCTGGTGCCACACCGATCAAACATTGATTCAAAGATTCCCGGTCCAACCGCGATCCATCGATCATGCCCATTCCCAGCAAGCCGCGATCATTGGTATTTGCATTTGCGCTCGCCTGCGCGTTTGTCTGCGGCGCCGCGGCCGCACAGGCCCAGTCCGTTTCGCCGCTGGATCAGGTGCTTCGCGTGATCCAGGGGGCCGTGGGCGCGCCCACCGCGTCCGGTGTGGCGACACGGGGACAGCAGACGGCACTGCCGAGGCCACCGGGCCGCTCACAGGTGATGCGTGACCTCTTCGGTGCGACGGCAACCCATGCCGGCGCGCGGGAACGGGTCCGGGTGCCTGTCCGTCCAGGTTCCGACGCGCCGAATCTGCAGGCGGTGCAGCCCTGGCTTGCCGCGACGGTGACGTTGAATGGACGGACCTACCATCTGGCGACCGTGCAAGGCTATGAGATCGACCCAGGCAGCGATGACGGCCCGCCGGGGGTGGTGTCTTCGGCCTGGATATCCGCGGCCTGGTATGTGGTCGGTCAGGGAGGAAATCATTGGACGCTCGCGGGCAGGGCCTTCAACGTGGCGAGCGACGGAACGGCGGGCATGCTCGTCGGCTATCCAGGCGCGCCGTTCGACATCCTCGCCCGCAATGATGGCGCCGTGGTCCTCGGAGCAGGCGAGCAAGGCATGACCAACCAAGGCTATATGGCGGTGTGGGTCCCCTTGCTCGCGTTCGATGGCCGATCGTTGAAATTGGTGGGGGATGTTCCGACAGGGGGCGACGATGAGGGGACCGGGGTTCCTTCGAAGGTTTCCATCACCGGGCACATCGTCGACGTCCGTTTCGCGCCGCACGTCCCAATGACGGTCACTGTGCGCTATTCGGGCACCATCCCTCAAAACGAAACAGCGCACGTTTTGGCTCCGACGACGTGCCAACTCAATGCCGTGGCCGACGCGCACAACGGAACCAGGCAGTTCCGTCCGGTCACGGCGCAATGCAAGGCCATTGTGTCTGCAATGAGCTTCTGATGCCCGGATTGGCGGGTGGGCCGGGGTTCCCGCCCGCCCGCCTGGTTTGCTACCAGTTTGGATCCGTGCCTGCGGGTTGAGCAGTCCGGGTGGCGTCCGGGGCAGCGACCCTCTTCGGGGCGGGTTTATTCCGCCGAGTGGCAGTCGGCCGAGGGGGTGTCGCGACGCCGGCCTCTGATGGAGAGGCATTGGCGGATGGCGCTCGCGCTTGGTGATCGCCCGGGCCCGACGCCGCGACCGGCGCGGGAGGTGCCGATGCCGGCGCAGCCGCCCCGGACGTTTCAGGTGCGACCTGTTCGCCCAGGCGGACAGAGCCGTCGGTCGCGAGCGTGGCAGGGTTGCCGCTGACCAGATGACCGTAGGAAAGCTTGTCGTCCACGCGATCAATCTGGATGACGCCCACGGGCGTCTTTGCGTGACCGATGGTTTCGCCCGTTTGGGGGTCCTTGATCAATTGCCCTGCCTTCATCAGCGTGTAGTCAGCACCAGCGTGAACCGATGCGCCGCCCTGACTGAGAATCACCGTCGTACCCTGGATTGAAACCACGGTCACGGGATAGATTTCGCGAATGGCCTGAGCCACGGCATCGTGCGCAATCTGCTCCTCGGCGGATGCCAGAAGGCGCGCGCCATCGACCGTGACCGGCATCGTGGTTGGCGCCACAGCCGGAAACTGGCCGTCGAACTGGCCGCTCGACATCAATTCGCTGGTCGTGACATTGATGATCTTGTCCGAGAAAGCCCATCGCCCGTCATAACTCACCAAGGGGCGGTCGGAGATCACGAGTGTTTGGCTGTGACGCGAATAGCCAAGCGTGTCGATGCTCGAAGCAAGGACGACATCCGCTGGAATTGTCTGGTTGAGGCGCGCCAGATTGACGCGGTCCGTTCCGCCAGAACCGATCAATTCCAGTTCCTTCGCCACCGCGGGATCCGAGGCCCGATCCAGGACATCGAAACGGCCGCTTTGGACAAGCGCGGTGGTCATCCTCCGCGTGAGCTCGGACGACAATGTTGCCCCGGAAACCTGCACACCGCCAATGTCGTAGCTCGCTTGCGGCACGCGTACGGGAGCCACCACGATTTTCAGTTTTTTCGCGGAGCCCTTGGCCGCGTGAAACTGGTTGATGAATGCGTCGACCGCAACGGTGTACTGCTTGCTCAGAAATCTGGGCTTGTCGACCTTGGTGATGGTGAAGTGATCGATGACGCCCCCGGATTGCGCTGCGACGGCGTGAACGAAGTCCTCCGAATGCAGGTAAGCGTCGAAACGGGCCGAGTCTCCGTTGGAGTCGTGTGCTTGAAGGTGTTCCTGCGCATCACCCTTCACCGATAAGTCCGCAACGCTGATCGTGGTTCCGTTGACCTGCATGACCGCCGACTTCAGGGCTTCGAGCAGGGCCTGTTCCTCACTGGAGCCGGATCCCTGTGTCGATATCTTCAACGCCGTGACGTGTCCGGTGTCGGGCATTGCCGCGACAGCCGGTGACGACGCTGCGCCTCCAGAGGGCGAGCTCGCGTGTCGGGAGCAGGCCGCGAGGGAGGCCACCGCCGCGACGGCGACCGCCGCCAATCCGAGCGAATTTGGCAATTTGGCGCGCTCCCGCATCAGAAGGCTCCGAGTGCGGATGTCGCGTCGGCCGCGTTCGCAGGGACCGGGATGTTCTGTCCGCGCGCAAACTGGATTCCCGCGCTCAATGCCGTCGAGAAGCTTTTGGCATTCGTGGGAAAGGTCTTGGCGATATACGCGAGTTGGCCAAGCTGCAGAAGCTGGACGGGCGATGCGCTCTGCAACGCTGACTGGCCAGCCGCGAGATCCTGCCCTGTCTTCGAATACGCGACCGCACCGGTCGCCAACTGTGCGAGCCCCGCGGCGAAGGTGGCTTTTGATTCCTGATCCAGCACTGGGTTGCTTTTGAGCTTGTCGACAATATTTTTCGTGGAGTCACTGACGGTCACGTCGGCCTGCTTGAGCGAGCCTTCGGACGTTCCTGCCTTCAGTGCATCGGCAGTTGCCTGCAATTTGGACACTTCTCCGTCGAGTTTCAAAGCTTGTGCCATCTTGATATTGGCGGCAACCACCAACTGGCTCCCGGCGACGTAGTCGGCAAGGGTTCGCGCCTGCGTTGCGCCTGGATCCGCACCTTCGCTCTGGGGCCTCGCGCCCGGGATGGCGCCGGCAAGATTACCAAGTGAGAAGGCGTGGCTTGGCGCCGTCACGGCCATGGTCGAAATGACAATCGCGGCGAGGCTGAGGTGTTTTCGCATTGGAAGGACTCTAGGAGGTGATGGGTAATGTGAAAGGGCTTCAACAGCCTGTTACCGCAGGCCGATTTGCTGCATTTGGCCGGCCAGTTCCGTTGCTGCGGCGTGGCCGGCGAGTTTCAAGGCTTGAACTTGCGCGGTCTGCTCCGTACTGCTTTCGCCGAAGAACTGCTCCGGGCCGACGACAACCGCCTGGCGCGGAAATCGCCCGGCGAGGTCGTAGACCTTGGCATTCACGGATACGCCCACGCGCACATTGCCGTTGTTCGGGTCCACCCCCGTCTGCCCCATGTCCATCGTGCCGAGAACGAGGTACCGGATTCCGAGGGTCTTGGCCGCGATCTCCATGTGGCTGAGCGTCACTGGCTGGAGATCCTGTCCTGTCGAGTAATCAGCGTTGATGGTTTTCATGCTGAGCATGCCGTTGGACTGCCCCTCGGCGAAGGCCTCGTCAACGACTTCGTAACCTTGCTGCGTGAGCACCGCCGTCATCGCGGCGTTCAAGTCCGCGCTCGGGAAGAGCCGCCAAGTCGTCTGGCTGCTTCGTTGCACAGTGCTGCCGCCGGTTTCCGAAATCGCGGTGGTGTGGACATGCGCGCGCGCATCGGCCTGAGCTTGCAATCCCTCATGCGTGGTCTTCTCATTGGTGACGCTGATCGCGTTCGCTCCGATCGACTGACCTTGCCGGCCGCCGTGGCTGAGCGTGTCGGTCTCATTGCTCCTCGCCTTCGATTCCCCAGTTGCACTCAGGTCATGGTCTTCACGCTTGTAGACGTGCGCATCGAAGGATTTGACAGCGTCGATCTGGCGCGCAACGAAAATTGAAAGCAGGTCGGAGCGCTGCGCGGTCGCGGTGCGCGAGGTTGCCGATGCGGCCTGGATTGCACGGTTCAGCATCGAGCCGTTCAAATTGGCCTTGATGACGACCGAGACCCCCGAATCGGTCTTCTGTTCGTTCAGGATGACGAAATTCAGCACATAGGTCGACAAGTTGGAGGCGATCTGTGCCTTGACGGCTTCGTAGTTTCCGGTCTGTGCATCACTTTGGCGGGCGAAGTACATGTCCACCGCATTGAGTTCAGCCGCCTGGATGGCCGCCTGCTCATCAGCGGGTTGCATTTCCGCGTGCCCGAGAAACGATCGCCCTGTGAACGGAGCGTTTCCCATCCCGCGCGACACGACAACGTCGGCGTGTGCCAGAGGCGCGCCGAGCGCCAGGAAAAATGTGGCCGTGGTGACCAATACGCGCCTTATCTGCATGACTGGAACAGTTCCTTGGTGGCTTGAAGTTGGTGTGCGATGTCGGGCGCCGATGTCGCTTTGGTCACCCAATCCCGGTTTCCAGTGGTGATGGCCGAGGACAAATGCGAGAACAGTCCTCGGATCGAGTCGTCATAGGCGAATTGGTCGTCCTGTGTATTAGCGCTCTGTGTCGCCGGGACCTTCACCACGGCCCCATTCTTGAAATCACCGTCGAGGTAGCGTGTTCCCGAGATGGGTTCGGAAAGCCGGATGTTGAACAGCGTCCCGTAGATCAGACTTGTTCCTGCGGCACTTTGTCCGAACACGACTTTTTTTGCGCCGCGCAATGCGAGATGGACGGCGTAGTCAGCGGTAGGCAGCGCGAGGTTGAAACGATCCCCATTGCTCAGCGACAGTGCGATGCGGTTGCCGATGACGTAATCCGACGCGAATGGAATGAAGGACACCCCTTGGTCGGCTGAAAACGTTTCGGCAAAAGTGTCGGCGATCGCGTTCTGAAGATCGCGTACGCGCTCGGCGCCGTCGCCTTGGGCGTGAAGCATTGCCCGTGCATTCGGCTTCACTTCGACACCTACGACCCGGAACGATCGGGTCGCCCCCCGAGGATAGGGCGAGGCATCGACGAGTGCGGAAAAGCGACCCAGAAGCCCGGCGTTTCCGTCGCGGCCGAATAGCGCCAATTCAACGCAATGTTTCACCTCGATGTGGGAAGGCGGATGATCGAACGTGGAGATCTGTGCCGCGCTCAAAGGCAGCGCGCGCTCGATGGCTGACTGGATGACGTCGAAATACAGTGCCTGGGCGCGTACCTCCGCCAGGACGCGGTAAATGGTTCGCCCGCCCACGGTGTAGTTCGTCTGCAGGACGGTTTCACGGTCGATCAAGAGGGTCAAGTCGATCGCCTGATCGGTACTCGCAGAGGAGGGCAGCGGGGCATCGGTGATGGCGTAGTGAACAGGCTTGATCTGCCGTAGCAAAGCCAGTGAGCGCGTGGTCAACAGGTCGGGTTCGGGATTTTTCGCGCCGAAGCCGTCGATCTCGGCGACGAAGGGAAAGCGTTGCGCGATCGAGTCGAACATCCCCGCATACGCCGCTCCGATGTAGTGCACTTGGGGCACGACCGCTGCCGCGCAGGTGTGCTGGATGCCGACGAGCACCGCGAACACGGAAGCCGTCAGCCGCGCCGACAAGCGGGCCCCCCAGCCGCGCAAGCGATATTTTTTAATAGTCATAATGGCTATAGGATAGCAGTGAGCGATGCGGATTTCAACGCGACTGCAAGCCAGTCATGTGCAGCGTGATCTGCCTTGCCCTGCTTTCCAGGGACAAAGGTCCGGGGGATTGCACGCTTCGATCAACCCATGCGTTGGTGCCGGAGGGGGAATCGAACAATACCGGCACGGCGACGTGCGGCAAAGGGGCGCGGCCGTACCACGCCGGACGGATAGTCATGCGCAGTGTGGAATTTGCGGGCAGTGAACGTCAGCAGGTGCAGCACCGGCTGAGGTGCGACATCGATCTGCACAATGGGCTGGGCCGCGGGAGTCTCGATGCCGGGAATCGCCGCCGACAGGGCCGTGCTCGCCAACTTGGCTTCATCCTCGTTGAGCGGCGGGGCGGCCAGGATGCGTGCGGAAACCATTGAATCGACACCGAGGTCAAGCTCCCCCATCTGTCCGGCCTCGACATCGACGAACACTGGTGGATCGAGCGCAATGGTCCATGTCACCGCCGGATCGGCGTGGGCCACGACCCGAAGCAGGCCGAGCGAATCGTGCTGCCAGGCGATGCGGCCGCTGCGGCGCTCGCTCCAGCGCAGGGCACGATGCGGCGCATGGACGTCGGTGAACCTGGCCGACTTTTTCGTGCGCCTGGACCGGGAGTAGAGGCGCAATGTGTCTTGCGGCGGTCTACATGGGGTCTACATGACCGTCTGAAAAGAGACAAGGGCTTGCGTGAAAACTCACGCAACCCCTTGATTTCGTTGGTGGGTCGTGCGTGACTCGAACACGCGACCAACGGATTAAAAGTCCGCTGCTCTACCGACTGAGCTAACGACCCCAAGCCTTAAAGTGTATCACGGGCCACTTTGGATCAAATCGAGGGCGACGCTCGCGGCCACCATGCCGAACGTCGCGGTCACCATGACGCTCGAACCGTACCCCGCGCAATTCAGGCCTCCGGTGGGGTCCGGCGTGTCGCACCGTGCATCCATGGCCGGACGAACTGCCTCGCTGGAATGCACGCATGGCAGGTGCAGCGTGCCCTGACGCGGAGCGCCGTGGGCCCTGCGCAGGCGGTAGCGGACCTTGGCCAGCAATGGATCATTCCGCGTCTCGCTCAAGTCGAGGACTTGCACGTGTTGCGGGTGGCGTTTACCGCCCGCTGCTCCGACCACGACGATGGGAATGGCGTGCGCAAGCGCATGCGCCGCCATGGCCGCCTTCGCACGTGCCTGGTCGCAGCAGTCGAGCACGGCTGAGGCTGTGGCGGGCACCAGTGCCGCCACGTTGTCCGCATCGACAAACTCTTCGACGGTGCGCACCTGACACGCCGGATTGATATCGGCGATGCGTTGCGCCAGAGCATCGACCTTTGCCATGCCGAGGGTCGAGCCGAGGGCCTGGATCTGACGGTTGATGTTGGATTCCCCGACATGGTCGAGGTCGATCAGGGTGAGGGTTCCGACCCCGCAGCGTGCCAGCGCCTCCGCCGCCCATGAACCAACACCACCGACGCCGACCACGATCAGGTGCGCGAGGCGGAAGCGCTGCGCTGCCGCCTCGCCGTAAAGACGGGCGACACCACCGAAGCGGCGCGCCAGGTCAGGGGCGTCGTGGTCTTGTGACAGCATGGATTGTCAGCCGCTCCGATGCAGGCGCCACGCTTGAAAACGCACGCCTGCAACACCTCCGGCAAGAATGGATGCCAGCGCAATCCAGCTGGTGGGCGACAACGTCGACACACCACTGATTCCCTGCCCGATGGTGCAGCCCATGGCGGTCACGCCGCCAACCCCCATGAGCAAACCGCCGGCGAGGTGATTGGCGGTGTCCTCCAGTCCGGCAAGGCCCTCCCATCGGAAGCGTCGGGTGGCGAGCGCGTGCGCGGCAGATCCGAGGATGACTCCGAAGACCGATACGATGCCAATGTTGAGCACTTCACTGGCGTCGCTGTACATCAATAGCCACAGCAGGGAATTGGCCAGGGGCGCGATAAATGTGAATGACTCCATATGGTTGCCAGCACTGGCCGCGTAAACAGACTGCAGCGTCTCAGGGTCTTCCGCGAGGAAGCCGAGATGCCCGGAAACCCACCACAGCGCCACCACGAGGGCGCCAATGCCCACGCCGCCGAGAATGTGCCGCGGCGTCCGCGCCTCGGCGCTGGACAGTGACCATGCACCAAGGGCCAGGCCGCCCCCGCCACCCAGGAGCACGCGCCACGTCGCGACCGCGACGGCGGTATGGCGCGCCAGCAGCGATGGCAGATCTTGTGACCCGACGACCTGCAGTGCGATGCGGTCAAGGCCGTACACACGGGGCGCGGCGAGGATGCCGCGCATGGTTGCGAACGCACCGATGGACAGCATGGTGAACACGACCAGGGCTTTCAGGCTTCCCGCGCCGAGCCGCACCAGTGTCTTGCTGCCACACCCTGACGCCAGCACCATGCCGAAGCCGAACGCCAGGCCACCAACCAGCGCCGACAGCCACAGGATCGGGCCGCTGGCGTAGATGCTCTGCCCGATGTCGATATAGCCGAGAGCGCCGAGAACATTGGTGCCAATCAATGCGGTGGCGATGGCAAGCATCCACATGCGCATCCGCGTCCAATCACCGAAATTGACAATGTCGGCAACTGAACCCATGGCGCAAAACTGGGTGCGGTGCATGAGCGCGCCGAAGGCGACGCTGAGGAAAAACGTCCACGCCAGGACGTGGTTGGCGAGGTGTGCGAGTGTCGGATCGGGCACGGCGGAGCGCTAGTGGCAGTGTGCGCGCGCGCGGCATTCGAGGGCTCGTAACCGGAGCGCGTCCGCGATTGTCCCACGCAGCGTGGCGCCTGTCACGGCGGCGATGGCAGAGCCATCAGGTCAGACCGTCTGCCTGGTAACGCGTTGGATCCGGCACACCCGCGGCGGTGAAGCCCGCGGCGCGCAGTCGGCAAGCATCGCAGACGCCACAGGCGCGTCCCTCTGCATCGGCCTGATAGCAACTGACGGTGAGCCCATAGTCGACACCAAGACGAAGACCGGCGCGGATGATGTCTTCCTTGCGCAGGTCGATGATGGGGGCATGGACCCGAAACGGCGAACCTTCGACACCGGCTTTCGTTGCCAGGTTGGCCAAATGTTCGAACGCATCGACAAACGGTGGCCGGCAGTCGGGGTAGCCGGAGTAGTCGACCGCGTTGGCGCCATAGAAAATATCGCGCGCGCCCGCGGCTTCTGCCCAGGACAGTGCCAGTGCCAGCAGCACGGTATTGCGCGCAGGCACATAAGTGGATGGAATGCCCGGGGCGATGCCGCCGGTGGGCACATCGATGCTGGCATCGGTCAGCGATGAGCCACCGAATCGTGCCAGGTCGATCTCGATGATTTCGTGGCGTGCCGCGCCGAGCGACGCCGCAACGCGGCGCGCTGCGTCGAGTTCAGCGCAATGACGTTGGCCATAACGCACCGACAGGCAATGACAGACGAAACCGTCGGCTCGCGCCTGCGCCAGCACCGTGGCGGAATCGAGTCCGCCGGACAGCAGCACGATGGCAACTGGCGCCATGGCCCCGGCGCGTGGGTTATCGAGGCCCATCACCGGAGTTTCTGAAGGCGTTCCTTCGCGGTCTTGCCGGCGTTGGACGCGGGATAGGCCTTGGCCAGCTTGTGCAAGGTGGCACGCGCGGCGCGAAGTTCGTGCAGCTCGACCTGTGCATTGGCCAGGCCAAGCATCGCCTGCGGTGTGCGTGTGGCGTCACCCGCGTCGATCACAGCCTTGAATGCTGCTTCGGCTTCTCTGTACTTCTGCTGGCCGAACAGCGAATTGGCCAGCCAATACCTCGCTTCGGGCGCGTAAGGACTGGCAGGATACTGGTCCAGAAACGCTTTGAAGGCAGTGCTGGCACCCGCGAAATCGGAATTCCGGAAAGCCCCTAGCGCGTGCTCGTAGCCCGATTTCTCCGCTGGCTGCACCGTAAACGCCTGCCCATCGATCTGAACCGACACGGGTTCAAGTGGTGCCAAGCGCTGGCTGAGATCCTTCTGGCCTGCGGCAACTTTGGCGATGGTATCGTTGAGTTGCCGAGTGGTGGTGTCTTGCTGGCCTCGCAACTGCGCCATTTCACCTTTGATCTGGTCGATCTGGTTGGATAGATCGAGCAGGGAATTGCGAATCTGCTGTACCTGCTGCGCCTGCGATTGACTGGCTTGCTGAAGGGTCGCGACTTGCGCGCGCAGGTCCAGTATCGCGCGACGGGCGTCGTTGTCAGCGAACAAGTCGGCGCGCGCCTGTGCGCTCCAGGCCAGGCCCAGGGCGACACAGGCGGCAGCCACCGCCAGACGCAGGCGCGGACGAAGGGCCGCGCTCAGGTTTTCGGCGATCAGGCTTGTTTTCATGGACGCGCGCTTGGCTTACTGCTTGTAGAAGAAGTCGACGCGACGGTTTTCCGCGTAAGCGGCCTCGGTCGTTCCGGCAGCCTTTGGTTTTTCCTTGCCGAAGCTCACGGCTTCGAGCTCGCTGGCCGGCACACCAAGCACTTCGAGTCCCTTCATGACGGCATCAGCACGTTTCTGGCCCAGCGCGAGGTTGTATTCACGGCTGCCGCGCGCGTCGGTATTGCCCTGGAGTTGCACGTGGGCGTTGTGATGGCTGGTGAGGTAGTTGGCGTTTCCTTCCAGCACCGGACGGTATTTGTCCTCGACGACATAGCTGTTGAACCCGAAGTACACGCTGCGTGCCACGTCGGCGGCCGGACCCAGAGCGGCGGTTTCCGTTGCAGCCTGAACTGGCGCGACCTGGCTTTGCGCACCTTGGCTGGCCGTGTTGGCGGCGGTCTGGTTTTCGACCGGAGCCTTGTTCATCTTGACGCCAGACGCGCAGCCACCAAGCACGAAGGCTGCGGCGGACGCGCTGAGCAGGAATGCGAAACGCTTGTTCATGAAATTCTCCGGAGAGTGAGTTGGGCTGTGGTTGGTGGAACGAACGAATGAAACAGCAGGTGGAACGATGGCTGGCAGCGACGTCTGGGCGGAGGTCTGCTTGGAAAGTCAGCGGGCACGGGTCCACGGGCCCCACGCGGGCTCGCGGACCTGCTGGCCGCTCGTGGCCAGGGTGGTGCGCACGGAACCGTCGAGCGACACGGTACGCAGAACTTCAACCCCCCCCTCGGTGCCCGAATAGAGGATGATCTGGCCGTTGGGCGCGAAGGTGGGGCGGCCGTCGTTGGGGCCGTCGCCCAACTGGCGACTCTGGCCACTGGCAAGATCGAGAACGCGCAAGGTGAAGCTGCTGCCTTGCTGCGCGATGTAGGCCATGG
Organism: Thiomonas sp.; assembly: GCA_027311065.1. Lineage (GTDB taxonomy): Bacteria > Pseudomonadota > Gammaproteobacteria > Burkholderiales > Burkholderiaceae_C > Thiomonas_A. Next base: position 20,074 of record DAICZP010000031.1, on the reverse strand, counting down.
ACTTGCCATCCGGGCTGATGGCGGGGCTGACGTTGTAACCACCACCGTAGCTGATACGGCGTACGCCGCTGCCGTCAGTGCCGCACACATAGATCTGCGGCGAGCCTTCGCGGTCACTGACGAAATACACGCTGGCGCCGTCAGGCGAGTACACGGGCTCGGTGGCGATGGTGCCGCTGTGGGTAAGCTGGCGCGCCGGCCCTCCCGCGCTCGGCAGAATGAATACCTGTGAGCTGTTGCCCGGGGTGAGCGTCACTGCCAGCATGCGGCCGTCCGGCGAGAACGCCGGAGCACTGTTGCTGCCTTTGAAATTGGCCACGGCACGGCGCCCACCGGTGCGGATGTTCTGCACGAAGACCACCGGCTTGCCGGTCTCGAACGAGACGTAGCCCAGGCTGGATCCGTCGGGCGACCAGCTTGGAGACAGCAGGGGCTCCCGGCTGCGCAGCGCGGTGGCAGCGTTCTCGCCGTCGCTGTCGGCAACGACCAGACGAAAATTGTGCGGCCCCATTTTGCTCACGTACGCGATCCGGGTTGCGAACACCCCGCGCTGGCCCGTGAGTTTCTGGTAGATGAAATCGGCGATGCGGTGCGCCGCAAGTCGCAGGTCACCGCCGACGACCTGATACACCTCTCCTCCGAGATCGGCCTGACGCACGGTATCCCAGAGTCGAAAGCGAACGGCCCAGCGCCCGCCGCCGAGGCTGGCGACGCTGCCTCCGGCAACTGCCTCGAGGCCAGCGACGTGCCATGCAGCGTAGTTGGCCGGACCACGTTCGCTGAGGCCGCCACCGGGATCACTGCAGCGGAATTGGCCGCTGCGTGTCAGGTCCGCGCGCACGATGTCGGCGATTGGCTGCGGACAGGCGCTCTGTCCGGCAAACGTGGAGATGCCGACGGGAATTTGCGTGGCACCAATGCCAGCAACATCCACCTTGAACTGCGCCTGGGCAGAAGGCGTCAGGCTGGCGAGGCCGCCAAGGCCAAAGGCGACGCGCAATGCTGGGAGGGTGGCGGTACGGCTGAGAAACTGGCGACGTTGCATGGAACGCTCAAGCGACCTTCTGTCTGGATCGGTGTCGATCGCGGATTTTCGTATGGTTGTTCATTCTAGGCGAGCATTGTTACGCGACGATCACAAAAACTTAATGCAAGCTTAAACATCTGCGGTCGCCGACGCCGCATTTGCATGCCAACGTGGCCGCGTCTGCAGCCACTGCACGCGCTCGTCATTGCGTGGCGGCGGCATGCCCAATCCCATGTCCGCTCGACACCCGCGGTCCGGCGCCGCCATGCGGTCAACCACCTTCCGACGATTCGCCGCCTCGTCGTCACGCGCGGCCGGGCGATGCCAGAGATGCAGAACCTCGGTGGCCCAGAATCCTTCGCGGCGCGCGCAGCCGGCACGGTGCAGCCGCAGCACGAAATCGGCGTCTTCGTGCCCCCACCCGTCAAACGATTGATCAAACCCGTCGACTGCCTCGATATCGCTGCGCCAGGCTGCAAGATTGCAACTTCGAATGCCACGCCAGCGGAAGTGCCGGCGGCATGCGCGAAGCGACGCCGGCCACCGCACGATCAGGCCTCCGAGTTTGTTGCATCGACCGGCAAGGCGTTGGCGCAACCACCACAGCGGCGCGTCGCGCGGGCGCGGCAGTGGCGACTGCAACGCCCGCGAGGTCAACGGCGCATCGAGCAGAATGCGGCTGCCGTTGACAAAGCAACCAGGCTGCGCGAGCCGCCTGTGCGCGGCGATGAAGTCCGTCTGGGGGATACAGTCGCCATCGAGGAAGATGACATAGTCGCCGCGGGCGGCACGCACCCCCATGTTGCGCGCCGCGGCGGCCGTGAACCCACGATCCGGGTGCCAGGCGTGGCAAAGGGCGAACGGCCAGCGGCTCGCATGGGCCGCGATGACATCGGTATGTTCCGGGCGGGATCCATCGTCAGCGACGATGACCTCGAAGCCATGGTCGGTTTGTGCCGCAAGAGCATCGAGCACGCGAAGCAGCGCGTCGCTTCGGTTGTACGTCAGCACCACGACGCTGATGGAGACAGATGCGGTGTTCAAGGTCGCAGCTCCAGCAGCCACAGCTTGACGTAGCGGTAATAGGCGCCATGGGCGTTCGATAGTGCAAGGACGAAGCCCAGGCGCCCATCGAGAAAGCCGCGCCTGAGCACATAGCCGCGCAGAAACGTCCAGAAACCGTGGAGCAGCGCACTGCCGACGCCGCCGCGACGCCCGCGTGCAGACATCGCGCGCGCGCCGGCGGTCGAGTAGGCATCGAGTTTCGACAGCACTTGCTCGAGATTGCGATAGCTGTGATGCCGCAGCTCCTGACGCAACCGCCGCGCCGGTCCTTCGAACTGCAGCGACTCGTGCACCAAGGCGTCGGTGAAGCGGGCGCGGCCGCGGCGGAACAGCCGGGCCACGTCGTCCGGATACCAGTCTCCGTGACGCATCCATTGGCCGCAATAGCTGGAAAGCCGAGGGAGGAGAAAAACATCCGGTGCGTCGCTGGCAGCCACGGCCGCGCGGATCTCGCTGGCCAGAGGGGGCGTGACCCGCTCGTCGGCGTCGATCGATAGCACCCAGTCACCCGATGCCAGGGCAAGGGCACGGTTTTTCTGGCTGCCGAAGCCCGGCCAGTCGGGGGTCACCTCCACCCGGGCACCGGCGGCGCGGGCGATGGCGAGGGTTTCGTCGGTGCTTCCGCAATCAAGCACGATGCGCTCGTCGCACCACGCCAGGGCGTCAAGGCAGGCGCCGATGTTGGCTGCTTCGTTGTAGGTGATGACGACGGCAGAGACAGTGTTGCGCATGGTGGCGAGACTGGAGAGGTGCGGTGCATGCCGCTTCAAGGGCGGGTGCCGCGCTCGATGACGTCTGCGTGCGCAGCGAGCAACATCCCTGCAAGAACGGCCAGAAAGCGTCCCGGACCGGCGTCGAGAAGCATCGAGTTGAACGTCGATCCGATCACCGCGGCGATGACCAGTGCTTGCAGGAGTGCGCCTTCTTCGCCTTGCAGCCGCCGCCCCGACAGCCAGGTTGCGGCGCCCATTGCAAGAACCACCAGCAGGCCCATGACCCCCAACTGGACCGTGGTGAGAATGTACTCGTCGTGCGGGTTGCTCGTCAGGACATTGTTCTTGTCAGACCCGTACGCTTGTGCATACCGCGACCTGAAGCTGCCAGTGCCGGAGCCGATGAACGGATGCTGCTCGATCAGTCCCAGGCTATTGGTGTAGAAGGCCAGCCGCAGTCCGACCGCAGTGTCGTCCTGCCCGCGCTCGAAGCCATGCACTTCGTGGAAGACCTGATGCACCTTGTGCCGGGTGATGGGCGACAGCATCGCCACCCCTGCCACCACGGCGCATGCGACAAGTCCGATCGCGACGCCGCGCAGGCCCCAGCGCTGGACGAACAGCAGCAGCAACAACACGAACAGCACCAGCCAGCCGGTGCGGCCGCTGTTGAGCATCAGCACGCACCCGGTGCCGAGCATGGCGAAGACACACCACAGCCATCGCCCGGGCTCGCCAAACAAGGCCCGGCGCGCGGCGATGAACACCGCGACGCTCAGCAGAATGCCGAAGGTGATGTGGTCCTGGAACGCTGTATAGAGTTGATTGGGGTCGGTGTAGCCACGCACGAGCCCTGCGAATCGCGCATAGGACACGGCCATGGCCAGCGCGGCAGCGAGCACAAACGCGTCGATCGCCCGGCGCCGCCATCGCGCGTCGTCGAACGCGCCCACGAGTAGCGGAATGCTCAACAGGCGCGCATATTTGGAGAACATTGTCCAGGCCTCCGAAGCACTACCGGTGCTATAGACCATGCCCAGGGCGTACAGCAGCACCAGCCCGAGTGCGAACAGGGCCGCCGGCACAGAAATGACGCGACGTATCTGGCGGCGCCAATCCCCGCGTCCGAGTGCGGCGAGCAGCAGCAGCGGCAGCGCGACCGAGCCCCACGCGATGGGCAGCGGCAGCGAAAAAGCGCCAAGGACGCCAAGAGGAAACACCGATCGCCGCCAGATGACGCGGGCGGTCCCGCTATTCTTCATCATTTGTCACCGGCTCACAGGTCGACGTCAACGGCGGGTCTAACGTGCGGTCTGAAAACTTTTCGCAGTTGTTGAAGCTGTTTGGTGCCGATCGGCGCAACCGCGCTGCGGCCATCCTCGTGGTGGTGTGCGCGGCCGTTGTCGCCTCGACCGAACCGGTGCTTCCGGCGTTGATGAAACATGTGCTCGACGTCGGGTTCACGTCACGACGAGACTTTCCGCTGTGGGCGGTTCCGGCTGTGCTGCTGGGGTTGTTCACGATTCGCGGTGTGGCGTGGTTGGGTTCGCAATTTCTGACGCAATGGTTGACCCACAATGTGCTGGCGCGGGTTCGGACCCTGGTTTACGGGCAGATTCTCCACGCTGAACTGGCTGGACTGCAACGCGAGAGCGCGAGCAGCCTGATCGGCGCGGCAGTGTATGAGGCGCAGCTCGCGCTGGGAATGATATTCCCGGGACTGCTGACGCTCGTGCGCGACACGTTGACCCTGGTGGCACTTTTTGGTTATCTGATGTGGCTCAACTGGAGTCTCACACTCCTGACCCTGGCGATCCTCGCGCCGCTTCTGGTGACAATGCGCATCATCAGCCGGCGCGCGAAGCGCCTGAATTTGCAGATGCAAAAATCGGCGGAAACCGCCTCCTACGCGCTGGAGGAAGGCATGCTGGCGGCGGCGGCGATCCGGGTCCATAACGCCCAGGAAGGTTTCGCCCGCCGCTTCGAGGTGCTCAACCAGGGCTTGCGGCGCGTCAGCGTGAAAGCCACGGTGTCCGGTGCGAGCAACACGCCTGTGTCGCAGTGGCTGTCCGCGTTGGCAGTTTCGGTGGTGATGGTGTTTGCCATGTATCAAAACGATGCGGCGGGTGGGCATGGTGTTGGTGGTTTCGTCTCCTTCATCACATCGATGCTGATGACCCTGTCGCCACTCCGCCGGGTGTCGGATATCGTGCAACCCATGATGCGGGCGATGGGATCGCTCGAGCGGACACGTGGGATTCTCGACACTCCGCAAGAAGCGGACACCGGGCACCACGAGGTGGCTCGGGTGCGCGGTGATCTGGCATTCGAGCATGTGGGGGTGCGCATGGGCAGCAGTGACAAACCTGTGCTCGACGACGTGACCCTGCAGGTGCGCGCGGGGGAGAGTCTTGCATTGGTGGGGCCCTCAGGCGCGGGCAAGACCACCCTGATGCGTCTGGTGCCACGTTTGCTGGAGCCGACCACGGGCCGCGTACTGCTTGACAGCGTGGCGCTGCGTGACTGGACGTTGCGAGGCCTGCGGACGCAGATCGCCCTGGTCAGCCAGGACGTCGTGCTGCTCAATGACACGGTCGGCGCCAATGTCAGCTTCGGGGAGCCGGTGGACGAGGCACGCGCCTGGTCCGCGCTCGAGTCCGCGGCCCTTGCAGAGTTCGTGCGTGGCTTGCCCGGGGGGCTCGCGGCTCCCGTGGGGCACAACGGATCGCAGCTCTCGGGGGGCCAGCGTCAGCGCTTGTCGATCGCACGGGCGCTGTACCGCGATGCACCCTTGCTCATCCTCGACGAGGCCACCAGCGCGCTCGACGCCGAGAGCGAGCGTCTGGTGCAGCAGGCGGTCGAACGCTTGATGCGCGGGCGCACGACCATCGTGATCGCACACCGCCTGGCGACCATCTCCCACTGCGACCGCATTGCGGTGCTCGATGGGGGACGCCTGGTGGAACTTGGGACGCAGCGCGAGCTGCTCGCCCGCGGCGGCCTTTACGCCGGATTGCACGCCATGCAGTTCGGCGCGCAGGCCAGCGGGGACGAGTGAAGACCTGCGGAGCCTCAACGTCCCTCGCGCATCCAGCGCCCGCACTGCTGGCGCACGACCTCCGGCAGATGTCGCTCGCGCGCGAAGGTCTCGCGAATCCATTGTGCGTCATTGCCGCGTCCACCAACGTCCGCCAGCAGCTCGCGCAGCGCGGAATCGGCCTTGAGGTCGATCGCGTGCGACTCCAGCCGCACCATGGTTCGCAAAAGATCTTCGCGCAAGGTCCGGTGTTCGCGCGTCGACGGGTCGACGAAGGTGCCGTCGAACCCGAAGCGGCAGGCCTGAAAGCGGTTGAAGGTGTAGACGAGGTAGTCGTCCTCCTCGGGCACGAAGGGACGCTCTTGCTGGATCCAGCGCCCCAACGTCTGGATATACGCGGCGATGCGCGCTGCTTTCGCAATGCTTAGCGGCGTGTCCATCACGCGAACTTCGATCGTTCCGTATTCGGGCTTGGGACGGATGTCCCAGTAGAAATCCTTCATGCTTTTGACCACGCCGGTGGCGGTCATCTTCTCGAAATACCGTTCAAACCCAGCCCAATCCAGCACAAATGGCGCCCGTCCCGACAGCGGGAAGGCAAAGACCGAATTCAGGCGCGCCGAGTGAAAGCCTGTGTCCTCGCCCTGAACGTAGGGTGAGGACGCTGACAGCGCGATGAAATGCGGTATGAAGCGTGAGATGCAGTGCAAGGTGTAGAGCGCCGTGTCGGCATCGGGGCAGCCCAGATGGACGTGCTGCCCGAATACTGTGAACTGCTTGCTCAGATACCCGTAGAGCTCAGATAGCTGCTGAAAGCGCGGGCGGTCGAAAATGCGCTGTTGCGCCCAATGCTGAAAGGGGTGCGTGCCGCCACCGGCCAGACCGACGTCGAGCTTGTCGGCGGCATCGACGAGTGCGTCGCGAATTTCCTCGAGTTGGGCCAGGGCGTCGTCGTATCCGATGCAGATGCCCGTGGACAGCTCGATCATGCTTTCGGTCATCTCCGGAGTCACCAGGCCCGGCAACTTGCGCTTGCTCAGCAGGCGCAGCAGATCGGGAGCGCAAGGCATCAGGTCGTAGTTATGGCGACTGACGATTTGCAGCTCGAGTTCGATCCCCATTGTGAGAGGCGCTGATTGGGAGAAGATTCCCAGGCTCATGTCTTGTCTCCCCGCGCATTCCGGTCAGGAGGGGGGATGTCCCCTGCGCGCCCGAGCGCCCAGCGTGCCAGCAAGGTGCCGGCGAGCCCTCCGATGGCGATCGAGGCAAAACCGGCTGCCAGTAGCGACTGCGGTACGTTTGCTCGCCCCTGGGACAGATCGAGCAGCAGGACGAAACTGACTGCGGCAACCGGATTCAGCGCCAGGCCAAGGGCGGCGGACTGACGGCCACTCAGTCCCGATGCCGGGCCCAGCAACAGTGGGATGGCCAGCTTGCCCGCTGCGCGAGCTGCCATCAAGGCCACGCCTGCCGCGAACCCCTCGCGCAGATCCTGCCAACGCAGGCTCATGCCGAGAATCAGGAACAGCAGAACCACGAGGACCCCCCCAGCCGTGCCGAAATGCCGCGGCCACACGCGCGGACGCTCACTGTTCGCGCGCAGCAGCAGGCCGGCAAGCAAGGGCGTGAGCAGGGTCGACCACTGCAGCATGCGAGTGACCGAGAGAGCGAGCAATATCAGGCCAACAAGCAATAGTGCAGCGCCTTCGTCGGCAAAATCAAAATGCTTTTCAACCCAGTTCACCGCCCACGCCAGGATCGCCGCGGCGAAGACGGCGCCCCCGATCGCATAGAACTGCTGGGTGATGGCGTACCACCAATGCCGACCGGTCTGCGCCCCCATCCACGCGGTCAGCAGGCCCACCGCGAGCGCTGATAGCGTGGCGCCGAGCGCCGACAGCACCAGCAGGCGTTCCGTGACCTGGCCACGGGCATTGAATTCGCCGCTGAGGCGTAACGCGACCGCGGGCGCGGTGCAGGCCAGCGCCGCAGCCACCGCCATCCCCGTGGGCGCCCCCATGCCGAGCATGCCGAGCACCACGACCATGGCGGCGAAGGCGGCAGTCCACTCGCCGATGGCGGTGGCGAGCAGCCAGGGGTTGGCGCGTAGCCAGTGCAGATTGACACGATGGCCAATTTCGAACAACAGCATGGCCAGCGCGGCATCGACCACGGCGCGTGCCCCGGGCTGGAGATCAAGCGCTGGAAGCCCGCCGCCCCCGATGGCGATAAGCAAACCGGCGGTCATGTAACCGATGAGCCGGGGCCAGCGCAAAAGCCGTAGCACTGACTCACCCATCAGCGAGGCGAGCACCAAAGCCAGCCCGACCCAGAGCAGGCCGTCGGCGTGAAAGGTCAGTGGGGGAAACGCGTGAACATCCGGCATCTGGCGTTTGGGCGTGGAGGCTTGCTGCCGCGAGCGGGAAGGGAGGCCGATTATAGGCAGCGCTTGCCGAGATGGATTCGCGTGCGCCACGTCATTGGTGGGGTCTTCCAGAAACGGGCACGAGGTGGCGAGAACGTCATCTTCCTACAATCACCCAATGTCCTACGTGCACCTTCGAACGCATACCGAGTTCTCAATCGCTGATGGCACCTTGCGCGTGGATGAAGCGGTCGCTGCTGCGCGCAGGGATGGTCAGGGCGCACTCGCAATCACCGATCTGAACAATCTTTTCGCCGCGGTTCGTTTCTACACGGCCGCGCGTGATGCAGGTGTGAAGCCCATCATCGGCTGCGACGTGCGCATCGCGCCCGATGACCCGTCTCCGCAGGCGACGTCGACCAGCCTGCTGCTGCTCGTGACCGGGCGCACGGGTTATCTGAATCTGTGCGAGTTGCTGAGTCGTGCCTGGCTGCAGGGCCAGCGCAACGGGCAGGCCGAGGTACGCTGGGAGTGGATCGCCAGCGACGGACTCGGCGACGGACTGATTGCCCTGTGCGGTGCGAGTCATGGGAGTATCGGACGGGCATTGCTGGCGGGCGATACGTCCAGAGCGCGCACCTTGGCTCTTCAGCATGCGCAGGCCTTCCCGGGGCGTTTTTATCTGGAATTGCAGCGCAGTGGTCATGGCGACTGTGCGCGCCATGTCGCCGCCGCTGTGACGCTGGCATCCGGACTCGCGTTACCGGTTGTGGCCACCCACCCGGTGCAATTTCTCGCCCCGACCGATTTCGAGGCGCATGAGGCGCGGGTTTGCATCGCCGACGGCGAAACCCTGGGCAATCCTCGTCGACAAAGGCGTTTCTCGGAGGACCAGTATTTCAAGTCCCGGGAGGACATGCAGGCCTTGTTTGCCGACCTTCCGGTCGCGTTGGACAATGCCGTTGAAATCGCCAAACGCTGCAATCTCACGCTCGATCTCGGACGGCCGCAACTGCCCGCCTTTCCGACGCCGGACGGCGCGCCGATCGCGGCATTTTTCCGTGCGCAGTCCTTCGCGGGGCTGGAGCGGCGCCTGGAACAGTTGTTTCCGGACCCCGCTCTGCGTGCCGCCGGCCGTCCGCGCTACGTGGAACGCCTCGAGTTCGAGCTCGGCACCATCGCCAAGATGGGGTTCGAGGGGTACTTCCTGATTGTGGCCGATTTCATCAATTGGGCCAAGGACAATGGTTGTCCCGTGGGGCCCGGACGCGGTTCGGGCGCAGGTTCGCTGGTGGCGTACAGCCTGCGCATCACCGATCTTGATCCGCTTGCCTACAACCTTCTGTTCGAGCGATTTCTCAACCCTGAGCGGGTATCGATGCCCGACTTCGACATCGACTTCTGCCAGGAAAACCGTGATCGCGTCATTGACTATGTCAAACATAAGTACGGCGTCGAGGCGGTGTCCCAGATCGCGACCTTCGGGACTCTGGCCGCGCGCGCCGCGCTGCGTGATGCGGGACGGGTGCAGGAACTCGGCTATACCTTCTGTGATGCACTGGCCAAGCTGATTCCCAACAAGCCCGGACAGCACATCACCATCGCTGAGGCCATCGAGGTCGAGCCACAACTCAAGGAGCGCATGGAGCAGGAGGAGGAAGTCGCACACCTGCTCAAGCTGGCGCAACAGCTCGAAGGCCTGCCGCGCAATGTCGGCATGCACGCCGGCGGCGTGCTGATCGCCCCCGGCAAACTCACGGATTTCTGCCCCCTCTACGCCCAGCCCGGCTCCACCGACGCGGTCTCGCAATACGACAAGGATGACGTGGAGGCCATTGGCCTGGTGAAGTTTGACTTCCTGGGCCTTGCCACGCTGACCATTCTGGAGCTTGCGGCGCAGCATATCCGGCGCAATCATCCTGAACGGGCCCACTTCAAGCTGGAGGACATTCCGCTTGATGACGCTGTCACCTACAAATTGATGGCGCGCGGTGACACCGTCGCCGTCTTCCAGCTCGAATCTCGCGGCATGCAAGGCATGTTGCGCGAGGCCAAGCCGGACCGGTTCGAGGACATCATCGCCCTGGTGGCCTTGTACCGTCCTGGTCCGATGGACCTGATCCCCAGCTTCTGCCATCGCAAGGATGGCACCGAACCCATCGAATATCCGGATCCGCGCATGGCGCCGGTGCTCCAGGAGACCTACGGCATCATGGTCTACCAGGAGCAGGTGATGCAGGTGGCGCAAGTCATCGGGGGCTACTCGCTCGGTGGCGCTGACCTGTTGCGCCGTGCCATGGGCAAGAAAAAGCCCGAGGAAATGGCCAAGCATCGGGGCATCTTCGGCGACGGCGCCGCAAAAAATGGCATCGATGGCGACAAGGCGAATGAAATCTTCGACCTGATGGAGAAGTTTGCCGGCTACGGTTTCAACAAGTCACACGCGGCCGCGTATGCCTTGCTCGCGGTGCAAACGGCGTGGTTGAAAGCGCATTACCCGGCTGAATTCATGGCGGCCAACATGAGCGTCGCCATCGACGACACCGACAAGCTGAAGATTCTTGTCGACGACGCGCGCGCCATCGGCATCAAGTTGTTGCCGCCCGACGTGAACCTCGGCCAATGGCGCTTCGATCCGGTCGACGCCCAAACCATTCGTTATGCCCTTGGCGCCATCAAGGGGACGGGCCGCGCTGCCATCGAGGCCATCATCGAGGCGCGCGGGGATGGCAAGGCCTTCCGCTCGCTGATGGATTTTGCCGCGCGGGTCGACCGTACCCGCATCAACCGCCGGGTGCTCGAAGCTCTGGTGCGCGCCGGGGCGTTCGACACGATTGATCCGAATCGCGCCACCTTGATGGCATCCGTTGGCATGGCACTCGAGCATGCCTCGCAATGTGCCGAGCATGCCGACCAGGGCGGACTGTTCGACGCCTTGTTCGAGAATGCGGCAGATGCCGAACCTCAGCCCGAGCCGCAGCAGCCGTGGGACTTGCGGCGCCGGTTGTCGGAGGAAAAAGTTGCGGTGGGGTTCGTGCTCAGCGGCCACCTTTTCGATGCCCATGCGGCCGAGGTGCGTCGCTTCGCACCGCGATCGCTGGCGGCGCTGGCCGATGCGCGTGAGCCGCAGCTGATCGCCGGAATCGTCGCTGCGGTGCGCGTCGTGCAGGGTCAGCGCGGACGTGTGGCCATCGTCACCCTGGAGGATCGTTCCGGGGTCCTGGAGACGGTCGTCAACGAGCGCTTGCTCGACACCGTGCGCAGCTTGCTGTGCGATGACGAACTTCTGGTCATGCAGGGGCGCGCTCAGGCCGACCGCTTCAGCGGCGGGCTTCGTTTCAATGTTGATGCTGTCTGGACCATGGAACAGACCCGTGCGCGCCTCGGACGACGCATTCGCATGCGCGTCAATGGCTTGCCCGATGCGGCGCCGCTGATCGAGATTGCGCGTGCCCACGCCGCGGGTGAGGAGGGCGGCCTGCCGCTGGAAATCGAGCTTGAACGCGCGGGCGCCGAAGCCGTGCTGCGGATCGATCGCATCCGTTTGCGCCCGGGCGACGACACCCTTGCCGCACTCGGTGTCTTTGCCAAGGATGGCCGCGTGCAAGTGGTCTACGACAACGCCGACGCTGCCCCCCAGGCGATGCATTGAGCGACGTCATCACTGCGGCACAGGGGCACACCTGCAACGTCAATTGTGGTTGCGCGGGCCTGCCTCGACATCCATCGGTGTGTACCAACGGCCGTGGTCGGCTGGAAACCGTCCGACCTTCTGCACTGCGCGCAGCGCCGCCTGATCCCAGCTTGCCACGCCACTCGAGCGCTTGATGCGGGCGCCGATGACTTCACCGGAGTTCGGGTCGAGCGATACCGTGATCACGACCTTCGGATCTCCCTGGATCTGGTCGATCTGGGCATAGGTCACGTTCTGACGGATCAGCGTCGCCAGGCGCGCTCCATAGCCGCCCGAGGGGCCTGAGGTGATCGCCGCGGTCCCGGCGCTGTCCGCCGGGCCCTTGCCCGCCTGGGCCATGAGGTTGCGCATGTAGTCGGAGCGTGATTGCTGCTGCAGCCTGGCCAGTTGCCGGGCCTCCTTGCGCTGACGGGCCAGGTCCGCCTTGCGCGCCGCAAGCTTGTTCTCGGCCTCCAGCCTGGCCTGCTCCCTGGCCTTTTCGTTCGCCAGTTGCCGGGCCTGCTCCTCCGCCTGCCTGCGCGCGAGGGCACGTTGCTCCGCGCGCTGCTTTTCCAGGCGCTGTTGCAAGGCCAGCTGGTTCGCAAGCTCCTTCTGGTGCGCGAGCGCCGCCGCGTGACGCGCTTTTGCCAGGGCGATGGCAGCATCCTGCTGCATGGCTGCTGCCGCGGGTTTCGGCGCGACCGTCGGTCGCGGTGGGGGTGGAGGCTGCCTGACAGGCTCCAGCGGCGCCGCTGGGGGGGGTGGAGCAGCGAAGTGCGCGGTCGGCGCCCAGAGTTCGGCATCGACTGCCTCTGGTGCATGGCTGTGCCAATGCACGCCGACGGCCATCAGCGCCACCAGCAACAGGTGCATGAAGATGGCGATCGCCAGCGCGCCCGTGCCTCCTCGCTCAGGGGGCGGACGCAGGATATCGTCCGGTCCCGCCTTCATCGCTGTCCTGTTGCCTGTACCGCAAGGCCCACGCGCTGGATCCCCGCCTGCTTGAGCCGATTGAGCACGCGGATGACGTCGTTGTATCGGACGTCCTTGTCAGCCGCAATGAGCACTGGCATCGATGCGGCATCCGCACCGTCCTGCGATGCAAGCTGGGTCACGGTCTGCTGCAACTGGTCGAGGGCGATGGTTTGTTCATTCAGCCCTGGGTTGCCGGGTTTGGCTTTCGGATCGCGCAGGCGCACCGAGAGTGTCTGATCCGCCTTGACATCCACTTCCACCACGGTGTCGGGGGCACGGGCTGCCTCACCCACCGTGGGCAGCTTCACCGCACTCGGGGCGATGAGTGGCGCGGTGACCATGAAAATGATCAACAGGACCAACATGACGTCGATGTAGGGGACGACATTGATCTCGGCCAGCGCGCGGCGCCGCGTGCCCCCGCGGGATTGGATCGCGGCCACTCAACGTGCTCCGAATTCAGCGGCGACCGACCGCGCGCCGCTGTTCGGCTGCGCCGCAGGAATCGCCTGCCGGTTCAGGATGTTCGAGAACTCTTCGATGAACGCATCGAAGCGAATGGCCAATCGGTCGATGTCCCGCGCGAAAAAGTTGTAGGCGATCACGGCAGGAATGGCCGCGAACAGGCCGATGGCGGTGGCCACCAGGGCTTCGGCGATGCCGGGTGCAACGGTTGCCAGCGTGACCTGTTGCAGATTGGACAGGCCCACAAAGGCGTGCATGATGCCCCATACTGTGCCGAACAGTCCGACGTAGGGCGAGACCGAGGCGACTGACGCCAGGAAGGACAGATTCGATTCGATCGCATCCATTTCCCGCTGCTGCGCCGCGCGCATGGCGCGCCGGGCACCGTCGACCAGCGCCGTCGCATCGAGTTTCCGGTCGCGCAGCTTCAGGAACTCGCGCATTCCCGAGGCAAAGATGCGTTGCAGCGGACTACCGTTGCCAGCATTGGCAACAGCACCCTGGTAGAGGTCGTTGAGGCTGGTGCCAGACCAGAAATCCTGCTCGAAGCCATCCGTCTTGAGCCGTGAACGCTTGATCCCAAAATATTTGCGAAAAATGACCGTCCAGCTCGCCAGCGACACGCTGAGCAGCAAGGCCAGCACCAGTTGCACGACGGTACTGGCGCCCAACACGAGAGAAACGATCGAAAAATTCTGGTCCATGGTGGTCGGAGTGTCGGCGAGATGGCCGAGAGTCAGGCAATATTGTGCACGGGGTCAGCGGTTGTCGTGCAATTGACGCAGCACTGAGGCTGGCATGCGCGTGGGGCGCATGTCACGGACGCGAACGCAGGCGATTCGAACCTGCATGCTTGCCAGCAGTGGCAGCTCGGAAAACGGGTCGAGGCGTTCGCTGGGGCGTCGACGGACATCCTGAAGGAGTTCCAGACTGGCGCCTCCGGCCTGGACGAGCGTGACACCCACATCCAGGGCGTCGTCCAGACGGGCCGGTGCGACGTAGCGCACCTGCACCTGCCCAACCACGAACTGCAGGCCCTCACGCGCCGCAAGCTCTTGCTGGTGCACCCCAACGCTGCGCAGCCATTCGGTGCGTGCGCGTTCGCAAAACTTCAGATAGTTGGCGTAGTAGACAACGCCTCCGGCGTCGGTATCTTCCCAGTACACGCGAACCGGCAGAACGAAAGCGGGGGAGGATGAGCTCGCATCGGACATGCGCGTAGTTTAGGGCAGTACGCCGTATGCTTGCCTTTATTCATGCTGAAAGAAGGTCGCACCATGTTCACCGGTCTCGTCACCGCAGTTGGATCCATCAACGCGCTTCATCCCTTGGCCGGCAAGGGCGCGGGTTTGCGCGTCCGCGTCAGTGCTCCTGATGGCTGGCTGGCGGGCGTTGCCATTGGTGACAGTATCTGCGTCAGCGGCGCGTGCATGACCGTCATCGAGGCCGACGCGGGGGGCTTCAGCTTCGACATCTCCGCGGAAAGTCTGGGACGCACCACCGGCCTCGATGTCGTGGGGACCGCCGTCAACCTCGAACAGTCGGTGACCCTCGCGACCAGGCTTGGCGGACATCTCGTCACCGGCCACGTCGATGGCATTGGGCGTGTGGAGTCGTTCGCACAAGTCGGCGAATCGTGGCATCTGTGCGTACGCACGCCTGCCGAATTGGCACGTTTCTTTGCCTACAAGGGTTCGATCACGGTCAATGGTGTCAGCCTCACGGTGAATCGCGTCGACGATCACGCCAACGGCGACGCCTCCGTCCACATCAACCTCATCCCTCACACGCTGCAGCACACCAACCTCCAATTTGTCAGCGCTGGAGGTGAGGTCAATCTGGAAGTCGACCTCATCGCGCGCTATGTCCAGCGCATGATGACCGCGCAGCCTGGCGCCGCCAGCTTTGCGTAGAACGCCAAAAACAGGCTATACTTCAAGGCTTATTCCCCGATAGCTCAGTCGGTAGAGCGCCGGACTGTTAATCCGTAGGTCCCTGGTTCGAGCCCAGGTCGGGGAGCCAACCATGGCTAAAAGTGGGTACCTTGTCGTTGGTACCCATTTTTTTTCCCATCGCGGCCTCCAGGGCAGCGGCCTTTCGCCCTTGCATGCGGACCTTCTCGCCGTCGAAGGTGATCTCCGACACAAGCGTCTGCAGGTAGCGCTTCGGGAAACTGGTGGAGCTGTCGAGTAGGCGCGAACGCAGGTTCGTGGCGAAGGCGGTCAGTTGCGCGTGGCTCAGAGTTGACAAGGGCGTCGCCTCGGCCGCCTGAGTGCGTGCCATCTCCCCGAGCACGGATTCCCGCCGGTTCCTGAGATCCTGGACGCGCTGGCCAAGCATGTCGTCCATCGGGACAAGCCCCTTCTCGATAGCCACGTAGAGGCGGTTGAGCGCAGTCTCCAATTCGGTGAGTTCCTTCTGCATGGCGCGCAGGACGTCACCGTGCTTGCTCCGTAGCAGCTCGAATTGCTGTTTCAGTTCCTTCAGCATCGCCTTCAGGCGCTCCGGCGTCAGGACCCTGTCGGCCAGAGCGGACAGTACGAGCGTGTCCAGCTTGTCCATCGGGACGGCCGGCGTGGTGCACGCCTTGGAATGCTGCCCGATTCGGGTGTTGCACTTGTAATACCGATATTTCCCGTACTTACCGGTCATGAGGGTCATGCCCGCCCCACAGACAGCGCACTTGAGTAGCCCGGTCAGCAACGTGGGAGAGTTCAGGATGCGGGGAGGCGTTGCCGTCGGCGCGCGTTCATGCCGCTTGGCGGTGATGGCCTCGAAGGTCTGCGATGAGACGATCGGAGGCACCTCGACGATGATCCAGTCCTCCGGGGCCTTGCGCGCCTTGGTTCGGTTGGATGTCTTGTTGAAGACGTACTGACCCTTGTAGATGGTGTCACAGAGCATCGCGTGGACGCGAGTGCGCGTCCACTTCGCGCCTCGCAGGAGCGTGCCGCGCTCGTTGAAGTAGGCCGCGATCTGCTTGGAGCCCATTTCCTGCCCATGCAAGCCGTTTTCGTAAAGGTCGAACATCGTTTGGACAAGGGTTGCTTCGCCTTCCTCGATGGCCAAGCGCTTTTTCTTACCAGCCTTGCCCGTGCTGTTCTCGACCTCGACAGCCTTGTAGCCGAAGGGGGTGCGGGAACCATTGAAGTAGCCCTGGCGGGCGTTCTCCTGCATGGCGCGCAAAGTATGTTTGCCGTTTTCCTTGCTCTGGTATTCGTCGAAGGTCGAAAAAATGCGCCGGATCATCTCCCCCATTGCGTCGTCGCTCGTGGGCTGGGTGATAGAGACCAGGCGAACCCCCGACTTCTTGAGCGTGCGCTCGTATAGCCCGAGCTCGATGGCATCCCGGAAGAAGCGCGAGAGGCTGTGCACGATGATCGCGTCATAGGGCGCCGGCTTGGTGGTGGCGTCGGCGATCATCTGTTGGAACACGGCTCGGCGATCGTCGGTCGCGGACGCACCAGGTTCGACGTACTCGCAGCCCACGGCGTGACCATTGCGTTCGCACCACGCTCGCATCTGTCGGAGTTGGTCCGGGATCGAGAGATCCTTGTCGGCTTGACGCGCCGTGGAAACGCGTGCGTACAGGGCAACGGTCATGCTCAGTCCTCCTTGGGGGCCGTGGGGGCGGCCTGCAGATCTTCGAGGATCTCCGGCAGGATGGCGAGCACCAGGGCAATTTCCTCCGCGCTCGGCGAGGCCCGATCATCGAAGGGGAAATCTACCGCAATGCGACCGGTCGCAGGGGGCGGCCGAACGCGCTGGGGGCGGGGGTGCCGGCCGGTGGTCTTATTTTCCATCCTCCGCACAGATCGCCGCCCAAAACAAATTCTGCGGTGTCGGCAAAGAGGGACTTCAGTCGGACGAGGTGGAGGGGATGAGCGGTAGGAGCGTCGTCCCGGAGGGCGGCAGCTGCGACGAGCCGGAGACTTCGCCTTGGGAGGCGGGGCTAACCACGATGGTCAGCGAGTGGCGGCGCGCAACGCGACGCACCTTTCTCCACAAGGAGTGCAGGCCGGCGAGTTGACCTTTCAACAGGCCGGCAGCCTCAGCGCCTGGGTGGACGCGTCTCGACAGCGGGGGCGGCGCCGGTCCTCGGCGGGAGGCTGCCCGAAGCCATACCTGTCCGCGGGTTTTCGATTGCGGCAGGCAATCGCTCCGTCAACTGATCGACTCGCTCCCGCGCCTTTTCCGCCAGGGCATTCGCGCGCTCCACTTCCATCTTCATCTCGGCCAAGCGCTCTTCGAGGTCCTTTTGCCGTGCGGCCAGCACGGCCACGCGCTGCTCGGCCTGGGCGCGCCCCAGGCGCTCCTGTTCCAGCTTTTCTTGAACGGCCCTGAGGTCGGATTGGAGCTGCCCCAGGGATTCGAGGCGCACGACTACCCGGGCCAGCTCCGTGCGCGCAGCTTCGGCACTCTGACGTTCCTGCGCTGCATCTGCCTTCGCAGCGGCCAACTCAAGGTCTAGCTGCTTTGCCCGCCCATCGGCTGCAGCCCGCTGGGCCTCGAGCTTTGCGACCGCTGCAGTGCTTTCCTCCAGGTCCTTGGCTAGGCGCTCGCTTTCGGCGGCGAGATCTGCTGTAACTTGAAACTGCTCGGCCAGCTCGGCATCGAGCGGCGCCCGGGCGGCGGCCACTTCGGCCGCGATGAAATCCATCAGGGACCGTTGCAGCACGGGAGGCAGGATGGGCTGCGCCAGCGGTGGACGGGCATGGGCTTCGCGCCATCGCTGCATGTGCCTGTTGATCGTCGACATGCTGCCGTGTCCAATCCGCGCGTGCACCTCGCGCAGTGTCGGCCGGATGCCCTCGGCTTGAAGAGCATCGGCGACTGCAAAGGTCTGTTCGGGGGTGATGGTTGCTTCACGCGGCATGATGACGATCTCGGAGTGGCAGTGATACGATTCGAATGATAGGAAACGGTACGATATGAAATGATACAGCAAGACGTGGCACTGTGCGGGAGAGTCGGCGTCTTGTTTCCTTGCCGATCATCTGGGCAGGAGGCCTTCGAAATCAAAATCCGTGGCCCCAGAAGGGAAGTAAGCCAAGCGGACAAGGCGAAGGAGCTGCACAGCGTGGGGGCTGTCCAGGGGACGGCCGCCACGATGGGCATTCGCGTTGGCCGTGGGATGCGGGGGCGCTGACCTGCGTGCCCGCCAGCACTCCAGCAACCTGGGGATGGCTCCTTATGCCAAAAAACCGTGCGGAAGGATGCGGAGGCCTGCTTGGTCGCGCGGACGGCAAGCGCCGCCTGGCCTTTCACCTCACCGCTTCCCCCAGGTGCGCTCGGGCTGCACCGTGTCCTCCCACTCCGCGAGCACATCGTCCTCCCAGGCGTGCTCTGCGTCCCACGCCTGCACATCCTGCTCGTTCGCGAGCCGCGCCTGCACGGCCTGATCCAGTTCCTCCTGGGGCATCTCGCTTGCGCGCCTCGGAGGTCTGGCCAGCGCAGCTCGGAGTGCCTCGGGCGATACGACTTCGATGGACACCTGCGGGGAAGGGAAGAGTGCCATCGACTTGTGCTCGGTGGGATGCCTGCGCAGCCGCCCGGTGGGGCTGCGGGAGGTCAGTGGTACCTTCTCCCGCGCCAGCGCATTGCGCCAGCTCCTGACGAAGGCTTCGCGGGTGCACAGGATGCGCAGCTCGTGCTCCTCGCGCAACTGCTCTTTCCACGCGCAGCAGCAGTAGTCCTTCTCCATGGTCCCCTTGGCGCTGTTTTCCAGTTCGACGTACACGCGAACCCAGGCATCGTGGCGAGTCAGGCTGGGGCGCAGGAGCACGCAGTCAGCAACCCGGTTCCCTGGCCGGCGGGGCACGCGCAGCAGCTCGCGCATCGTCAGCATGCGCTGGAAGCCCGGGTGAGCCAGGCTCTCGGCACCCCAGCTCTCCCCTTGCTCGCGGATTTCCAGGGCGATGCGCTCCTGCAGGAGCACGTCGTGCTCGAGCGTGGTGACCCGGACGCGTTTGGCCGGGTGGATGGCGGGGTACGTGTCATCCAGCAGCAGAGCTGCGAAGCCGCGCGCGATGGCCTCGTCACGCAGGAAACCCGGGACCCGGATCTTCTCCAGCAGCGACGCCAGATGCTTGATCCCCTCCTTGGTGATCATCGCCAGGCTGTGCACGTAGGCGTAGGGGTTGCGCAAAAGCTCGCGCCGCAGCAACCCAGCCCGGATCAAGCGGGGCTGGACCTGGCGGTTTGTCAGGACGGCGAGCGTCTGGCTGGAGCTGTACTCCCAGCGCCCGACCCAGGCGAGTGCGGCGGCCTCCTGCACGGTGCCGATTTGCCGCGAGCGGCGCCCGAGGGCGCTTCCGAGTTGAGCCATGATGTCCTCCTTGGTGGTGGCTGCATGGCTGTGACAGGACGCGGGCCAGTTTTAAAGCGGGGAATTGATCGGTGCGTTACTGGTGCGCCGGGGGGCCCGGGAAGCCAGTGCGTTACTTCCGGGCGAAAAATCGCGCCCGCGTCACGTCGCCGAAGACCTCCGCGGGCGATGCCCGCTGCGCAGGCCCTTCCCGGACGCAAACCCGCATGCCGTCTGGGGCGGCAGGCCTGGACGGCCCCCTGCGGGTGCGGCTTCGCTCGGCGCCTGGACGGCGCCGCCGGTGCGGCCCTTTGCCCTTCGCTCGCGCTGCTCGCTGCGCACGCCCCTGCGGTGCGTTTGCGGCCCCCGCGCTGCCGCGCGGTTCCCCAAAAACCTACCCCGCGTTTGGCCTGCGGCCGCACTCTCGCCTACCCCACGCGCCATGGG
>DAICZP010000030.1 GCA_027311065.1 Thiomonas sp. | reverse complement strand
CGAGCGCGGCGCCGCGCTCGAGTGCCGGAACCAGATCGGTGCGCTGGGTGACGCCGGCCTCGGGAAGATTGCCCAGCGGCGTTCCCTCACGGGCAATGACGTGGATGGACCCCTCGGGAATATTGGCGCGCAACAGGTCGTTGACAAGCATCTGCGCGGTCGGAACGTCGCGAACGAGGAAGTGCAAACGTTGCATGTGAAACTCCTTGCATCGATAAAGCGATATGTCTTCATATCGTCATTCGATCTTAGGACAGTGCGGATGCCGCGTGGTGAGAGCCCCCGCGCGATGCGTGGTGTTGGCGGAATGGATCGGGGTGTCGCAGATCTACCGGCGCAGCACCGATTCACTGCATGGTTAGGGTAAGTCAGGAGATTTTGCCGAATAAATTCATCAAACATTGAAATACGATGCTGCCTGGATGCGTGATGGCCTTGGCAAGGGGTCATGCGCCAACGACGCTGCCGCCGATGCTGGGCAGGCAGCGAGTCAACCAGGGATCAAACCACGGCATGGGTGACCAGGCAATTCTCGAGGCGCGCGGGCTGACGAAGCGCTTCTCGGGCTTCACGGCAGTGGACGGCGTGAATCTTCGCGTGACGGAGGGGGCCATTCACGCCCTCGTCGGCCCGAACGGCGCCGGCAAGACCACATGCTTCAACCTGTTGAGCAAGTTTCTTCAGCCCAGTGCCGGGCGCATCATGTATGCCGGGCGTGATGTCACCGCGATGTCCCCGGCCGCGATTGCGCGGCTCGGCATGGTGCGATCGTTCCAGATCAGCGCGACTTTTGCCCACATGACCCTGTTGGAGAACGTGCGCGTCGGATTGCAGCGAGCCGCGGGGCTTGCATCCCAGTTCTGGTTGCCGCGCGGTGTCCTGCACCGGCTCGACGCCCAGGCCATGCACTATCTCGAACAGGTCGGGCTCGCCGGGTTGGCGCAGGAATTTGCGGTCAATCTGCCCTACGGGCGCAAGCGGGCACTGGAACTCGCCACCACACTGGCGCTGGAGCCACGATTGCTATTGCTCGATGAGCCCACGCAGGGCATGGGGCATGAGGATGTCGAGGTGGTGACCGCGTTGATCCGTCGTGTCGCGGTGGGTCGCACGGTGCTGATGGTGGAACACAATATGTCGGTGATCGCGAGCATTTGTGATCGTGTGACGGTGATGCAACGTGGGCAGGTGCTCGCGGAGGGCAGCTATGCCGAGGTATCCGCCGATCCGGCGGTGATCGCCGCCTACATTGGTGACGACGACGCGAATGACGCGGAGCTGGCTGCATGACGACGGGGCCCGACTTGATGGAAGCGGCGCTGGACATCCGCGATCTCAACGCCTGGTACGGCGAGTCACATGTCCTGCACGGTGTCGATCTGCGCGGCGGCGCCGGGGAGACGGTGTGCCTGCTCGGCCGTAATGGCGCTGGACGCAGCACGACGCTGCGGGCCATCATGGGGCTGACCAGCGCGCGTCGCGGCACGGTGCGGGTGTTTGGCCGTGACCTCGCAGGGGTCCCGCGCCATCGCATCGCATCGATGGGCGTCGGCTACTGCCCCGAGGAGCGCGGGATTTTCGCCAGCCTGTCGACACGCGAAAATCTCCTGCTGCCGCCGAAGCTGTCCACGGGATTCGAAGGCCTGACCCTGGAGGAAATCGATGCGCTGTTTCCGAATCTGAAGGAACGCGCGTCCAGCCCGGGCACGCGGCTGTCGGGTGGGGAGCAGCAAATGCTGGCACTGGCGCGCATCCTGCGCACAGGCGCGCGGCTGCTGCTGCTGGACGAAATATCCGAAGGACTCGCGCCTGTGATCGTGCAGGCGCTAGGGCGCGCCATCGCAGCCTTGCGTGCCCGCGGTTTTTCGGTCTTGCTGGTGGAGCAGAATTTCCGTTTTTCGGCGCGGCTCGCCGACCGCTTCTACGTCATGGAAGGCGGACGCATCGTCGAAACATTCGCGCGCGCCGAACTCGACGCCAAGCGCGACGCGCTCAAGCGCCTGCTGGGTGTTTAGGGTTCTCAAACAAAACTTACGAAGGAGACTTGCATGAAACGCACGTATTGCATCAGGAATTCCACGCAACTGGCGCTTGCGCTCGGACTCGCCTTTGGCGTCTCTGGCGCCGCACAGGCGGCGCCGCCGTTGAAGGTTGGCTTCATCACCGACTTGTCGGGGGTGTACTCCGCGCTGGATGGCCCCGGGGGCCTGGCCGCGATCAAGATGGCCATCGCTGACTTCGGTGGCAGTGTGCTGGGCCGCAAGGTCGAAGTCATGAGCTTCGACCATCAGAACAAGGCCGACCTCGCCGCGGGCAAAGCCAAGGAATATTTCTCGCAGGATGGCGTGGACATGCTGATTGCGGGAACCAACAGCGGCACCGCGCTGGCTGAGGCTCCGGTGGCTGCACAGTTCAAGAAGCCGCTGTTCGTGGTTGGCGCCGGCGCGTCGACCATCGTTGGCAAGAATTGCACGCCGTATACCGTCCAGTACGCCTACAACACCACGGCGCTGGCGCGCGGCGCCGCTACCCCCCTGGTGAAGCAGGGCGGCAACACGTGGTTCTTCGTGACCGCCGATTACGCCTTCGGCAAAGCCTTGGAGGCGGATGCCGCCAAGGTGGTCGAGGCGGCCGGCGGCAAGGTTCTGGGCCAGGTGCTGGTGCCGTTGGGCGCATCCGACTTCTCCTCCTATCTGTTGCAGGCGCAGGCTTCCAAGGCCAAGGTGCTCGGTCTGGCCAACGCGGGCGGAGACTCCGACAACGCCATCAAGCAGGCCAATCAGTTTGGCGTGACCAAGACCATGAAGCTCGCCGGCCTGTTGCTGTCGACCCAGGACGTGCACGCGGTGGGTCTCAAGGCGGCGCAGGGCCTGTCTTATGCCACGCCCTGGGTCTGGACGCGGACGCCCCAGGCGCGCGCCTTCGCCGAGCGTTTCTACAAGCAGATGCACGTCATGCCGAGTTATATCCAGGCCGCCGACTACTCCGCGATGTTGACCTACCTCAAGGCAGTGAAGGCCGCTGGCTCCACGGATGGGACCAAGGTCATGGCGGAGATGCGCAAAGTCAAGGTCGACGACATGTTCATGCAGGGTGGCACCATGCGTCCCGACGGCTTGATGATTCACGACATGTACCTCGTTGACGTGAAGACACCGGCGGAGTCCAAGCAGGACTGGGACTACGAGAAAATCGTCCAGACCATTCCCGGCAATGACGCCTTCGGCCCGGCATCGGCCTACGGTTGCCCGCTCGACAAGTGACCTCCAGCGGCG
>DAICZP010000002.1 GCA_027311065.1 Thiomonas sp. | reverse complement strand
TGATCTTGATGCCCTCCGGGACGCGGCGTGTGCCCGGCTGCCGCAGCCAGTCGGGAGTCTGCAGCTTCTGCTCCCATGCGACGACCGCGGCTTCCTCGTCCGGGCGCAGGTTGTCGCTGCGCAGCTCGGCGCAAAAATGACTGGCGACGTGCTGCCGGAAAAGGGACGTCAGCGTATGGCGGGGCGGCACCACGCCGAGTTCGCGGCGCATGGTCGTGATGTAGTCCTGCAGGGTCGATCGCAGCTTGTCGCGGAATTTCTCCGACGGGACCTTGAGACATCGCGCCATCGTGGCGGTGTCGAAATCAAGCATGAAACTGCCGACAAAGACCGTCGCGTCGCCGATCTGTGCGGCGCCGGTGCCACCGATCTTGCGATCATTCACATGAATGTCGTTGATCGGTCGCAGCCGCGCCGGTATGCCCAGCGACTGGTAGGTGGCCAGGACCGGGGCCACGTGGAACGCATAGATTTCGGTCACCTGCCTGGGTGTTTTTTCGCGCGGCGAGATGAAATGGAAAAAAAGCTGGTTCTGATCGAGGTAGACAGCGCCACCGCCGACATGCCGGCGCAGGATCGGAAGGCCAGCCTGACGGCAGTAATCCTCGTCCACCTCGGCCGCGACATCCTGGTGCATGCCGATGCATACGTACGGCGCGTCGGGGCTGGCCAGACTGAGCACGGGATCGTCACCCTCGCGCATGACCTCGGCGATGCCGTGATATATCGCCTGGGAGCGCGCTACCGAGACGCTACCGAGATCGAGCACTCGCAACGCCATGCTCATGGCGCATGCGTCGCGCAAGCGGTGACCATCATTTCCCGCGGCGTATGCGGAAGTGGAATTCGCCCTGGTTCGATTTCGACTCGACCAGCTCGTTGCCGGTCGATCGGCAGAACGCCTCGAAATCCTTGACCGCACCCGGGTCGGTGGCCTGGATGTCCAGAACCTCGCCGATGGGAATATCCTTCAGCGCTTTTTTCGCACGCAGAATGGGCAGCGGGCAATTCAGGCCCCGGGCATCGAGAAGATGTTCAGCCATGGTGTACTCCCAGGTATTGTTTCAGATGAACAGGTTGATGTCCGATTTCGTCGCGGTCTCGATGTAAGTTGCAGCGCCGCCCAGCACCGGGCCGTCGATCATGTCCTCGCGCTTGAACTCGAACAGGTCCATGGTCATCTGGCAGGCGATCATCTGCACGTCGGATTCGATGGCCGCCTGACGCAGTTCCTCGATCGAGGCGACGCCTTTCTTCTTGATGAGGTTTTTCATCATCGCGGTGGCCATCGCATCGACGCCGGGCAGGGCACCGAGGAGATTGGGCATCAGCATGTGAGTCCCCATCAACGGCATTTCCATGCCCGGGTTGCCGAGCGTGGTGATCGACAGGTCCAGCTTTTTCTTGAGCAGGGCGAGGCCATAGAAGGTGAAGAACATGGTGACTTCAAGTCCCATGGCTGCAGCCGTCGTGGCGAGAATGAACGGTGGATAGGCCCAGTCAAGGGTGCCCTTGGTCACGATCATCGACAGTCGTTTGGTGTTCGAACCGCTTGCTTCCATCACAGTCTCCCAGGTCAAGCCGTCAGTTGAGTTCGCAAAGCGCTCAGGTGTCGCAAGCGCAACCGGCAAATCCATCGGCAGCCATCTTGGCCTCGTAGGGCGCTGCGACCTGGTTGCCCGGGACCAGCGATTTCTTGGCCTCGTCCCATGCGGCTGGTTTGACGCGCATCAGCCAGCCACCTTGGTAGGGTTCCGTATTGGCGAGCTTGGGCTCGGCGACCAGCGCGTCGTTGACCGCGACCACCTCGCCATCGAAGGCGATCTTGGCGGGGCCCACCCACTTGCCCGATTCAATCGTCGCGCACGACTTGCCCGCCAGCACCGGGCGCCCGACCTTTTTCGGCGTCACCGCGACCAGTTGCCCGGCAAGCGCCACCGCGACCATGGTCATGCCTGCAATCACCGTGCCCTCGGATTCCTCGCGGTACCACATGTTGTTGGGCACGTCATAGAAAAGCTCGTCCGGAAAAACGCAACCGCGCGCCGTCGCCATGGTTATCTCCCTTCGCTTGCTGGTGACTGGGTCTCCGCGCTGGTGCCCACCGCGTCCTGCGAGCGCAACGGCCGCGACGAGCAGCAGAACTCGCCCAGTTTTTCGTTCTCGAGTTTGCCGTCGATGAAAAGAAACAGGTGCGTGGCGACCGCAGCAGCCAGCCGGAAGTGCCGCACGCGCTCGCCCGCGTCGGTTTGCGCCTCGGCGGCGTTGCATTGGTAGACCAGCTCACGACAGGTTTCGCGACAGGCGTTGAAGGTGGGGTCGCGGAGTGCGGCTTGCCGGTGCAGGGCCAGCAGCCGAAACCCCTCGACGCGATCCTGGGTCGGTTCGGATCCGTGCGCGATGACCCAGCGGACCAGCGCCGACTCGCCGGCGTCGAGGAGCATCGACTTGGTCTCAGCCGGCGAACGCGCCAGCTCGTCGCCAGGCATCGACGCGACAGCGTCCGTGATCGCGAAAGGCGAGTCCATCAACCGAGTCCCCGCGCCCTGAGCAAATCGCGCGAGTCGGAGAAGTTCTCGTGCACGCCCACGCGTCGCGCCGAGAGCCCCAGCGCCATGCCGAGCAGTTGCGTGAAGTAGAGAATCTTCACCGTGGTCTTCTTGCCGAACACCTTTTCGGCGCGCATCTGATGCATCTCCAGGCCAGAGTGGCAGGTGGGGCATTCGGTGGCGATCACGTCGGCACCGCAGGCTTCCGCCGTGGTCAGCAGGTTGAGCACGAGCCGGGTCGAGGTGTCACTGTCCGACAGGGTGTGCGCACCGCCGCAGCAGGCGGTTTTGAGCGGATATTCGACGTTCTCGGCACCGGCCGCGGCCAGCAGGTCGTCCATGAAATGGGGCTTGCTGGTCGACTCGGAGCCGGCGCCCTGGTCTTTCTCCGGGAAGATGTGGCGCGGTCGCGTGTACATGCAGCCGTAGTAGTTGGCGATCTTGAGCCCGCTCAGCGAGTTCTTGACCCGCTTGCCCAGTTCTTCGGTGCCGATCGCGTCGCGGATCCAGTCCAGCGCGTGGATGGTGTTGACGTGGCCGGCCTGATACGCCGTGGCGCCGGACTTGGCCGACAGCTTCTCGACCGTCTCGCGGGATGCCGCGTCGTGCGAGAGGTCGTAT
>DAICZP010000137.1 GCA_027311065.1 Thiomonas sp. | reverse complement strand
GGCCTCAGCCATGATCCAGTCTCCGCGCGAAACATCGACTTGCTGGTCGAGCACGAGCCCTGCCGACTGCCCGGCAACACAGGCATCGACGACGTCGCCTGCGTGGCGTACCTCGACCACGGCCGCGCGCGCCCCACCCGGATAGACCCGCACGGCGTCGCCGGCACGCACGCTTCCCCGCGCGATGCGTCCCCAGAATGTTCGCGGCTGATGCCCCGTTCCATCGCCTTCACGCGCGACGTACTGCACCGGCACGACAAGCCCTCCCGCTTCCGGCTCTGCTGCCGCAGGAAGTGCTTCGAGCAGTGCCAGCAAGGTCGGCCCGCGCCACCACGGCCAGGCCGCGGATGGCAGCGCCACGTTGTCTCCGCGCAGCGCCGACACTGGCACCACGCCCGCCAGGGTGATGCCAGCCTCCGTCGCGAATGCCAGCAGGGCGTCGCGTACTGCGTCGAACACCCCCTGCGGGTCATGAACCGCATCGAGCTTGTTGACCGCGAACACGATGGATGGCAGGCGCAGCAAACTTGCCAGAAGACTGTGACGCCGCGTCTGCGCGAGAAGGCGTACCGGCCGGGCGTCGAGGTCGAGTTTGGTGACGTCGACCAGGACCACCGCGGCATCGCTACCCGCCGCCGCGGTGACCATATTGCGGGTGTACTGCTCATGACCCGGCGCATCGGCGATGATGAACTTGCGCCGCGGCGTGGCAAAGTAGCGATAGGCCACATCGATGGTGATGCCTTGCGCACGCTCCGCTTCCAGCCCGTCGGTCAATCGTGACAGATCGAGCTCGCCACCCTGCACCTGCAGCCCGGCGAGCTGGTCGGCGAGGATGGCGCGACTGTCGAGAAGAAAGCGACCGATCAACGTACTCTTGCCGTCGTCAACGCTTCCGGCAGTCAGGAACCGCAATGCCTTGTGCTGCAACTCGCTGTCACCCTCGTTGCGGGAGATCGGCTGGGTGAGGTCTTGCGTGTTCATCAGAAATATCCTTCCTTTTTGCGCCGCTCCATCGCGCTATCGGAGCTGCGGTCGTCCATCCGGGTCGCGCCGCGCTCGCTGAGCGTCGCCACCACCGTTTCCTCGATCACCGCAGCGGCATCGGCAGCCGCGCTCTCGACCGGGCACGTGCACGTCATGTCACCCACGGTCCGGAAGCGCACGTCCACGGTCTCCACCTCTTCTCCCGGCTGCGGTGGCGTCACCGGCGTGACCGGCACCAGGAGACCACGACGACGGACGACCTCACGCGCATGGCGGTAGTAGAGGGTCGGCAGTTCGACCGCTTCGCGGGCGATGTACAGCCACACGTCGAGTTCGGTCCAGTTGCTGATCGGAAAGGCCCGGAAATGCTCGCCGGGACGCAACCGGGTATTGAACAGCGACCATAGCTCCGGCCGCTGCTCCTTGGGCAACCACTGTCCGAAATGATCGCGGTGACTGAAGATGCGCTCCTTGGCCCGCGCCTTTTCCTCGTCGCGGCGCGCCCCCCCGATCAGGCAATCGAAGCGGTTCGCGTCCACTGCTTCCAGCAAGGCGACGCTTTGATGCGGATTGCGCGACTCCAGCGCATGTCCAAGGCGCACCGTACCCCGCGCGATCGACGCGTCAAGGTGCGCCACCTGCAAGGCATGGCCGCGCGCCGCCACGAGCTGGTCGCGGAAGGCGATGACCTCCGGGAAATTATGACCCGTATCGACGTGAAGCAGCGGAAACGGCAGGCAAGCGTCGAACCCACCCCCGGTCAATCGGCGGCCGAACGCCTTTTCCGCCAACCGCAGGACAACGCAGGAATCCTTGCCCCCCGAAAACAGCAATGCAGGGCGCTCGAACGCGCCTGCGACCTCTCGCAGCACGAAAATCGCTTCCTCTTCGAGTGCGTCGAGGTGACGGTGATCGATCACCGGCAGCAGCCGGGTCGGGTCGACAAAAGCGTTCATACTGGGGCTCCGGGATCAATGCGTTGCGTGTCGGTTGCGTCGTCAACGCGCTGGATTGGGTGGATCGGTGAAACGAGGGAAGCGGGCTGCTGATCGTGGTGCGCATGCAATCCGCACTCCTTCGCAGCGTCCTGCTCCCACCACCAGCGTCCGGCGCGGACATCCTCGCCGACGGAAATCGGGCGCGTGCATGGCGCACAGCCGATGCTGGGGTAGTGTTGATCGTGCAGCGGGTTGTAGGGCACACCGTGGGCGGCGACGTAGTGCCAGATGTCTCCCAGCGTCCAGTTCAGCAACGGACTGAGCTTGACCCGTCCCTGGGCATCGACCTCGCGCACGGCCGCGGCGGCGCGCCCAGGCGACTGCTCGCGCCGCAGGCCCGCGATCCAGGCCCGGCGGCCGCGCAACATGCGTTCCAGCGGCTCGAGCTTGCGCAACGCGCAGCACGCATGGCGCAACTGGATGCTGCGGTACATGGGTTGCGCGCCCTCGCGGGCGACGAATGCCGCCACGGTCTGCACATCGGGGTGCCAGACCTCGACGCCGATCCCGTAGTGACTGCGTACGGTGTCGACGAGGGCCAGCGTTTCCGGATGCAGCATCCCTGTATCCAACGTCGCCACCGACACGCCAAGAGCATCGCGTGCAATCAGGTCGGTGAGCACCATGTCCTCGACGCCCATGCTGCTGGCCAGCACCAGGGTGTCGCCAAATTCATCGACGGCCGCGCGCAGCAGGGCACGTGCCGCCTCCTCATGCGATGCGTAGGCCGCGCTTGGCCGCGCGAATGTGCGTGCATCGTTCATCGGTGTCCCCGTGCAAACAACGGGCGCGGCTCTTGCGCATCGCCCTGGTAGAAAGGATTGCCGGCTGGAAGCAGTCCGTCGAAAAACCGCAGGGCGCGCAATGCCGCCTCGCGCGACTCGCCGTGACGCAACACCGCTGCATCGAAGCCGGTGCGTGCCAGCGGAAGCGCCACGTCGACCACCACGTCGCCGACCGCCCGCAACTCGCCGGTGTAGCGCAACCTGCGTCGCAACAGCCGCGCCTGGCTGTAGGCGCGCCCGTCCGTCCAGCGCGGAAATTGCAGGGCGATGGTCACGAACGGCGCGAGCGAAAAACCCAGGGTCTGAACGTCGTCGTCGTTGCCGACCAGCAAGCCGACTGCCAGATGCGTGGGCCAGGTCGCGCCGACCTCACGCCATTGCGCCGGCGTCAGCAACAGCTGATCGGCCGGAGCGGGGGCGGCGCCCTCGGCGCGCTGCCAGGTGTCATCGGTGATGGAAAGAATCCTCATGCCACTGCATCCTCGTTCGATGTGACTGGCGCGGTGGCACGGCGCACCGCGTCCGCCGCTGCCCTGAATGGTTCGGAGCCGACGCGCCGCGCAAAATCGACAAAACGCTCGCCCGCGCCGCGCCGTGCCAGGTAGACAGCGACCAGCGCCTCGACCACCTCGGGAACCTCGTCGGCCGTGAAAGAGGGGCCAATGATCCGACCCGGGCCGGCGGCAGGGCCGGCGTTCGAGCCGTCGGCGCCGCCCACGGTGACCTGATACCACTCGGACCCATCCTTGTCGACGCCGAGAATACCGATGTGCCCGCTGTGATGGTGGCCGCAGGAGTTGATGCAACCGCTGATGTTCAAGGCGAGATCACCAATATCGAACAGCTCGTCCAGGTCGGTCCAGCGCTCGGCGATGCGCGCCGCGATCGGCAAGGAACGCGCGTTCGCCAGCGAGCACACGTCGCCGCCCGGGCAGGCAATCATGTCGGTGAGCAGCCCGATATTGGGGCTGGCGAATCCCGCGGCCCGTGCCGCCTCCCAAAGCACGGGCAATGCGTCCTCGCGGACCCAAGGCAACACCAGATTCTGCTCATGGGTGATGCGCACTTCTCCGGCGCTGAAACGCTCGCCGAGATCAGCCGCCGCGCGTAACTGCGCCGTGGTGACATCTCCCGGCGCCTGGCCCACCCGCTTGAGCGACAGCGTGACCGCACGCATGCCTGCGACGCGGTGGGCACGCACGTTGCGCTGGACCCAGCGGGTGTAGGCCGACGACGTCGGTGCAGGCACCGGTGCCACATCCATGCAAGCCAGTGGTGGCGGCGCAAACCCGGCCGTCACGCGCGCCAACTCCTGCGACGTGAGGCGATGCGCCACGCCATCGAGGTCATCGTGCAAGATTGCCGCGAACTCCTGCTCGACGGCGTCGATGAAGCGCTGCCCCTCGGCTTTCACCAGGATCTTGATCCGTGCCTTCCAGATGTTGTCACGACGGCCATAGCTGTTGTAGACGCGCAAAATGGCTTCCACGTACAGCAGCAGCTCGGTCCAGGGAAGAAATGCGCGAACCACGGTGCCGATCATGGGGGTGCGGCCCATTCCACCACCAACACGCACACGAAACCCCACCTCGCCGTCGGCGTTGCGAAGCGCCTGCAAGCCAATGTCATACCAGCCCGCAGCCACGCGATCTTCCTCGGCGCCGGACACCGCAATCTTGAATTTGCGTGGAAGGAAAGCAAACTCGGGATGGAGCGTGCTCCATTGACGCAGGATTTCGCAAAAGGGGCGCGGGTCGACAACCTCATCGGGCGCGATCCCCGCGAACGCGTCGGTGGTGATGTTGCGCACGCAATTCCCGCTGGTCTGGATGCCGTGCATGTCGACGTCGGCGAGCAAGTCCATCACGTCGGCGCTGCGATCCAGCGGGATCCAGTTGAACTGGACGTTCTGGCGCGTCGTCACATGGGCGTAGCCACGGTCAAAGTGCTCGGCGATATCCGCCAACGCCCGCAGCTTCGTCGGAGTCAGGGCACCGTATGGCACAGCAATCCGGGCCATCGGCGCATGACGCTGGACATACCAGCCGTTCTGCAAGCGCAGGGGCTTGAATTCCTCGGCGCCGAGTTCGCCGGCCAGGAAGCGCTGGAGCTGATCGCGATATTGCGCAGCGCGCGCACGGACAAAACGGCGATCGAAGTCGGTGTAAGCGTACATGGTGGTTAGTCTTTCAGTCGATGACCGGCGCCGACACCCGTCGCCCCGATGACGACGCTGGAGACAAGACCGATGATTGACGCTTCAATGGACATCGTGGAACTTCCTGGAACTAAATCGAATCGTAGTAATGACAACCCGAAAAAAAAACGACAGTGTTCTCATACCGTTAGATGGCGCGGCGTATATGCGGTGGATGCCCCAGGCGCAACCATCCACATCCATGTCGAGCCGCTGGCGGCAGCTGCGCACCCAACCATCAAACCTGAGGAGACTCCAGGATGAAATCGCGCGCTTGGTTCCAGATTCCGTTTGTACCCAGGACACATTCCCCAGAGCGCAAGGCTTCCCCAGGCCTGCCCATGTCCATCGCAAGGCGCCTCAGGCACACCGTAGCCCTGGGTGGCGTCATCCTCCTGACCGCTGAAAGCGGTGCGTGCGCCGGCCTGCCGGTCGACACGGCATCGACAGCCGTACCCGGTTGGCGTCAGGCGCAACCAGCCGAGGCCATGCACGCGATGGTGGCGAGCGAGCAACATGAGGCCAGCCGCGTCGGCCTGGCGGTCTTGCGCGCAGGCGGTAACGCCGTCGACGCCGCGGTCGCCATGGGCTACGCGCTTGCCGTGGTCAACCCATGCTGCGGCAATATCGGTGGTGGCGGTTTCATGACCCTGCACCTTGCGGACGGCCGGAATCTGTTCCTTGACTTCCGCGAGACGGCGCCGCGGCAGGCCACCGAAACCATGTTCCAGGACGCCGAAGGCCGGGTGGTACCGGGGCGCAGTACGAAGACATTTCTCTCGGTCGGGGTGCCGGGCACGGTCATGGGTCTGAACGACGCGCTCAGGCGCTATGGAACCATGCCGCTGGCAAAGGTCATGGCGCCAGCGATCAAACTCGCCCGCGACGGCTTCAAGCTCGGCCCGGGCGACATCGCCATCATGGATGAAAGTCTGTCCACCCTGCGCGACAATCCCATCGCCGCCGCCACGTTCCTCGATCACGGGCGCGTGCCGAAAGCGGGCCATCTGTTGCGGCAACCCGCGCTCGCGCGCACGCTGCAGCGCATCGCCGACCACGGCACCGACGGCTTTTATCGGGGCCCCACGGCCGATGCGCTGGTCGCCGCAAGTCAACGTCAGCGCGGCCTGCTGACGCACGCCGACCTCGCCGACTATCGCGCGGTGTGGCGCAAACCCCTCGAATGCGCGTACCACGATGTACGTATCGTCACGGCACCGCCCCCAGGGTCCGGGACCGTCGTCTGCGAGGTTCTCCAGGTTCTCGAAAACGAGCCGCTCAAACAGTGGGGCTGGGGATCCTCCAGGTTCTCCCACACACTCGCCGAGGCCGAACGCCACGCCTTCGCCGACCGCAATACCGTTCTGGGCGACCCAGCCTTTGTCAAAAACCCGGTTGACCGGCTGCTCTCCACGCACCACATCGACGCCATCCGTGCCGCGATTCAACCCGATACGGCCACGCCTTCCGCCAAAGTCCCGGGGCTGGGCGGCAACGACGAGGGCATGCACACCACCCATTTCTCGGTGCTCGACAGGCGGGGTAACGCGGTCGCAATCACCTACACCATCAACGCCCTGTTCGGTTCGGGCCTGATGGCGGACGATACCGGATTCCTGCTCAACAACGAAATGGACGACTTCACGTCCAAGCCCGGCGTCCCGAATCTGTTCGGGCTCGTGCAGGGGCACGCCAATGCCATTCAGCCAGGCAAGCGGCCGCTTTCATCCATGTCTCCGACCATCGTCCTGAAGGACGGCAAACCCTTGATGCTCACGGGAAGCCCCGGCGGTTCGACCATTATTTCCACCGTGGTGGAAACGATTGTCAACGTGCTTGACTTCGGAATGAATGCCCAGCAGGCGGTCGACGCACCGCGCATGCATATGCAGTGGTATCCGGATCGCGTCGACGTCGAGCCTGGCTACCTGGAGCCCGACACCCGCAGTGCGCTCGAGCACATGGGGTACAAACTCCATGAGGCATCGCCCTGGGGTGCCGCGGAGGTCATCGTCGTCGATCCCGCGTCCGGCCGCATCGAGGGGGCCAACGACGGGCGCCGAGAGGCCGGACTTGCCATCGGGGAGTAACGGCAACGCCCAGGGCAGAGGCCGGCGTCTCGATGCCCGACCGAGCCCTGGGCTGCGCCTGGGGCCGGCGGGCCTTCGCCGCGCATGGGATCAAAGTTCATCGTTCAGACCCGACATGCGCGTCCCGCGGACATCGCAAACCAGGATCGTCAACCGGAAGTCCGGCTGTCATCGCGCCACAGCAGGCCTGCGTCGAGCCGTAGCTGCGCCGAGAGCATGGCGGCATCGAAGCGCGCGCCCATGAGTTCCTGGATCGACTGCAATGCGCGGCGGCGCTGCTGCAGCCAGTCTCCGAGGCCGGCTTCGCCAAGTGCGTAAGCACGTTGAAGGCGGTCAGCCGCCAGCGCCTGCGCGGTTCCTGCCTGCAGCAAGGCGGCCGCGCTGGCGCGCAGAGCATCGCGTTGTGCCAGCGCGGCACGCAGCTGCGCCCGCAATCGTTGTTCGACGTCCGTGGCGTGCCACTGTGCCGCGCGCGCTGCAGCCGCCTGCGCATCGGCTCGGGCGGACCGTGCACCGGATCCCAGGGCAACGCCGATCTGCACGCCAACCAGCCGTTCGGCGCCACCGCGCTCGTTTCCAACGTACATGCCCACGGTTGGTTGCGGTGTGCGAAGGGCATCCGCTTGCGCGGCCAGCGCGCGTGCTTCCCGCACACTCGCGCGCGCAAGCGCGAGCGTGGGATTATGCGCGAGGACGTCGGCGATCAGGGCATCGTCGGATGCACCAGGGCTGACATCAACGGGCTCGATCGGCGCATCATCGAGCAAAGGCATGCGCGTACGGAGCAGCGCCTCGGCAGCAGAGGCACGTCCGCGCGCAAGTCGTGCCTGCGCCCATTCGAGCGCGGTCTCGGCGTCGATCTGATCCAGTTCCATCTGGCTCGCATCGCCGAGGGCGCGACGGCGTTGCATGGCGTCGCGTTGTTGCTGCATCAGGGCAGCGGAACGCTCTTGCAATGCGGCCAGCGCAGAAGCACGGCGCGCATCGAACCACAGTTGCAACAACTGCCGGCGCGCCTCGTGGGCCGCGTCGCCGACACCGACGGCGGCCATCGACGCACCACTTTCGGCAACGGCGGCATCAGCCGCGGCCTGCCCGGGCCAGCGCAAAGGTCTGGACACCAAAATCTGCCATTCGCCGTAGCGTCCGGCATCGGGGCCGGCGCCGACGCGCCGGCTTTGCGTCTGCACCTGCACATTGACTTCCTGGTTTCCGATGCGTAGCACATCCCCATTGCGGGAGGCGGCATCGCGCAGCGCGCGTGCCGCCTCCACCGAGGGTGACCCTCGCAGTGCGGCGTCAACGGCGGCGATGGTGGGCAAGGTCGGCTGCGGCAAGGCCTCGATCGAGGGCAGTGCAGACGCTCGCATGGCCGTCGAAGCGGCAACGACAGGAGCGGGAGCGGCGCTTGTCGCGGCCGTCAGCAGCGCACCGAGCAGGGCGCCAAGAATAATGTTCGCTTTCATGCTTCCTCCGGGGAATTCGGGGTTTCGACGCGTGCATCGCTGCGCGCTTCGGGTGGCAGACCGAAACGGGCGAAAAGAAGCGGCAGCAGCACGAGGGTCAACGCAGTTGAACTGACCAGACCACCGACCACGACAATCGCCAGTGGCTTCTGGATTTCCGAACCCGGGCCACTTGCCATCAATAGCGGCACCAACCCTAACGCGGTGATGGAAGCCGTCATCAGGACCGGCCGCAAGCGACGCTGGGCGCCTTCGCGAACAGCCTGGACCAAGGGCTGGCCACGCAGCAACAACGCGTTGAAATGGCTGACCAGCACGACACCGTTGAGCACGGCGATTCCAAGCAGGGCGATGAAGCCCACCGACGCGGGCACCGACATGTAAGCGCCACTGGCCCACAATGCGATCACCCCTCCCACAAGCGCGAACGGGATATTGGCAAACACCAGCATCGACTGGCGTATCGAACCAAACGTGGTCATCAGCAGCAGGAAAATCAGTGCCAGCGCTGCCGGAACGACCAGCGCCAGCCGCGCCGCGGCGCGCTGCTGGTTCTCGAACTGTCCACCCCACTCCAGGCGCACCCCTGGTGGCAGCTTGACGCGCTGCGCGACTGCCGCCTTGGCGTCGGCAACAAACCCCACGAGGTCGCGCCCTCCCACGTTGGCACGAACCGTCGCGAATCGGCTGCCATCCTCATGCGACACCAGCATCGGCCCCTGCGTCAGCTGCAGTCGGGCCAACTGCCGCAAGGGGTAGGTGACACCATCCGGCGCGGTGACCATCACATCGGCGAACGCTTGCGGATCGGCACGCAACGTGCTGTTCCCGCGCAGCAGCAAGGGCGTGCGATGCACTCCCTCGAGGACGGTACCGATCGGCTGCCCCTCGACCAGTGCGCGCAAGTCCTGCTGGAGCGATTCGGCGTTGAATCCAGCGCGGCCGGCCGCGAGCCGGTCCACCTGAACCGTCAGGTACTGCAGGCCCTCGGATCGCGCTCCCAACACGTCCTGCGCCCCGGGCAGCCCGCGCAGGACGGCGGTGATTTGTCTCGACAACTCGACGAGTTGCGCCAGTTCCGGACCAAACACTTTGATCACCAGATCGCCACGCGCTCCGGTGAGCATCTCGGACACACGCATTTCGATCGGCTGGCTGAAGCTGAAGTCGAGTCCTGGAAAACGCTCGAGCACGTGGCGAAGGGCCGCGATGACCGCATCCTTGCCACCGCGCCGCCAGTCGGACGGCGGCTTCAGGACCAAAAAGGTGTCGGTTTCGTTGAGCCCCATGGGATCAAGGCCGAGGTCGTCGGAACCACTGCGCGCGATCACCGCCTTGACTTCCGGAACACCTTGCAGGATGGCACGCTGGACCCGCATATCCATGGCCGCGGTGGTCCCCAGGCTGACCGATGGCGACTTTTGCAACTGCACGATCACGTCTCCTTCATCCATGGTTGGCATGAAGGTCTTACCCACGCGGGTGTAAGCGAAACCGGCGACGACGAGGGCGGCCAGCGCCAACACGACCACCACACGCGCATGGGTGAAGCTCCAGTCAAGCAGGCGCCGATAGCCAGCATTGACCTGGCGCACCAGCCAGGGGTCGTCGTGCGAGGCCGCCTTGAGCAAAAGTGAGGCGGCGACTGGAACGATGGTCAACGCGATCAGCAAGGAAGCACCGAGTGCGAACACGATGGTCGTCGCCACGGGGCCGAACAATTTTCCTTCGAGCCCCTCCAGACTGAGAAGCGGCAGGAACACGATCGCGATGATGGCAACGCCCGCCAGCACCGGCGATGACACTTCGCTGACGCCGTGAAGGATGCGCGTCAATCGATCGCTGGTCGCGCCTCCGGGGTTGCGATCGGTCATGCGAGCCGGATCGTGCGCAAGGTGATTGACGAGGTTTTCGACCACCACGACCGCCGCGTCAACCAGCATGCCCAGCGCGATCGCCAAACCGCCGAGGCTCATCAGATTGGCAGACATGCCGGCCCAGCGCATCAGAATGAACGTCGCCAACGCGGACAGCGGCAGCGTCAACGCAACAACCAGCGCCGCGCGCCAGCTGCCGAGAAACAGCAACAACATCACCATGACCAGCACCACGGCCTCACCGAGGGCATGGGTCACGGTGCTGACAGCGCGGCCGACGAGCTGGCTGCGGTCGTAGAACACGCGCACCCTCATGCCGGCGGGTAGTCGCGGCGCGAGTTCAGCGAGACGCTGCTTGACACCGTCGACCACGCGGCCGGCGTTGGCGCCGCGCAATCCCAGCACGATCCCCTCCACAGCTTCGCCGCGCCCATCAGCAGTGACAGCACCGTTGCGAGTGGCACTTTCAATATCGACTTCCGCGATATCCGAGACCCGCACCGGAATGCCCCGCACCGTGGCGACGACCGTATTCCGGATATCGTCCAGGTCCTGCAGGGCCCCCTGCACCCGCACCACACGCGCCTCCTCGCCTTCATTGAGGCGGCCGGCGCCATCATTGCTGTTGTTCGCTGACAGCGCGGTCCGCAAAGTCGTGAGGGTCACGTTCCATGCCGCCATCCGCGCCGGCTGTGGACGTACGACGAAGGTACGAATGTCTCCGCCAAGCATGTTGACGTCGGCAACGCCAGGCACGGTGCGTAGCGCCGGGCGAATCATCCACTGCAGCACGCTGCGCTTTTGCTCCAGCGAGGCGTCGCCTTCGATGGTGAACATGAACAGGTCGGATAGTGGCGTCGTGATGGGCGCCAACGCCGCCTGCGCGTTCGCCGGAAGGTCGCCCCGTACCGCGGTCAGCGCCTCCCCCACCTGCTGACGGGCCCAGTAGATGTCGGTCCCCTCGTTGAAATCAACGGTCATGTCGGCAATGCCATACTTTGAGGTCGAGCGCACGACGCGCTTGTTGGCGATTCCAAGAACCTCCTGCTCGACAGGCAGCACGATGCGCGTTTCAACCTCCTCCGGCGTCATCCCGGGCGCCTTGACGATGACCTTGACCTGCGGGGTTGAAACGTCGGGAAAGGCATCAATGGGAAGGGCGCGCCAGGCGGCCACGCCGGCCACCACCAGCGCCAGGGTGGCACCCGCAACCAGCAAGCGCTGGCGCAAGGCGAAACGTGTGATGGACTGCAGCATCATTGCGCTCCCCCGGCGGCAGCCTTGATCGCCACGATGCCGCTGCTGACCACGCGGTCAACCGGCCGCAGCGCGCCCGTGACCAGCACGGCGTCGTCAAGGCGAGCAATCTGCCGCACGGCAATGGGCCGAAAGCCGCCTGGGACGGCGACCAATGCCACGTCGTGTCCATCCAGCTGGGTCATGGCCGTGGATGGCAGGCGCCATGATCCGGCCGGCACCGGCATCGCCACGCGAGCCTTCACCAAAATGCCGGCCACGAGCGATCCCGGCTGCGTCAGACGCGCGCGCAACGCGACGGTCTGGCCAGCGCCGAGGGCTGGTGCGCGTGCTTCAAGAACACCGGTTGCGTGCCCATCGTCCACGGTCACCGCCGCGCCAGTCGGCAAGGCGGCAGCCTGCTGCACGTTGGCATCGAGTTCCAGCCACAGCTCGCCTGGGGCCGTGATGCGCAGCAGCGGGGCTGCCTGGTCGACACGCTGCGCCGGCAGCACTTGGAGGTCGCTGACGATGCCGTCGCGCGGTGCCAGGATGCGAGCGACGCCGTCGACGCCTCCACCAGCGCCCGCCAGGCGCACCGCGAGAGTACGTTCAGCCAGCAGCGCCCGCGCGTCACGCGCCCGCGCCTGGGTAAGCTGCAACCGCGCAGTCGGGATGATGCCCTCCTTCTCCAGAGCGGTGTCGCGGGCCAGCTGTCGCTTCGTCAGGTCGCGCTGCGTGCCGGCGTCTGCGCACTCGCGCTGCAACTGGGCGAGTGCGGCGCTACGGAGCTCCACGAGGGGTTGACCGGTCTTGACCACGTCACCGACGTTGACCAGCAAATGGGTGATGACGCCGGCGACCGGTGCGCTGACCAGGGCTTGCCGGGAGGGAGGGACGACCACCCTCGCGGGCAGGCTCACTTGCGCCCGTGCGGCTGCTTGCACTGGCGACAGTCGCACGCCCAGCGCGACCTGTTGGTCCGGCGAAACCGGGATCAGATTCGGAAGCGACGCGCCTTGGGCCGGTGCGGCGGCGATGCCAGCGCAAACAGCGAGCGCGGCGGCGCAGCGCGACAAGCGGAATTCAAACATGGTGTGCTCCAGGGACAGCCGCGCGAGCGCGGCGAACAGGCCCCGCAGATGGGTGCTGGTTCCGGCGGGCAGCAGCGCGCTGCTGCCCGCATGGGCTCGTCAGGCCGTCAGTGGAGGTGCCGCGGCCGGTGGCGGCAGTCCGCACGCGTGCAGTCGCACGCGCGCGATCAGGTCGGGCGCGAGTGGGACACGCCGCTCCAGACGCCGCGGTGTCAAATCGGACGCCAGGGTTGGCAGACGAAGTTGTGCCAGTTCCTTCGCCACGCCGGATTCGCGTGTGCCGGCGCAGCCGAGGCTGATATCCACCACGTCCGATTCGTCGGCTTCGATATGGATCACACCCACTTGCACGTGTGGGAAATGCACATGTGCTCCACCCTCCCCCGCGCCGCCTCGGTGGCCATGGACGAACGGCGCTGCTGCCAGCAAAGCTGCCAGCAGCACGATCATCAGCGCGTGGAAGACAAGTCGAAGGAAACGCATAGCTTTGTATTTTGCATCAAATATAACAATTCTTCACATTTTTTGCTCAGAGGTCGATGCTTGCTCCGCCACCGGAGGGGGCCTTTACACGTAACATTCGTCACACTCTGCGAAAAAGCAATTCATCAATGCGAATTGAAACGCGTTTTGCCTGGATTCTTGCCTTCTGTTTCTGTCTCGGCGTGACGGTCGCGGGCCTCATCTCATGGCGTCTCGAAACGGCGCACGCCCGGGATGATGTGCATCAGCGCGCGAAGATGCTGCTTGGCGCCGGGCTCGCAGTGCGGAGCTACACGGTCGCCAACGTCGCGCCTGTGCTCGACAAGATCGACGACGGCAGCTTCCATCCCGCACAAGTGCCTTCATTCGCGGCCCAGCAGACCCTGAAGCTGCTCAGTGCCAGCTTTCCGGAGTACCGTTACCGCGAGAGCTCTCTCAATCCGACCAATATTGCCGATCGGGCAACCGACTGGGAGGTTGGCCTGCTGCGGCAGTTCGATCAGGACCCGGGCCTGCATGAACTGTTCGGCCGCACCCGCGTTGGCG
This sequence comes from Thiomonas sp., assembly GCA_027311065.1. Classification (GTDB taxonomy): domain Bacteria; phylum Pseudomonadota; class Gammaproteobacteria; order Burkholderiales; family Burkholderiaceae_C; genus Thiomonas_A. The sequence continues at coordinate 32,223 of DAICZP010000137.1, read as the reverse complement.
GGCACGAGGTGTATTACCTCGCCCGTCCGATCCGGATGACCTCGGCGGCATGCCTGCGTTGCCACGGCGATCCGGCCAGCGCGCCGCGCGCCATGCTTGCGAAGTACGGCAGCTCGAATGGCTTTGGCTGGCACATGGGACAGTTGGTCGGGCTGCAATTGGCCGAAGTGCCGACCGCACCGGCAGAGGCGAAGGCCTGGAGCAGCGTGCTCGTGACCGTGGGCGCGCTCACGAGTGTGTTCGTGCTGTCGGCGGTGGTGTTCCTGCTGCTGTTGCACCGGCACGTCACCAATCCGCTCGATGCGCTGACGCGTGCCGCGCTTGCCAGCAGTCTCGATCAGGGCGGGTGCGAACGGCTGCCCGCGATCGAGGGGCAATTCGGTCAATTGCAGGAGGCAATCGAACGCCTGCGGCAGAGTGTCGACCTTGCCATGAAGCGTCGCTCGCGAGGGGCATGATTCGCCATGTGGACCCTCGTCTTGCTGGCGCTGACAGCCTTGTCGTGGCTGTTCCACGTTGCGGTCGGCACCAGTCCCGATGCCACCCACGCCGTGCTGGAGGCGGTATTGTGGCGGCTCAGCATCGCACTGACCCTCGCCAGTGCCGTGCGTCTCGCCCAGCTCGCGATGTTCCGGCTGTTGCCATGGTCGCCCTCGGGGGGTGCAACCGACCTGTTTCGCGCGGTCCTGTCGGTTGGCCTGTATCTGGTCGGGCTCATGGTGTATCTGCACTTTATTCTGGGCCAGGATCTGAGCAGCGTCCTTGCGACGTCGGCGCTGGTGACGGCGATCCTGGGCTTTGCATTGCAACCCACGTTGGGCAATTTGTTCGCGGGTATCTCGATCGAACTGGAGCATCCGCTGCGGGTGGGCGATTGCGTACGCCGCGGTGACATTGAGGGCAGGGTGATTTCGCTGAGCTGGCGATCGGTGTCGATACGCACCGCGCGAGGAAGCGTCATCGTGCTGCCAAATTCCGATTTCACGGGTCAGGCGGTCGAAGTGATTGCCCAGAACGAAACCTTCCTCCATGAGATTGCGTTCACGGTGTCCGGCTCTCACCCTCCCGGCAAGGTCATGGAGTTGGCGCTGCAGGTTCTGAGCACCGACCTGCCCGATGTCTGCAGGCACCCGACGCCGAGCGTGCTCGTGACGGGGGATGACCCCGCCAGTGGCGCATTGCGCTATCTCGCGCGCTACCACACCCGTCACTTCCTGTTGCGCGACAACAGCGCCTCGGCATTGCGTGAGCGCCTTTGGTACGCATTGGCCCGCCAGGGAATCAACCTGCCAGAGCCGACCAGCAGCGTGGTGCGCCTGGCGCGAGCCCACGCGCCCGAACCGCCGTTGGACGCGGAGTTCGAGGGGGCGCGTCTGCGTGCGAGCAGTGTCCGTCGCTACTGCGCGGGCGAGAGCGTGATCGTGAACGGGCTCGCCCGCGTGATCGAAGGTCACGTGCGCGTCCAGCGCGCCTTGTCACCAGAGGCGTTCGAACAGGAATTGGCGCGCATTGCGCGGCGGCTGGACGCAACCGAGACGCCCTCGGCCGCATTGCTCCAAGCCGCGTCGTTGGAGGCCCTCGTGCATAGCGCGACCATTGCCTTGGGGCCGGTGGCGCACGAACTCTGCGCCCAGGTCGCAGCGCTGACTGACGATCCCTATCTTGCCTGGCATGCGATTGCCTCGGCCGTGCCGGATCCAGAGGCGCGCGCGCGCATGCTGGCGCGTGCCCCGGCGGGACCGAGCTGGCGCCTGGGTGCCGGGCAGTGGCTCGGCTGGGCCCAGCAGCTGGGTCTGGCGGCCGGCCCTGAGAACGCGACCGCCACGTCGGACAGCCTCGTGCAATTCTGGAGCGCGCAAACGTTGCGGGCCCAGCTCACGCAGGGCGGAGCGGGCCTGCGTACGCTGGAGCAGATCGTCCGCGAGCAGGATCCGGCCGGTGCGCAGGTGGAGTCAGAGGCCTTGATCGCGTGGTTGGCGCAAGAGTCTGCCGCCTGAAACCCGGAGAGGCCGCGCGAGCGCACCTGGGAAGCAAAGGACTCAGCCGAGCTGTACGCCCTCGCAGAAAAACCGCCAGCAGTTCTTGCCGGACTCCTTGGCACGGTACATGGCGTGGTCCGCCTGGCGCAGCAGCGCCTCCGGGGTTGCGCCGTCCTGGGGACTCAGCGACACCCCGATACTGGTCGACATGTGGACCTTGTGCGCCCCCCCGAGCAGGACTTCTTGACCCACAGCGCTCAGAAGACGCTGCAGTAACGGTCGGATATCCTCGCCCTGCTCCAGATCCACCAGAACCGCAACGAATTCATCACCTCCGACGCGGGCCAAGGTATCACCATCCCGCAGCTCCCCCTTGAGCCGCGTCGCCAGCGTGATCAGCAACAGGTCGCCCGCCTCATGGCCGTGACGGTCATTGATGGCCTTGAATCCGTCCAGGTCCAGAAAGAGCACGGCAACGACGCGATCGTGCCGGTGTTGCTGCGCAAGCGCTTGCTGCAGGCGATCGGCCAGGAGCATGCGGTTGGGGAGGCCGGTCAACGGATCGGAATACGCAATCTCGGCCAGCCGCTTGTTGGTCTGCTCCAAGGCCTGGTTGCTCAGCTCCAGCGCGCGCTTTGCCTCGATCTGGGCAGTGATGTCGCGCAGAATGACGGTCCAGATCTGCTGGCCCTGCAGCGTCACCTGCGAAATGGCCACCTCGGTGGGAAACTGGGTTCCATCGGCGCGCATGGCATACAGTTGGTCCTGGCCACTGGCAGCTGGCGTGGAGCGTCCGCTGCGCGTCAGCTCAGTCATCTGCCGCTCGAACACGGCATGGGACTGCGGCGGCAACAGCAGCTGCACGGGCCTCCCCGCCACCTGATCGAGGGTGTAACCGAACATCGTCTCTGCCGCCGAATTAAAGATCACGATACGCCGTGACGCGTCCATGCTGATGATGGCATCCATGGCCGAATCGATGATGCCCTGCAGTCGGCTCTCGCTTTGCTGCAGTCGTGCCAACGCGTTCTGCCGCTCGGTGACATCCACAAAGGTCACCACGATTTGGCGCAGGCGACCGTCTCGATGGCGGTTAGGGTCAGCGCGGCATAGCAACCAGACCGGTTCGCTGCAATTCCTGCGAAGGACGCCCAGCAGCAGATCAGACACAGCATCGCCGCTCGCGATGACCCGAGACACCGGCAAGTCGGCCACGTCCATGGGCCGTCCGTCGGCGTGCACGGCCTTCCAGGGAGAGTCATCCACGCCGTGCCTGGTGGACTCTTCGGCAGACAGGCCCAACAGTTCCTGCGCACGCGGGTTGCTCCGCAGCATTCTCCCATCCGGCGCATGCACCACCACGCCGGCGGTCAGACTGTCGACCAGCTGCCGCTCGTCCCTCTCGCGTCGCTGCAGTTGCTCCGCCAGATCCTGGGCGTCAGCGCGGGCCCGGATCAGCTGCGCCTCGAAACGACTTCGCTCGCGCGCGACAAAAGCCGCCCAGACGATCCGATCCGCGCCGTCCATCGACGTCCGCGTGGCATTGACCATGACCGGAACCTTCTCGGCATCACTGCCGACCAAATGGATGTAGACCTCGCGCACCGCGGCATCGTGGTGCAGCAGGGGAAACAGATGCGTCTGGCTGAAGATGCGTGAGGCTGGCGTCAACAGCACCTCCATGGACCGCCCGATCCAATCGCTCTCCTCTCCGCCGACGATCCGCAGCAGCTCGCGGTTCAGGCGCAACATATGACCCTCACCATCGGTGAGCATCATCGCGCAAGGCATGTCGTCAGCTGGCAGCATGCAACCCTTTTGTTTCGACGCCGGTCAGGATTTGGCGAAGTAACGCTGCATGGCGTCGACCACAAGATAAGGATGACTCATGTGAGCGCAATGCCCCGTGACATCCAGCACTTCCAGCGTGCCGTTGCGCAAATTGCGCTCGAGGTATTCACCAACGCTCAGCGGGGCCAATGCATCGTTGCGATGCTGCAAGATCAGGCACGGCTGGCTGACATACGACAGGTCATTGCGGCTGTCTGCAAAGAAGGTGGCCTGTGCAAAGACGCGAGCCATCTTTGGATCGGTCGTGCAGAAACTTTCGGAGAGTTCACCGCCCACGCTGTCCGCCTGGGGTCCCCCAGCGACCACGGGCGCAAGGTAGCTTGCCCAGCCCATGTAGTTCTGGTCCATCAGATCCAGCAGCCCTTGCAAGTCATCGCGGTCAAAACCCCCAAGGTAGTCTGGCGGATGATTGAGAAAGCACGGTGATGGCCCGACCAGGACCAGACGCTGGAAAAGTTCGGGGCGCCGCATTGCAGCCAGCATACCGATACTGCCGCTAACCGAATGCCCGACGAAATTCACCCCGCTCTCGATGCCGAGGGCATCGCAGACATCAAGCACATCCTGCGCATACCCCTTCAGGTTGGCGTACTTGGCAGGGTCGAAGGCGGTGGTGTCCGACTGACCGCTACCCACATAGTCGAAAAGCACCTGGCGGTGCGTCCCCTCGAATGCCGGCGTGATGCCGCGCCACATGTGCTGGCTACAGCCAAAACCGTGCGCGTACAGCAAGAGCGGCGCTGCGTCTCGGCCAGGTTCGATCACATGCACGTTGTTGCGTTTGACGATGTCCATAGTCTGCTCTTTCCTTCTCCAGCGCAGTGGCCACGAGGCACATACGCTGCAGTCTACGGATACTGCGGAAAATCGGCCAAGGCGCGCGTTCAGCGCATTCACTCCCGGAGTGTGGCTTCGAGGAAAACACCGATGTCGTCGGCGCGATCAATGTTCTAAGGGCGGGACACGCCCGCCTCGCCTGTGAAGTGAGCGGTGCAGCGGTCGAAGCGCACGAGAAAAAAGCTTTCATCCAGTGTTGCGACGGCTACGGCGGACGCGCGCTCAACATCGTCCACGTCGATAGGCGACTCGTCGGCCGCCAGCCATGTCTTGCTTCCCCAGGTCTGAAGGAAGTACGGGTAGCCCTTGGTCACGCTCAAGATTTGCTGGAGTGCCTCGTCCTCGATCTCTTCGTTCTCGTCCGTGATTGGCTTTTCGATTGCGAGCTGCGCGTCTTGATCTCGAAGAGGCCCAATTTCCGGAAAGTCGAAGAGCCGTTCCGCGTAGGATTTTGCGTTACCCAGGAACATCCGCAGTTGTGGCAGGCCGGCCCCGACCAGCACAACCGGAAGCTGCTGCTGCTCCGTGCGATGCAAGGCGGTTATCAAGGCCGCGAGTTGATCTTCTTCGACGTACTGCAATTCGTCGATGAAGATTGCAAGAGCCGTCCCGGCGGCCTTTGCGGCAATGCCAACCTCCTGGAACAGTGCCTGCAGATCGTGCTCGAGGTCATCGTTGGTGCCCCTCACACCAGTGGGTAGGAAGGCGCATGGAGAAAAACACCCCGGCGCACAAGGCGCCAGGGGTGTTTGGGTTGCTCACGTTGTCGGCTCTCCAGGCCGACCTGTTCATGCACTTCAAGACCTTGCCCGGGGTGCCAGCCCCGAGCGCCATGCAGCGCGTGCCACCGCGCCGCCTGGTACAACACCTGACGCCGGATCACTCGCAAGCAACCATGACCTCGCCGGCCTGAGGAAGCGACCCTGCTGGGGTCATCTGCGTGATAACACCTGTGCCGGGGTTCGCTCTGTGCCGACCTGCATCAGCGCCAGCACGTCGGAGCGGCGAAACCGCAGCGCGGAGCCGATGTACACCGGCACGAGGTCACCGCGCCGCGTCAGGCGCCACACGCTGGTGCGGCTCAGGCCAAGCAGGCGCTCGACCTGCGCGCTTGAGAGAAGAACGTCCTCGTGGGACAGTCGGGCGTTGTTGTTCATCATCAACATCCGTGCAACCCCGCGACAAGCGGGTATGCAGGGAACAGTCAGCGCCGAAAAACAATTTCCGGGCCGATCAAAATTGATGACCAAGTTGATGACACGCCCACGCAATAAACAAAAAAACCCAAGTGAATCAATCACTTGGGTTTCGCATCTGGCGGAGAGAGGGGGATTCGAACCCCCGAAGGGCTGTTAACCCTTACACGCTTTCCAGGCGTGCGACTTAAGCCGCTCATCCATCTCTCCGGCAACCTTCTATCGTATCAGGGTATGCGTCACCCTTTCAAATCGGCGGCGGCACATGTCAAGCCTGGACGTCGAGGGCGTCGCCCAGCTCCGCGGCGCGTCGTGCTGCGGCCTGCAACGCGTCCTCAAAGGCTTGCGCCACGTCATGCGCAACCAGTTTTTCAAGCGCCGCGGCTGTCGTGCCGCCCTTGCTGGTGACTTGCGCGCGCAGCTGCGCCGGATCGAGCGGCGAACGCGATGCCAGCGCTGCCGCACCCGCGAATGTGGCCTGCGCAAGTTGACGCGCGGTTGCTGCATCCAGTCCCAGGCGTGTGCCGGCGGCCATCATCACTTCGATCAGATAAAACACATACGCCGGTCCCGAGCCGGACAGGGCGGTCACTGCGTCCAGATCAGACTCCCGCGTAACCCAGAGCAACGCGCCGGTCGGCCCGAGAATTTTCTCGGCGACGGTGCGGTCGCTCGCCGAGCAGGCTGCATTCGCATACAGACCCGCAATGCCCTGACCGATCAAGGCCGGTGTGTTGGGCATGGCGCGCACGACACGCCGCCCACTCGTGCCACGCGCGAGAGCTCCACACCGTACACCGGCCATGATGCTGATGTGCAGCGCTTCACCGAGATGCGACCCCGCCTGTGCGGCTGCTTCCGCAAAACTCTGCGGCTTCACGGCCCACACGACAACGTCGGCGCGGGACAGTGCCGGACCGGCGGCGGCGCACGCAGAAATTCCCGTTTCCCTGGTCAGGCGCGCACGCTGCTCCTCGACCGGTTCAACAACCACGAAACGCTCTGCCGGGGCGCCGGCAGCACGCAGGCCGCCAAGAATGGCGACGGCCATGTTGCCGCCACCGATGAATGCGATGTGTGGGATTTGCATCCCGACAATTATCGCCGCGACGCGGCCGTATGCCCAGTCCGCCGATCGTTCTCACGCCTGCACGCGCGCGCCGGCGGCGCCGGACGCAACCATCGATCCGACACCCCCGGGATTTTGGCAAGTAAAAATAATATTTGGTGTACTTTTTGTTTCTAGTGAAAAATTATGTAATAAGGCGGAACATCTTACGTAATGCGCATTAAATCCGGCCGCCCCTCATACACCCTCCACCATCACAAATCTTGGGTTTCCGACACCAGACAACCTAAGCACCTCGGAGCAAAGCGGAAATTCAACGTATCCAGTGAACTTTCCAAGGCAAAGTGACACTGACTTGATATCGCCTCCCTTCATGGGGCGAGCATGACTGTCACACCCGCGTCTGGGTTTGGCAAATTTGTCAGATGTCCGCTTATACGCAATATTTATTCAAGATTTCCGGAGCCTTAGCCATGAAAGATCCCGTCACTGCCCTCGATCGCGTCGATCGTCGTATTCTTGCGCTTCTTCAGGACGACGGTCGAATGTCCAATCTGGCATTGGCCCAAGCCGTGCATTTGTCACCAACCGCGGTGCTTGAACGCGTCCGGCGCCTGGTCCGCGACCAATTCATTCTTGGCTACGAGGCCCGGCTCAATCCGGAAAAGCTGGGTGCCTCACTGCTGGTATTCATCGAGGTCATGCTCGATCGCAACCAGCCAGACGTCGCGGATGCGTTCGTGGCGGCCGTCCGCGAACAACCGGAAATCATGGAATGCCACATGGTGGCCGGCCGGTTCGACTACCTGCTCAAGACCCGGGTTGCCGACATGGCAGCGTACCGGGATTTCCTCGCAACCGTGCTGCTGTCGCTGCCTGGTGTGCGTGAAACCCGCAGCTACGCGGTGATGCAGGAAGTCAAGAACTCCCAGGCCCTCGGGGTCGAGTGAGATGAGGCCCACAAAGCGGTCAGGGCAGGTCAGCCCCACGCGTCAGGCCGCTTCGCGGGCAGATACCGCGATCTCCGGGAACTTGGTCACGCCGGCGAGTTCGCAGGCCAGCACGGCTCGGCGTAACGCTTCCACAGCTTCAAGCCGGGTGAAGCTGCGCCGCCATGCCAGCACCACCCGGCGCGAAGGTACGGGCCGCTCGAATGGCACGTAGCAGATCTGGCCGGGCCCCGGAACCGGCGCGGCAACCTCGAGATCGTGCGGCACGGACATGCGCGGCAAAATCGTGACGCCCATGCCGGAGGCGACCATGTGCTTGATGGTTTCGAGCGAGGAGCCTTCAAAACTCTTGCGAATCCCTTCGGAGGAAGGAGAAAACCGCGCGAACTCCGGACAGACTTCAAGCACGTGGTCCCGGAAACAATGCCCTGTTCCCAGCAACAGCATGGTTTCGTCCTTCACCTGGGCGCTGCTCAACGCGCGCGCCCCCGCGAGCCGATGACCAGGCGGCACGGCGACCACGAACGGCTCGTCGTACAACGGGACAACGCTCAAACCTTGCTCGGGAAAAGGCTCGGCCAGAATGGCGGCGTCGAGCTCCCCATTACGCAACCGATCGAGCAGCTTGACCGTCAGGTCCTCCTGGAGCAGCAGTGGCATCTGCGGGGTGGCCTCGATCACGCGTCGCACCAGACGCGGAAGCAGGTAAGGAGCGATGGTGTAGATCACGCCGAGCCGCAACGGCCCGGCCAACGGATCCTTGCCGCGTTTGGCGATTTCCCGGATCGCCGCCGACTGCTCCAAAACCCGCTGCGCTTGCTCGATGACCTCGCGCCCGAGTGGTGTGATGCCAACCTCGCTGCCGCCGCGCTCGAAAATCTTCATGTCGAGCTCGTCCTCGAGCTTACGGATCGCCACTGACAAGGTTGGCTGGCTGACAAAACACGCCTCCGCGGCCCGCCCGAAGTGGCGCTCACGGGCGACCGCAACAATGTAGCGAAGCTCAGTGAGGGTCATAGTTTCGATTAAACAGCAGCTCAGTCAGCATCGAGTCACCCTATCATAAACTCCAGACCTCAGCGCTGCTGGCGCTGCAAACCGCTGGCTCGGCGGTCTGCCAGCAGGCTCTTGAAAGACCTCCGGGGGTCCCCCGCGCATCTAGGCCGCGAGCCAGTCGGTGCCAGCACCGAGCCACCGCTCCAGGTGCATCCGTGCGGCGGCTGGGTCATCGCGCAGCAGATCGACCGCCACCTCACGTGCCTGTTCAAGCAGTGCGGCATCGGTGCGCAGATCGGCATGGCGCAGCGCCTGAAGACCGGACTGACGTTGTCCGAGCAGTTCACCCGGACCTCGAAGCTCGAGATCCTTCTGCGCCAGCGCGAAGCCATCGGTGCTGTCGCGCAAAGCCCGCAGGCGGGCGCGGGCCATGTCGGACAAGGGCTCGGAAAACAGCAGCAGACACTCGGCGGCCATGGCACCCCGTCCCACGCGCCCACGCAACTGGTGAAGCTGCGACAACCCGAAACGTTCCGCGTGCTCGATCACCATCAGGCTGGCCGTCGGCACGTCGACGCCCACTTCGATCACGGTGGTCGCCACGAGTAAACGCAGACGCGCGGCCACGAACTCGGCCATGACCTCGGCCTTGCGTGTGGCACGCAATCGTCCGTGCACCAGTCCGACCAGATTGCCCTGCGCACCCAGCGCGGCGCGCAGCTCCGTGCAAGTGGCCTCCACATTGCGCAGCTCGGCGCTGGGGCTCCCGCCGGTGATGTCGCGCTCCGGTGCTTCCTCGACCAGGGGACAGACCCAATAGACCTGCCGTCCCTCTGACACCAGTGTGCGCACGCGCTCGATGACGGCGTCGCGCCGTGACGCCGCGAACACGCGGGTGCGCACCGGCGTACGCCCAGGAGGCGCGCTGGCAATCGTGGACACGTCCAGGTCCCCGTACAACGCCATCGCCAATGTGCGCGGAATGGGCGTCGCGCTCATCGTCAGCAGGTGCGGCTCACGGGCGTCACCCGCCGTCTCCAGCCCTTTGGCGCGCAGACTCAGACGCTGCGCGACGCCAAAGCGGTGCTGCTCGTCGACGATGGCCAATCCAAGGCGTGCGAAACGGACACGGTCCTGAATGACTGCATGCGTACCGACAATCAGGTCGGCCTCTCCCGCAGCGACCTGGGTCAGCGCCAGCGCTTTGGCCGCGCGCCCCTGAGAACCACCCAGCCACGCCACGCGTACCCCAAGCGGCTCGAGCCAGCCCGCCAGTTTGCCAAGGTGCTGGGTCGCCAGAAGATCGGTCGGCGCCATCAGCACGCACTGGAATCCGGCGTCGATGGCCTGCGCGGCGGCCAACGCAGCCACGACCGTCTTGCCACTGCCCACGTCGCCCTGAAGCAGACGGTGCATCGGCTGCGCACGCGCGAGATCGGCGGCGATTTCCGCTGCGCAGCAACGCTGATCATGGGTCAGCTCGAATGGCAGTGCGGCGATCAGGCGACGCGCCAACGCGCCCGCGCCCGGCACCAGGGGCAGCGGGCACGCGTGGCGCGACTGACGCCGCGCCCGCGCGCACTGCTGCGCCATCTGCTGCGCCAGCAGTTCATCGAACTTGATCCGGGTCCAGGCTGGGTGCGTGCGGTCCTCGAGTGCCGCGATGTTCGTGCCGGCAGGCGGCGCATGCAAAAGCGCCAGTGCGGCGCCGAGCCCAGGCAGTCGCATTCGCTTTCGCACGGCCTCCGGCAGCGGATCGGGAACATCCAGATGCGCCAGCGCTGCCGCCGTGGCGCGCCGCAGCCACGGCTGGCCAACACCAGCTCCCGCCGGATACACCGGGGTGAAGCCGCGCGGCAAGGGTGCATCGGCCTCGCAGACCTGGCATGCGGGATGCACCATTTCCATGCCAAACAATCCGGCGCGCGCTTCGCCACGAATGCGAAGGAGCTTTCCGGGGGCGTACTGTCGCTGCCAACCGGGGTAGAAGTGAAAAAATCGTAACTCGAGCTCGCCAGCGTCATCGGTCACGCGCACCCGAAGCTGGCGCCGACGCCCTGCCATGAGCTCCGCACTGCGCACAGTGGCCTGCACCACCGCGGAAACGCCGTCCCGTAACGCTGCGATCGGTGTCAGGCGGGTCTCGTCGATGTAATGCAGCGGCAGATGCAGCGCGAAATCCCAAGCGCTTACCAGACCCAGGCGGGCCCCGGGATCTGATTTCGACCTCGGCGTACCGGGGGAGGGGCTGCGCGTCGTTCGAGGCATCGGCGGACTGGCGTAAAACGCAAGCCTCTGCTTCAACGCCCCGCCGGTGCGGCGTCGACGACGCGGCCCTGCGTCTGTGCTGCCGCACCCGCGGCGATCAGCGATTGCAACGTCGCTTCGAACACCTCGGACATCGCCTCGGGCCGCCAGAACAGCGCCACGGCACGCATGACCAGCGGCGCAGCCTCGAACCAGCCCCGTAATGCATCCACATCGATTCCGTCCGGATGTTGCAGAAGCTGGAACTTCAGCAGCACCCGGAGTCCATGTCCCGCATGGCCGGCCGGATCGGCGGCAAACGTCGAAAGACGCTGGCGGGCGCGGGCGAGCGCGGCCGCCGCATCGGTGAACGCCGCACCATGACCCGGCAAAATCCATGCGGGATTCAGCGCTTCGATCCGGTCGAGGGTGGCGCGCTGGGCCTCGAAACCCGGCTCACCGACAAGTTCCGGGAAGATGACACCAAACCCCCGCTCCCAGATTGCATCGCCGCTGACCAGCACGCGGGCGTCGGGCTGAAACAGCATCAGTGCGTGCGCGTCGTGCCCGGGCGCAGCGATCACGCGCCACTCCATCGAACCGAGGCGCAACACGTCTCCGCTGGCGATCGACCCCTGTGCAGCGAATGGCTGCACGCGCTGGCCGGTACCGCGGTAGCTCAAGGCGTTTTCATCCCATGCGTCTACCGCGTCCAACTCACCCGCCGGCACCAGAATGGCACATGTGTCAGGACCGCCGTGAACAGCCTGAAGCTCCGCGTTGCCCCCGCAGTGATCCGAATGCAGATGCGTGTTGAGAATGCGGGTGAGTCGACGACCCTCCAGAGCCGATCCCACACGCTTGACGGTATCCCGCGCGTGGAGCACGTACCCCGAATCAATCACGCTCGCCGTTTCTGCATCGTCCAGCAGCACGACGCTGTTCGACGACAGCCAGTCACGCTGCACGAATCGCAGCGTTTGCCCGAGCGGCGGAACGCACGCGGCCGGCGAATCGGGCCGGGAGGAAAATGGCTTGACGGGCATGCGGATGAGTTGCTGATGAGATGCGAAGACAATGCACGGACGATGCAGGCGACCACACGCCAGCGAACGTCCCGCCGGCGTCGTCGCGCAAGCATAGGGCGAAACCGGGCCCGCGCGCACGCCATGGCCAAAGCAGCCCTGGGGTTCAAACCGCAGGCGCGCGCCTTTGCCGGGAACTGTCTCACACAGCCTGGGATCGGCGCATGCCCAGCTTGATGACAAAATCCAGCTGCCCCGTGGCGTTTTCCACCCACTCGTCCAGATGACTGAACAATGTGTGGGGCTGTACGCGCAAGGCCCCCTCGGTTTCCGAGCCCGCCACATGCACTCGCATACCCGCATGCCGGGCGATGCGCATCATCGCCGCATTTTGTGTCAGGCACTGCATGGTGAGGGTCTGGATTCCATGGTTTCGTGCAAACATGGCCGCACGCTGGAACAGCCGGGTTCCAATGCCCTTGGCGCGCGCTGACGGTAAAACCGAGACGCCAAACTCGGCTTCCCCATCCGCGGGCGATGGTGCCAAGTGCGCCACTGCAATGAGCTCGAGCCTGCGATTGAAGACGCCGAAAATCTCATGGTGGACGAAATCGATACGGTCCACATAGGCGTTGATTTGTGCGTCATTCGCGGCGCAACCAAAACGGAGATACCGATCGCCCGGGTCCAGCGCCAGGAAATGGGCGAGCAATTCGCCATGGTGCTCGGCACCGATACGCCGGATCGGCACCACAGCCGGCCCCGACTGGCGAAAAAACGGCAGAACCTCATCACCGGACAGGATGGAACCGGATGGCGAAGCGGACGCGGCAGGATGCCGCGAGAACAGGTCTTCGGGGATCATCAAAGGCTCCCATCAAAATGCTGCAATGCAACAAATATAGAGCCGACCGCCGAAATTGCAAGGGCTGCGACCGCGTCAGGCCGACTTGCCTTTCCAAGCACAGGCGTTGCGTGTAGAATGGCATGTTCTCCGGTTTTCCGGCCGCCGGAGATGAATTGTTGCAGACCCATGTTTTGCTGCAGATGCACGTACTGCAGATGCACGCGTTGCAGAAAATGCACGCACAACAACAGAACAAGGGTACGTCGCGCGAGCCCTCCTGACGCGCGGCAGCCCGATGCGCCATGCCAGCGGGTGCATTCGCAACAAAGACGGGAGAGCCCGCCCGCATCGCGTGTCATGCATGCGATGCACCAGAGCGGGGAAATTCGGCCGGGCATCCACAGTGATTGTGACACCATGAAAACCTTCAGCGCCAAGCCGGCCGAAGTGAAGCATGAGTGGTTTGTGATCGACGCAACGGACAAGGTCCTCGGTCGTGTCGCCAGCGAAGTGGCACGCCGCCTGCGTGGCAAGCACAAACCCATTTATACGCCTCACGTCGACACCGGTGATTTCATCATCGTCGTCAATTCCGACAAGTTGCGCGTCACCGGCAACAAGGCGGAAGACAAGATCTACTACCGGCACTCGGGTTACCCGGGCGGTATCTACGCGACACGCTTCAAGGACATGCAGGCCCGTCATCCCGGGCGTGCATTGCACATCGCTGTCAAGGGCATGCTGCCCAAGGGCCCCCTGGGCTACGCGATGATCAAGAAGCTGAAGGTCTACGCTGGCGCCGAGCATCCGCATAGCGCCCAGCAACCCAAGAGTCTGGACATCTAAGGAGCGGCCATGATCGGAGATTGGAATTACGGCACCGGCCGCCGCAAGAGTTCCGTGGCGCGTGTGTTCATCAAGAAGGGCAGCGGCAACATCACTGTCAATGGTCAGTCGTTGCAAGAGTATTTCGGGCGTCAAACCTCCATCATGGTGGTCAAGCAGCCCCTGGTCCTCACCGCGAACGAAACCCAGTTCGACGTCAAGATCAACGTGCGTGGCGGCGGCGAAACGGGTCAAGCAGGCGCCGTACGTCACGGCATCACCCGCGCGCTGATCGACTATGACGCGACCCTCAAGCCCGCGCTCTCCAGTGCTGGCTTCGTGACGCGTGACGCGCGCGAAGTCGAGCGCAAGAAAGTCGGTCTGCACGGCGCCCGTCGTCGCAAGCAATTCTCCAAGCGCTAAGCCGCGAGAACGTTTGTCGTCTCCGCCACAACGGGGAGCGCGCAAAAGGCCCGTCCACAAGACGGGCCTTTTGCGTTTTCAGCGCCATGATGTCTCTGATGCACATACCAACTCCGGAATGTGTGCTCGCAGTTCCTTGACCAAGAGGGCCGGCCGTTCGGCGTCGTCAAGGCCCTGCGCCCGGCAGGCAGATGGCTTCGCAGGCGACTTTGGATTACGCTAGCCTCCATGAACACGGCTCTCTCCCCGATCGAGTCTGAATTCGGCACCCAGCAGGAAGCCCAGGCGCATGACGCCTGGTTCCGCAGCCGTGTGCTGGAAAGCATGGCCGACACACGACCAGCCGTGCCACATGACCAAGTGGTGGCCGAGACGGAGGCCATCATCCAGGCTGCCGAGCAGAGGCAGTCGGTCCGGCGGCGTTGACGCTGCCCATCCATTGGTCGCAGCAGGCGCGCGCCGACCTGCTCGCGATTGTCCGTTACATCAGCGAGCGCGATCCGGACGCCGCGCGCAGGCTGCGTGACTGCATCGTGAGCGCGGTGGCCACAACGGGCGATCATCCCTACTTGTACAGGCCCGGCCGGATCGCGGGAACGCGCGAGCTCATAGCCCATCCGAACTACCTCGTTGTCTACAAGGTCAGCGAACGCGTCGACGTGCTCGGCGTGTTGCACCCCCGCCAGCGCTACCCGCTGGATGATCAAGCCCGTAGATAGCGGTCACGCGCAGCCGTTGCCAAGACCGTGCAAGGCGGAACTCGTTCGCTCTCCCCGGCGGCAGTTGTTCGCCCGTGTTCTAAGTTGTTGATTTTTCGATTTTGTGCATCAGAGACATCATGGCGGTTTTCAGCGCCATGATGTCTCTGATGCATATCGAGCAAAATCCGTGACTGATACGCGCAACCGCGCCGATGGTGGGACGCGAGCCAGCAGGTCCTTGCCTGGCACGCGATCGAGCTGGCCTTGCTCCTCGGGGGCGTACTCCCCGTGCACGGGTCACCACACGCGCGGTGATCAGCCGACGACGGGTCTGACGCTACGCCAACTGCTTCGTCGAGACAATGGCGGCGCTACCATTCCGGACAGAATCCCAAGGAACCACGATGGATCGCATCAAAGTCGGAATCGTCGGCGGAACCGGTTATACCGGCGTCGAATTGCTGCGCCTGCTGGCGCGCCACCCCCACGCGCAACTGGTGGCGATCACATCGCGCAAGGAAGCCGGCATGCCGGTGGCAGACATGTTTCCCAGTTTGCGTGGCCACACCGACGTGCGTTTCACGACACCCGACGCGGCGCCGCTGGCGGACTGTGACGTCGTGTTCTTCGCCACCCCGCACGGCGTGGCCATGCAGCAGGCGCGTGACCTGCTAGCCGCGGACGTCCGTGTCATCGACCTTGCTGCCGACTTCCGCCTGCGCGATACCGCCACCTTCGCGCACTGGTACGGCATGCCACATGCATGCCCCGACCTTCTGGCGCAGGCGGCGTACGGCCTGCCGGAACTCAACCGCGACGCGATCCGTGCCGCGCGCCTCGTGGCCAACCCCGGCTGCTATCCGACCACGATCCAGATCGGCTTCGCGCCGCTGTTGCGCGCAGGAGGCCTGGTCGATACCGGGCACCTGATCGCGGCTTGCGCCTCCGGCGTCTCGGGTGCCGGGCGCAAGGCCGAGCTGGGATTGCTCTTTGCCGAAGCCTCCGACAACTTCAAGGCCTATGGTGTCACGGGTCACCGCCACGGCCCGGAAATCGACCAGGAACTGCGGCGCATCGCGGGTCTGGCCGACGACGACACGACGCTGCGCTGCCTATTCACGCCGCATTTGGCGCCGATGATCCGCGGCATGCACAGCACCTTGTACGCCCGCTTGACGGCGGCCGGCCAGCAAGCAGATCTGCAAGCGCTTTACGAAACCGCCTACCGGGGCGAAACGTTCGTCGACGTGCTGCCCGCCGGCAGCGCACCGGACACACGCAGCGTGCGAGGCGCGAATGTCTTGCGCGTGGCGGTGCACAAGCCCGCGCCCGACACCGCCATGATCCTTGTGGTCCAGGACAACCTCACCAAGGGCGCGGCCGGGCAGGCGGTGCAAAACATGAACCTGCTCTTCGATCTTCCGGAAACCGCAGGCCTGGAAATCCCTGCTCTACTGCCCTGATTGCAGCGTGGTCATTCGCGCGGCAGCTTGCGCGACTAAAATTCGTTGCTCCACAGGAGAAATCCATGAGTGCAGTCATGACCGAAGCCGTGATGTCTTCCCCCCTGCTGTTCACCGACAGCGCTGCCGGGAAGGTCAAGGAGCTGATCGACGAAGAGGGCAACCCCGAGCTCAAGCTGCGTGTGTTCGTCCAGGGCGGCGGTTGTTCGGGCTTCCATTACGGCTTCACCTTTGACGAGGCGGTGAACGACGACGACTTCCAGCTCGAGAAAAATGGGGTCATGTTGCTCATTGACGCAATGAGCATGCAATACCTCAATGGCGCCGAGATCGACTACAAGGAAGGTCTTGAAGGCGCGCAGTTCGTCATCAAAAACCCGAATGCGTCCACCACCTGTGGATGCGGATCGTCGTTTTCCGTCTGACGCGCTGTTGAAACGGGCCGTCAGGGCCGCGTTGCGTCAGCTTGCCAGCAAAACCAGGCGCGCGCGCGCAGGTGCGTTGGCAGGCAGCGGCGTGGCGTCCGCCGCCATAGCCAGCGCCAGGTGACGCACCGCCTCCCACGGGTCATGCGGGACGTCGGCGGGGCGTAACCCCTTGATGGCACGATCGCAAGCAGCAGCACGCAACAGCAGGCCCTCGATGACGGATGCGGCCAGCCGGGGAAGGGCGCGCTGCAGGAGCTTCTCCCGTGGCCCCCAGATCCGGTTGGCGCGCGCCAGCGCGGCGAAGCTCTCGCCGAGGTCGAGCCCCTGGCGCAGTCGCAGCCAGGCGCGCAATTCCTCCGCCAATGTCCAGTGCGCCAGCACGGCAGCAACACCTTCTCCCTGAAGCCCGTCGAGCATACGGACGAGACGCGCGATGTTGCCGGCCAGCACGGCTTCAGGGAGACGGAACACACTGTAGCGGGCCGCCCCCTGCACCACGTCCTGCAGGCGTTCGAGATCGAGTGCACCGGGTTCTGCCAATAACGCCAGTTTTTCGACCTCCTGGTGGGCAGCCAGCAGGTTTCCTTCGGTGCGCGACACCAACAGGTCAAGACATGCCTGTCCGGCGGCGCCCGCTGAAAGCGTGAGTCCGTGGCGCGCCAGCCGTTGCCGCATCCAGGCGCCGAGCTGCTCGGGCTCGATCGTGTCGATGCGCACAGCGGTCCCCGCCGCGGCCAGACGTGTGAACCAATCCGACTTCTGCGTCGCCGCATCGAGGCGCGGAAGAATGACGATCACCATCAGATCCTCGCCCGCAGCATCGGCCAGCGCGCCGAGCGCCGCAGCACCATCGCGCCCGGGTTTACCGGTCGGAATCCGCACCTCGATACACTTGCGCTCGCCGAACAAGCTGCGCTCGCGGCTTTGCGCCAGCAGGGAAGCCCAGTCAAAACCCCGCTCGACCTGATGCTGTTCCCGCGTCGCATAACCCGCAGCCAACGCCGCGGCGCGGATCTGGTCGAGTCCCTCGTTGAGCAGCAACAGCTCATCGCCAAAAAGCGTGTATGGGCCGCGCAGCCCGGATGACAGGGCATGCGTCAGCTGGTCGGCGCGCAACAAGGGCATGATGGCGATACCCCGATCAGTGTACCGATGGCGCGACGGGTACCGGCGCGCGGGCCGGATG
Organism: Thiomonas sp.; assembly: GCA_027311065.1. GTDB lineage: Bacteria > Pseudomonadota > Gammaproteobacteria > Burkholderiales > Burkholderiaceae_C > Thiomonas_A. The sequence goes on along the minus strand of DAICZP010000137.1, from coordinate 14,200 downwards.
CAAGGCCGCAAGCTGGAACATGATGCGCTGGATCAGGTCGGCGCGCATCCCACGGTACAGCAGATCAGCCTCGTTTGCTTTGGCCAGCGCCGCACCAGTGCTGTAGCTGAGGTTGCTGGCCTGGCTGATGGTGGTCGGCGCGATCAGCAACGCTCCTCGCTGATCGGTCAACTGGTAACGCACCGTTTCCACCAGTTGGTAGAGCGCCACGGTCCCATCGGCGTTGTAGCTCATGGGAACTTGCGACGTGGACTCCTGGAGGAGGGTAAAAATCGCCTCGGCTGACCGCGGATCCGAGGTCAGCCTGGTGCCGCCAACCCCTTCGATTGCGTTGCGCAGATCGGCCAGCATCGGCCCGCTCTGCCCGCGCAGGGTCATGGTGGCGAAAGGAATCGCCACGGAACCGCGCAAATGAAACCCACATGCCGCGACCAGTATGGACGCAATGGCCGCCAGGCACAGGATGCGAAGTCGGGCAATCATCGAGGGCATTCTCACAGTTGCGACCTGCTCAGGCCACCACGACGTTCACCAGACGCCCGGGAACCACCACAACCTTCCTCGTGGTGAGCCCCTCGGCGTGCCGGTGAAACTCGGGACTCGCAAGTGCGGCGGCCTCGATGGCGGCACGATCAGCCTGCGCCGGCACGCGCAACGCACCACGCAGCTTGCCGTTGATCTGCAGCACCAGTTCGATCTCGTCCTGCAGCAGAGCTGCTTCGTCAACCAAGGGCCAGGGCGCCGCCAGCACGGTGCCGTCGTGGCTGGCGAAACCCAACGCCTCCCACAGCGCGTGAGCAATATGGGGCGTAGCGGGATACAACGCCCGCAGCAGAATTCCGACCGCCTCGCGCGCCACACGAGCACGCCACACCACATCCGTGTCCATGCCGAGAATCTGCTCGATCTGATTGAGCAACTTCATGCATCCGGACACGACGGTGTTGTATTGCATCCGCTCGTAGTCGTAAGTGATCTGACGAAGGATCAGGTGTACGTCACGCCGCGCTTTTTTCAACGCCGCATCCGACAAGCCGCTCCATGCAGCCTCGTCCACGCGACCACCCGAAGCCAGCGACCGGGCCGCATCCCACACGCGTCGAAGAAAGCGATGGGCACCCTCGACCGCAGCGTCATTCCACTCGAGCGTGGCTTCGGGCGGAGCAGCAAACATCGTGAACAGACGTGCCGTGTCGGCTCCGTAGCGATGAATCAGGTCTTGGGGATCGATGCCGTTGTTCTTGCTCTTGCTCATCGTGCCGACACCGCCGTAATCGATCGCGCTGCCGTCCCCTTTGAGGCGTGCACCGATGATCTGGCCTTGGGCGTCGAGAACATTCTCGACCTCGTGCGGCCAGAAATATTCAATGCCGCCCTTATCGGAGCGGCGTGAATAAATATGGTTCAGCACCATGCCCTGCGTCAGCAGTCGCTTGAAAGGCTCGTCGGCCTTGACCAGGCCGAGGTCGCGCATGACCTTGGTCCAGAACCGGGCGTAGAGCAGATGCAAAATGGCGTGCTCGATACCCCCGATGTACTGATCCATCGGCATCCATTGATCGGCACGGGCATCAACCATGGCGTCGTTGTTGTCGGCGCACGTGTAACGCATGAAGTACCAGGACGAGTCGACAAAGGTATCCATCGTGTCGGTTTCGCGCCGCGCTGCCTGGCCGCAAGTCGGGCATGGAACGTCAACGAAAGCACTGCAGCGCGCCAGCGGATTGCCACTGCCGTCCGGGATCAGATCCTCGGGAAGCAGGACTGGAAGATCGTGTTCGGGGACCGGCACCGGTCCGCACGACGGACAGTGGATGATGGGGATCGGCGTGCCCCAGTAGCGCTGGCGGGAGATACCCCAGTCGCGCAGGCGCCATGTGGTGCGCTTTTCGCCCAGCCCACGTGCCACCAGCATGCCGGCGACGTGGTCCACGGCCGCGGCGTAGCGCAGGCCGTCGAGGTCGGGACCCGAGTTGACACACACGCAACGATGTTTGTCGGCATACCAGTCGGCCCATGCGTCGGTGCTGAACTCGGCGCCATCGATGGCAACGACTTGCCGGATCGGCAGGTCATATTTCTTGGCGAAGGCAAAATCCCGCTCGTCGTGGGCCGGCACGCCCATCACTGCCCCATCACCGTAGCTCATCAGCACATAGTTGCCGACCCAGACCGGAACATCTTCGCCAGTCACCGGGTGCTGCACAAACATCCCGGTGGGCATGCCTTCCTTGTCCTTGATCGCGAGCTCGGCTTCGGTGGTGCCGCCCTGACGCGCGCGCTGAATGAAGTCCTGGAGTGCGACATTCCCCACCGCGGCATGCGCAGCCAGCGGATGCTCGGGGGCCACCGCACAGAACGTCACCCCCATGATGGTGTCCGCGCGCGTCGTGAAGACATAGAGGCGACCGCCCTGGATGAGCGCTCCGTCGCCATCGGCGATGCGATGGGTGAACGCAAAACGCACGCCCTCGCTGCGCGGCCGATCCAGTTCTCCTGCATCAGGCGCACGCGTTCGGGCCAGCCGTCTAGAAAATTCGGATCCGTGGGGTCGGCGACGGCGGCGAGCAATTCCTCGGCGTAGTCGGTAATTTTCAGGTGATAGCCTGGAATCTCGCGTTTTTCGACCAGAGCACCGCTGCGCCAGCCGCGACCGTCGATGACCTGCTCGTTGGCCAGAACGGTCTGGTCGACCGGGTCCCAGTTCACCACCTGGGTGCGTCGCTCAGCGATGCCTTTCTCCAGCATTTTCAGGAACAACCACTGGTTCCAGCGGTAGTACGCCGGCGAGCAGGTCGCTACCTCGCGGCTCCAGTCGATTGCCAGCCCGAGCGCCTGCATCTGCGCCTTCATGGTCGCAATGTTCTCGTAGGTCCAGCGTGCGGGCGGAACGCGGTTCTTCATCGCTGCGTTCTCTGCAGGCAACCCGAAGGCATCCCAACCCATCGGCATCAACACGTTGTGCCCGGTCATGCGCAGTTGTCGCGCGAGCATGTCGTTGATGGTGTAGTTGCGCACGTGCCCCATGTGCAGTTTGCCACTCGGGTAAGGAAGCATCGAGCAGGCATAAAATTTCTCCCCGGGCGCGTTCTCGCGGACCCGATAGGCATCATTGGCTTGCCAGTCTTGCTGCGCGGCGCGCTCGACAGCGGCGGCGTCGTATTTCTCGTTCATGATCGTTCGGGAATCGGGTACGGCGACAACCGTCGCGCCCTGGGTGCTGGGACGACTTGCATGTTAGTGGCCGCCGCCATGCCTGGGTGCGCCCGGTGCCTTCAGGGGGCAGCGCCGGAGGTTGCAGCGGCGGGCTGGGTGATGAGTCCGATATGCGACAACCCGGCTTGCTGCGCAGCGCCCATCACGCGCGCCACGGTGCCATAAGGCACCGCAGTATCCGCCCTGATTCGCAACTCGGTGTCGGCGTGAACGGCAACGGCTTGCGCAAAACGCACACGCAACACATTGATGGTCACCGGGTGATCATCGAGATAGATCCGCCCGTTTTTCTGGATGGAGACCGCGAGGCTGGAGGTCGGCTTCGGCGCCGGCAGGGCAGCGACCTTCGGTAGATTCAAGGCCACCCGGCCAGCAAGCAACGGCGCCGTGATGATGAAAATCACCAACAGGACCAGCATCACGTCGATCAACGGCGTCATGTTGATGTCGCTCATCGGGGACTCGTCCGTACCTCGCTCGAATCGGCCGAAACTCATGGCGTCCTCACGGCAGCTTCGGGCGACGCGGCGTCAAAGGTCACCGGCGCCACGGCTCCGCCCGGCCTCGAAATGCAGCAGGTGCTGCAAATCGAGCGCAAAACCTTCCAACTCGGCGTCAAGCGCGCGCGCGCTTGCCGAGCGCGTTGTAAGCCAGGACGGCAGGGATGGCCACAGCCAGGCCAGCGGCGGTCATGATCAACGACTCGCCTACCGGCCCGGCAACCTTGTCGATTCCAACCTGCTGCGTCGCCGCGATGGTGGTCAGGGCGTGATATATACCCCACACCGTACCGAACAGACCCACGAAGGGTGCTGTGCTGCCAACGCTGGCGAGCAACACGTGGCCCGCATGCAACTGCCGACTCGACGCTCCGAGCGCCTGGCGAAGTTCGCGCCGCACCCGGTCAGGGTAGTGCTGCCAACCGGTCTCGCCAGCGTCGACACGGCTGAGGGTCGCCACCGTTTCGGCCATGTCTGCAGCAAGGCCTTGCGGGTCGGCTTCAAGCGCTGCGCGCACCGCGTCGGCACGCACAGGCGCAGCCCAGAACGCTGCAATACCGCGGGGAACGCGCCGCCTCGCCGCACCGAGCAGAGCCAGCTTCCAGAGGATCACGAACCAGCTCGCAACCGACATGCCCAGCAGCAGCAGCGCCACCACATGGCTCAGTACGTCCCCCTCGGACCAGAAGGCGGTGAGTCCGTTCATGGTCGAACTCGCACCCCATCAGCCCCGCAGGACGTCCTGCATGTCATAGAGGCCTGGCGCCCGACCTGCCAGGAACCGGGCGGCACGCAGGCTTCCCGCGGCGTACGTGGCACGGCTGCTGGACTTGTGGGTGATCTCGATGCGCTCGCCCGCGCCTGCGAACAGCACGGTATGGTCGCCGACGATATCTCCGCCACGGATCACCGAGAAGCCGATCGCCCCAGCCATGCGCTCCCCCGTGTGACCATGTCGACCCCAGACGGCGTCCACCGCGAGGTCGCGCCCGGCAGCGGCGGCGACCACTTCGGCCATTTTCAGCGCGGTTCCCGATGGGGCATCGACCTTGTGGCGGTGATGCGCCTCGATGATTTCGATATCAAAGCCTTCCGCCAGTGCGCGCCCGGCCTGCGCGAGCAGTTGCAGCACGACGTTGACGCCGACGCTCATGTTTGGCGCCAGCACGATCGGAATCCGTGCGCTGGCTTCCCGAAGGCGCGCCAACCCCTCGGTGTCGAAGCCGGTGGTCCCGATCACCACGGCAACCCCATGGCGCAAGCAAGCCTCGACATGCCGCAACGTGCCCTCGGGCCGGGTGAAATCGATCAGGACGTCAGCATCCTGAAGGCCGAGGTCGAGATCGGCAGTGATACGCACCCCGGTGTGCACGCCCAGCCCAGCCCCGGCGTCTTCACCGAGCAGCGCGGCCTCGGACCGATCCAGGGCGCCGCGAAGCACGCACCCGGCTGCTGCCAGTGTCGCCTCGATCAACATCCGGCCCATGCGGCCACTGCTGCCAGCGATCGCAATCCGCAGCGGACGTTCGTAGGAGTTGGCGGTCTCGGTCATCGACGAAGATTGGCGTGGCATGCGGACGGACACCCTGGGCGCGTCGAGGTCAAGGCGTGGTGTCCGGACTGGTCAGGGCTTGGAGGCTCTGGATCTCACTGGCCGGAGCCACGACGGTGAGGGGACCCGCGGGACTCGAAGCGGCGGGACTGGCCGCGATCTTCTTCTCTGCCGCGGCGATTTCGACCTGGAGTTGCGCCGAGCTCAAGCTGCGCGGCTTCGCACCGTTCGCGTGCATTGATTCGATCTGGGCGACGAACGCGTTCTCCGACGGTAACGGATCACCCTGGGTGCGCAGCATGTGCCCATCCTTGTCGAAAAACACCGAGAAGCGGCGCACCAGCGGCGCCCCGTAACCCCGGCGCAGACTGAATACGTAGTCCCAGCGATCGGCGTGGAAAAGATCCTGGAGCAATGGCGTGCCAAGAATGTCGCGAACCTCGGCCTGCGTCATGCCCGGTTTGAGCTGGGCCGCCATTTCCCGGGAAACGAAATTTCCCTGGACGACGTCGATACGGTACGGCTTGAACGTCGTGGTGAGATCGTGTTGCTGGGTGATGCTGCCGCACGCCCCCAGCAACAGGGCCGGCAGCGCCAGCAGGAGGACGTTGCGCGCAAGGCGGGAGAGCTGGAATGGCATCAGGGTTCGGGCGTGTGTGCGCCACCGCAGGGCTGAACTATGATTGGCATTCTAAACACCCCATCGCCCATGTCGGTCACGAACGCACAGGATCTGCGAAACACCGGACTCAAGGTCACGCAGCCCCGTCTGAAGATCCTGGAGATCTTTCAACGGAGCACCCTGCGCCACATGACCGCCGAGGACGTCTACCGGGAATTGCTCAACCAGCAAACCGGGGACATCGGGCTCGCCACCGTGTATCGCGTCCTGACCCAGTTCGAGCAGGCGGGCATCCTGTCACGCACGCATTTCGAGGCCGGAAAAGCGCTGTTCGAAATCAATGAGGGCAAGCACCACGATCACCTGCTGTGCGTCGACTGCGGCCGCGTCGAAGAATTCGTCGACGCCGAAATCGAGCGCCGCCAGCACAGGATTGCGGCCGACCGAGGATTCGTGCTGCGCGAACACTCACTGGCGCTGTACGCCGCCTGCGCCCGCACCGACTGCCCGCACCGGCCTGCGCGCTGAGGCGAGCGCGCGGGGTGGGGAACACGCGAGCCCCGACTCCGCCTCAGTCGTCACCGCCTTCAAGCATCGCGAGACGCTGACGGTCCTGGAATTCCTTGAAGGTATCGATACCCCGCAGTTGGAGAATCGTGTTGCGTACCGCCGCCTCCACCAGAACGGCAAGGTTGCGTCCCGCCTCGACCGGAATCAGCACCTTGCGAATGGCGACGCCCAGCACGTCCTGACGCACGTTACCGGTGGGCAGGCGCTCGAAATCCTGGTCGGTGGTGTCACGACGCACCAGGTGCACGATCAAACGCAGCCGCAGCTTCCTGCGCACCGCCGTTTCGCCGAAGATCGTCTTGATGTCGAGAATTCCTATACCGCGCACCTCCAGCAAGTTCTGGAGCAGCGCCGGGCAATGTCCCTCGATCGAGCTCTGGGAAACCCGCAAAAGCTCAACGCAGTCATCGGCCACCAGGCCGTGCCCGCGCGAGATCAATTCGAGGCCGAGCTCGCTCTTGCCCAGGCCGGACTCACCGGTGATGAGCACCCCGAGACCGAGAATATCCATGAAAACGCCATGCAGAGTCGTGCGGTTGGCGAACAGGCGCGACGTGTGCGCACGCAGCACGTCGATCACGAAAGCCGCCGGCTCGCCGGTCACAAACAGCGGAATACCCGCTGCGTCACTCGCCTCCACCAGTTGTTCCGGTGGCTCCTGGTTGTCGGCGATGACCAGTGCAGGAGGCTCCAGTCCGACCACGCGGCGGATGCGACGCCCGCGGTCGGACTCGTCGGCGTGGGCAAGATAGTGCACCTCACGCCAGCCGAGGATCTGGACCCGGTAGGGATGGATGTAGTTCAGGTAACCCACCAGATCGGCACCCGAACTGGCGCCCTCCACTGCGGCGTCATCGAACCGTCGTTCCGGGTTGCTCTGTCCGGCCACCCAACGCCACTTCAACAACGCGGCGTTGGCTTCGAACAGGGCATCAGCGGATAGGGTTGCGGCTTTCAAGGCGTCAGGCCTGCGAGTCCGGCTGGTGGTTCAAGGCCCGAGACCGGATCATGCCGCGTGCTGCATCGGCGCCCAGTCCTGGACCAGACGGTGCATGGCGGCGGCGTCGGCCGCGTCGAGCAGCCGCTGGCGGAAGACGTCGTCTGACAGCATTTCCGCGACCGTGGACAGAATTTCGAGATGCTTGCCCGAGGCCGACTCGGGCACAAGCAGGAATACAAGCAACTGCACGGGCTGATTGTCGGGCGCCTCGAACGGCACGGGGGTGGCCAGGCGCAGCAGCGCGGCACTGGGTTGCTTCAAGCCCTTGATGCGCCCGTGCGGAACCGCGACGCCTTGGCCAAGGCCGGTGGATCCGAGGCGCTCGCGCGCGAACAGGTTGTCGGTGACAACGGCGCGGGCCAGGCCGAGATGGTTCTCGAACAACAAGCCGGCGGATTCGAAAGCGCGCTTCTTGCTACTCGCCTCGACGTCCACACGCACGTGGGCCAGCGGCAGGATCTGAGCCAATTGATTCATGGCGTTGGACGTGGAATCACGAAGGCTTCAAGTGTATCGGCATGCGTGGGCACGTGGTCAACCCCACCGTGCGGGGGACGTGGAATGCAACGGGGGCCTACGCCCCCGGACACCCCAGACTCACGACCGATTCACGCCAGATCCATATGCTTGCCTGGGACCGCCTGGTGGGAACGCGTACGGTTCTTGTGCTCGACGACCTGCCTGTCGACCTTGTCGACGAGTTCGTCGATGGCGGCGTACAAATCATGGTCCTGGCACTCGGCGAAAATGCTTTTGCCCTTCAGCTGCAAGGTGCATTCAGCTTTCTGCCGTCGCTCTTTCTCCTTTTGCTTCTCGACTGAAAGCAGGACATTGACGCTGATCAGCTGATCGAAATGCCTCACGACGCGGTCCAGCTTGGATTCGACATAGCCGCGCAGCGCCGGAGTGACGTCGATGTGGTGGCCGCTGATGGTCAGATTCATGCTCCCTCCTGGTTCAGAATGGGCGTTCAAAATGGGTCCATGGCCACCGAGCGCGCCGCTGGGTCGCCTCGGCGCCAGTCGCCCGACCCCTGTCCGGACGACGTTTCCAGTGTGCGCCCGCCATGCTTCAAAAGCAAGCATGTGCGCATGCAGCGGCGCGGAGGTGCATGAACAATCGTATGAAAATTGAGGCGCAATCGTAATTTCTGCATGCAATAACTCGGAACGTGCGGCGTACTGCATGCAACTGAAAATTTTGGACACGCGCAGCAGACGTGGCTGCTTGGCCGGATCCGGATGTGACCGTCATGCGCCATGCCATCTGCTGGTGCAGAAACACATCCGCATTGAGCTGAATGCAGCACGGGAGCATGATGCGTGCTGGAGGACGTTGCAACATGGCCAGTTGTTCAGACGTGCCGGAGCCGCGCACCGCAGGCGCTGCGGTGGTGCTGCAGGGTGGAGGTGCGCGCACCGCGTACCAGGCCGGGGTTCTCGCCGGGGTGGCCGACATCGTGCAGCGCGCCGGCTGGCCAGAAGCACGTAATCCGTTTCCCGTTATTTGCGGAACCTCGGCGGGGGCGATGAACGCGACCTTCTACGCCTGCGGAGCGGAGGATTGGCGGATCACGCTCGAGCAACTGCCTGCGCTGTGGCTGCAGCTGCGGGCGCAAGACGTGTTCGATACGCGCGCGACCGGACTGGCGCGCGCCGGTCTGCGCTGGTTGGCCTTGATGGTGTCGGGCTGGGCCGTACGGCAACGGCCACGTTCGCTGTTGGACAACACTCCACTGGCACAGACTTTACGGAACCACCTCGCCCTCGGACGCATCGAAAGCGCCGTGCGCAACGGCCATCTGCACGCGCTCGCCGTCACGGCGTCGAGCTACAACTCGGGGAGGCATCTCACGTTTTTTCAGGGCGTGGCCAATTTGCGCCCCTGGCGCCGCCCCCGAATCTGCGGCGTGCGCCAGCCTATCGGGTTCGAGCACCTGCTGGCAAGCAGCGCGTTGCCATTCGTGTTTCCAGCGGTGCGTCTGCGCGTCGACGGACACAATGAGTTCTGCGGAGACGGTGCCATGCGCCAACTCGCGCCACTGGCGCCAGCGATCCATCTCGGTGCGCGCTGCGCGCTGGCCATCGGTGTCGGCGAACCCCATGGCGCGGCGGCGTGGATGGCGTCTGGCGGTGCCGATTACCCATCCATTGCCCAGATTGCAGGACACGTCCTGTCCACAGTGTTTTTCGACACCCTCGCCGCCGATGTACAACTCGCGCAGCACATCAATGCCGGGGTGCGCAACCTGCCACCCGCAACGCGCGCCAGTCACCCGCTGCGGGAATTCCCGGTCCTGCTCGTCACGCCGTCGGCATCGATCAACGAACTGGCCGCGCGGCATTGGCAACGCATGCCCGGAAGCATCAGGCGCCTGCTCGGCGCCCTCGGCGCTTCCGAGCAGGCGGGCGCGGCACTGGCGAGCTACTTGCTGTTCGAGCCGACGTTCGCACGGGCGCTGGTCGATCTGGGTCTGCACGATGCGTACGCACGCGCCGACCACATCGCGCGATTCGTCGATTCGCACCTGGGTACCGATTGATCAACCGCCGTCGTGACAGCGTGATGGCGCATCCCGGCGCCCGTCAGGCAGGTGCTTCCCGCGGCTCGTCGTCGCGCATCCCCAGCGCCTCGAAATAAACCGAGCGATGCCTGATCAGGCTTCCCACGACCGAGGCGATCACGCATGCCGGCATCGCGGCCATGACGACGTTGTAATTCCGGGTGATTTCGAACACCATGATCGCCGACATGGCCGGGGCATGGGTGGTTGCGGCCAGCAGGCTGCCCATGCCAACCAGGATCCAGAGTGCCTGCGAGTGGCTGGCCTGCGGCACCAGAGCGAGCTGCGACACGATCAGACCCATGGCACCACCCAGCGCCAGCGTGGGCGTAAGTACGCCGCCAGGAATTCCCGCCGCACTGGCTGCAGCGACCGCGATCAGGCGCAGCACGCACACCAGCGCGATCGCGGCCAGGGTCCAATGCCCCAGCAGCATCGACTGCACAAGACTGTAGCCGTTGCCCCAGACCGTTGGCGAAGCTAGCGCCAGCAGTCCGATGAACAGCCCGGCGAGCCCCATGCGGAGTGGCAGCGGACCGACCAGAGCCTGATAGCGGCGCCGCGAGGTGTCGAGCAGCCACAGAAACATGGGCCCCAGGATCCCTGCGAGCAGGCCCAGCAGACTGGCATCGATCAGGTCGATGAACGTGACCGCCGGCACCGCATGCGCCAGGTACAGGGGCCCGCTCGCGAACAGGCTCTGGGTGGTGAGTTCCCCCACCACCGCCGAGACCAGCACCGCCGCGATTTCGCGCAACTGCAAGCCCCCGAGGATGACCTCCGCGACGAACAGGGAACCAGCGATCGGCGCGTGGTAGGCGCCGGCGAACCCGCCGGCGGCGCCGCACGCCACAATGAGACGCTGGTGGGCCGCGTCCACACGCCAGAACCTGCCAATCAGTGACGACACCAGCGATGCGAACTGGATCATCGTGCCTTCGCGTCCGATGGTGATGCCGCCGCTGACCCCCACCAGCGAGGCCACCGTGCGCACCAGATTGGGGACCAGCGGAAGCCGGCCGTCGCCGATCCGCACCGCTTCCATGTACTCCGGACCGCGGGGTCGCCGGACCCAGCGCTGACCGGCCCACATGATGCAACCGCCCCCCAGCGCGGCGAGGGTGGGGATTGCCACGCGCGCCCACACCGGCAGCGCCGCCGCCGCCGCCTCCAGATGACTCTCCGTAGTGTAGAGGTGCATGAGCGCGGACATCGCCGCGCGAAAGGCCTCGACCATCAGCGCGCTCACGACGCCCACCACCGCGGCAATCAGCAGCATCGGCACCATCGGATCCAGACCGAACACGACACGGCTGAAGGCAGCCTCGCGCAGGGAGGACAAGACAGCGAAACGACGGTTTTGCATGGTGACAGTGCGATGGACCGGAGCCCTCAATGGTATCGGTTCGTGGCGCGGTTTTGCGACAATGCCGGCATGGACTCGACCTTGAACCCCGCAGCTCCGGCTTTTCTGGGAAAGATCTGCCTCCCCGATCATCTGGGCGCAGCTCTGGTGGCGCTGCCTCGCCCGCTGGTCTTCACCAACGGTGTGTTCGATCTCGTACATCGCGGCCACGTCACCTACTTGGCGCAGGCCCGCGCGCTTGGCGCATCGCTGGTGGTGGGCTTGAATTCCGACGCGTCGGCGCGCCTTCTTGGCAAGGGCCCCGACCGCCCCCTCAACCCGCAGGATGACCGCGCCGCGGTGCTGGCCGCCATGCAGAGCGTGGACCTCGTCACATTCTTCGATGCCGCCACACCGCTGGCACTGCTCGAACGCGTGCGCCCGGACATCTACGTCAAGGGCGGTGATTACGACATCGAAAGCCTGAAGGAGACGTCCCTCGTCCGCTCGTGGGGGGGGCGGTCCCTGGCAATTGCCCTGGTTCAAGGCCGCTCGACCACGGCACTGGTGGCACGCATCAGGGCGCGATCAGGCCCTTGACAGCCATGCGGCGCCGAGGTGCCGCGCTGGCCTCGGAAATCAAGCGCTCTTGCGCTGCGGCGCGGGCGGGATGCGCAGGGCCTCGCGGTATTTGGCGACGGTACGCCGGGCGACCGTGATGCCCTGCGTTGCAAGTCGCTCCGCGATTTCTCCATCCGACAGTGGTGCTGCGGTGTTTTCCTGCTGGACCATTTGGCGGATGAGGGCGCGCACCGCGGTACTCGAGGCGTTGCCGCCGGTATCGGTGGCCAGACCGGAACCAAAAAAGTATTTGAGCTCGAAGGTGCCGTGCGGCGTATGCAGGAACTTTTGCGTTGTCACCCGCGAAATGGTCGATTCGTGCAGCCCTAGCTCATCGGCGATTTCGCGCAGAACCAGGGGGCGCATGCCCAGTTCACCGTGGGTGAAAAAGTTCTGCTGGCGCTCGATCACTGCCTGGGCTACGCGCTCGATGGTTTCAAAGCGCTGTTGCACGTTGCGCACGAACCAGCGCGCCTCCTGGAGCTGCCCCGACAAGCCGGAACCATCACGTGCGCGCCTTAGCAGGTCAGCGTACAGGCCGTTGATGCGCAGCTTGGGTAACACCTCCGGGTTGAGCGCCGCGCGCCAACGGTTACCCACGCGCTGGGCAATGACGTCAGGAATCACGGTTTGAGCAGCCACGGCGGAGAAACGTGCCCCCGGTCGGGGATCCAGGCGCGCAATCAGCTGCTGCGCTTCGCGCAACGCGGGCTCGTCGGCCTGCAGCGCACGACTCAGGCGCTTCCAGTCACGCTTGGACAGCAGGTCGAGATGTCCGCGCGCGCAGATTGCCACGGCAAGCTCCCGCGCACTGGACGGTGGCAGACGACCGAGCTGCAGAAGCATGCACTCGGCCAGACTGGTTGCGCCAACACCCGCGGGATCAAAGCTCTGAACCAGCTTCAACCCGATCCGTAACGCCTCGGCCAGCCGCTCACGCTCGTCGTCGGAAGCGTCGGTCGCCAACTCCTGGGCCAACTGGTCGGGCCCTTCAACGAGGTAGCCATCGTCGTCGAGGGAGTCGATGACGGCATCGGCCACGACGCGCTCGGTATCGGTGAGACTCAAACCTGCCAGTTGACCGCGAAGATATGCGCGGAGATCGACCGTTGCGTGCGCAAGCCCGAGCGGATCGAAATCGTCGTCGCCTTCCGCGCTACCCCCACTGCCCTGCCAGTTCTCGGCCTGCGCGTCGTCCCAATCGCCACTGTCGGTCGACCAGTCGTCCTGGTCAAGCTTGAGCTCCGCGGTTTCGTCCGTGCGCGCTTCCGGCTCGGCCACGGTCGCAACGTCGGAGACGGGCGGTGCCGGCGCCAACGCTTCCGGCACCGTGGCGACGATGGCCTCGGGCACGCCATCCTCGGCGGATTCGGCAGCGACAACCGGGTCGGCCGCGGGGAGCGTCTCCGGCTCGACGGCCTCCTCCTCGTGCTCCAGGAAGGGATTGGCTTCGAGCATCTGCTCGATTTCCTGGTGCAGTTCCAGCGTCGACAACTGCAACAGCCGAATCTACTGCTGCAACTGGGGCGTCAGCGCCAGATGCTGTGAAAGACGAAGGTTGAGGGATTGCTTCATCGATCCGTCACAGGCGGAAGCCTTCACCCAGATAGACCTTGCGTACGGCCGGATTCTCGACGATATCCGCCGGCGTTCCCGTGGCGAGCACGCTGCCCTCGCTGATGATGCAGGCGTGATCGCAGATGCCCAGGGCCTCGCGCACGTTATGGTCGGTGATCAAGACACCGATACCCCGCGCCTTGAGAAACTGGACGATGCGCTGGATTTCGATCACAGCGATTGGATCGACCCCGGCGAAGGGTTCGTCGAGAAGAATGAACCTGGGATCGGTCGCCAGCGCACGCGCGATTTCCACCCTTCGGCGCTCGCCACCCGAAAGCGCGGGCGCCGGACTGTCGGCCAGATGCTCGACGTGCAATTCACGCATGAGTTGCTCAAGGCGCGCCTGCACCGCCGACCGCGCCAACGGTTTTCCACGCGCGTCGTGCTGCAGTTCAAGGACGGCGCGGATGTTCTCCGCTGCCGTGAGGCCGCGAAAAATGGATGCCTCCTGCGGCAGATAGGACAGTCCCATGCGTGCGCGCAGATACATCGGCAGGCGGGTCACATCGCTGCCATTGACGTGGATTTCTCCCGCGTCGGGGCGGACAAGACCGACGATCATGTAGAACGACGTCGTCTTGCCGGCACCGT
>DAICZP010000004.1 GCA_027311065.1 Thiomonas sp. | reverse complement strand
CGGAAAATTTCCGTATTTCACTGCTTGAGCGTTCAACTATATCTTTTGCAAGACCGTCAAACGCCCACACTTATCGGCTTCTGTATTTTTAATGAGCCCGACTGAAACTCTTGGCTTCCGTCGTTTGCTGCATCAGCAGCGAAGAATCAGTATTCTTGCACAGTCTTTATTTGCCTGTCAACACCGCGGTTCAATTATTTCCCAAACCCGCACTGACCTGCCTGCACGACTTGCTCTCATCCCTGCCAGCCTTCGTCGCTTCAGCTCTTCGCTTTCCGCAACACGCCGCAAGCAGCGAAGGACGAATTCTGCACCCAGCCCGAACGCTTGTCAACCCACGGCAAAGAATTCATGCATCTGCGCGGCCTGGTCGGCGCGCGCGCCACAGTCCCAGTGCCTCGTTCGACGCCAGCGCGCCGAGGATCAACGCGCCGCCGCCGAGGGTGGTGGCGGTGGGCGCTTCTCCAGCACCGACCCAGGCCCAGGCCACACCAAACACAATTTCAAGCAGACCCAGCAGACCGACTTCAGCGGGTGCGAGTCGCTGGGCCGCCCAGATGACGAACATGCCGGGAACGGCGAGCTGGAAAACACCGAGCACAGCAAGCCAGACAAGGTCATGGACATCGGCCATGGGTCCACGCACGGCCCATGGCAAGACCACCAGCGCCGACAGCGCCGCTCCCAGCATCGGCGCCGCCTGCATCGGGCGAGTAGCCGAGGCCCGACGCAAGCTGACCCAGTTTGCTCCCGCAGCGAGGGGAACCAGCATTGCCACGGCAAAACCCTCCAGCGCCGTGTCCGCCAGATGGGTATGCAAATCCTGCCAGACCATGGCAAGCATGCCGGACATGGCAACGAGGATCGCCCCCCATGTGCGCAGCGGGAGCGCCTCCCCCAGGATCAGCCGCGCGAGCAGCGCCGCAACCAGGGGACCGAGCGCCTCGGCCACCAGGGTTTGTGCGACGCTGGTGAGACTGAGCGCAAGCATGAAGGCGGTGAACATCACGGCCCAGCACACAGCCGAGACCCAGAGCAGAGCGCCGCCCTGCAAGAGGTTCCTTCGCAGCTGTCGAGGGCCGGTCTGGTGCATCTGGAGCAACAGCACACCCAGCGCTGCGAAGGTGCTGCGCCAGAGCACGAGTTGCAGGCCATCTTGCCGATGCAGGTGACGGGTCACGACACCAGCCATGCTCCACATCAACGTTGCGACCACCATGGCCAGCACGGCGCGCCGGTGCATTGACCACCGAGCTGCGCCACTGATGGCTGCAACATGCTCCATCGCGTCAGGCTGCGTCCACGCGTCCGGCGCGCTTGCGGTCGTGCTCACTGAGATGGCGCTTGCGAAGGCGGATCGATTTCGGCGTGATTTCGACAAGCTCATCGTCCTCGATGAATTCGACCGCATATTCAAGCGTCAGTTCGATCGGCGGCGTAATCTTGATCGCGTCTTCCTTGCCGGAGACCCGGAAGTTGGTCAACTGCTTGGCGCGCACAGGGTTCACGACCAGATCGTTGTCGCGCGAGTGGATGCCGACAATCATGCCCTCGTAGACCGGATCCCCAGGCTTGACGAACATACGGCCGCGATCGTCGAGCTTGCCCAGCGCGTAAGTCACGATTTCGCCAGTTTCCTGGCTGATCAGCACCCCGTTCTTGCGCCCCTGAATATCACCACGGAAGGCGTCATAGCCGTCGAAAATATTGCTGATCAACCCGGTACCACGGGTCAGGTTCATGAATTCATTCTGGAAGCCGATGAGACCGCGGGCAGGAATGCGATATTCCAGGCGTACCCGCCCCATTCCGTCTGGTTCCATGTTGACCAGCTCGCCACGTCGCTCGCCCAGAGCCTGCATCACGCCACCTTGATGCTGCTCCTCGACGTCGGCGGTTACGAGCTCGATCGGCTCATGTCTCTGGCCATCGACCTCGTGAAAAACCACGCGCGGCTTGCTGACAGCCAATTCATAGCCTTCGCGGCGCATGTTCTCGAGCAGGATGGTCAGATGCAGCTCCCCGCGGCCAGAGACTTCGTACACGCCGTCTTCGTCGGTGTCACGCACGCGTAGCGCCACGTTGCTCTGCAGTTCGCGATCGAGGCGATCGCGCAGCTGCCGGCTGGTGACAAACTTGCCCTCGCGCCCCGCCAACGGACTGCTGTTGACGCAGAAATTCATGGTCAGGGTCGGTTCGTCAACCGCGAGCATGGGCAGCGGCCGCGGATCATCCGGGTTGGTCAGGGTCACGCCGATGCCGATTCCCTCGATCCCATTGATCAGCACGATATCCCCGGGGCCGGCGCTCTCGGCCTGGCGCCGCTCCAGCCCCTCGAACTTGAGGATCTGGTTGACGCGGCCGCGCAGCGGGGTGGAGTCCGGACCGGCATAGACCGCGACATCCTGCATGGGTTTAAGGGTGCCGCTGTTGATACGCCCGATACCGATACGACCCACGAAGGTCGAATAATCGAGCGAACAGATCTGCAACTGCAACGGTTCGGTGGGTGAACCCTGGTGCGCCGGAACGTGCGAGAGAATGGCATCGAACAGCGGCGCCATGTCGGTGCCGACGTGACCTTGTTCGAGGGTGGCCCAACCATTGAGCCCCGAAGCGTACACAACCGGGAAATCGAGCTGCTCTTCAGTCGCGTGGAGCTTGTCGAACAGGTCGAAGGTGGCATTGATGACGTAGTCCGGGCGTGCCCCGGGACGATCCACCTTGTTGACCACCACGATGGGTTTGAGCCCGAGCGCCAGCGCCTTCTTGGTCACGAATCGGGTCTGGGGCATCGGCCCCTCGACGGCGTCGACCAGCAGCAAGACGCTGTCAACCATCGACAGCACGCGCTCCACCTCCCCGCCGAAATCGGCGTGCCCGGGGGTGTCAACGATGTTGACGTGGGTCCCTTTCCACTCGACGGCGCAGTTCTTGGAAAGAATGGTGATCCCGCGTTCCTTTTCGAGATCATTGCTGTCCATCACCCGTTCGGTCATCTGCTGATTCTGGCGAAACGTTCCTGACTGGCGCAGGAGCTGGTCGACCATCGTGGTCTTGCCGTGGTCGACGTGGGCGATGATGGCGATATTTCGGATCGATCTATTCATGTGGATTGCGACTGCGTTTGCAGTTCCTCGTTGCTGAGCAGGCGCTGCGGCCTGAGTGTTCCCGCGTCGTCCCGAGCCAGGCCCAGGAAAACGTCGCGCTGCGTGTCGTCATGCGCGTACAGGCGAAGCAGCCCATCCGTCGGGGCGGATGGGTTTGATACGCCGCGTCCATGCATGATGGCAGCGGACTGTGACGAATCGAGGTCGACGCGCGGCATGTCCTGCACCAGGGCGTCGATCGGAAGGAGAAGCGCGCGCGCCTGCGCGGGCTCCAGGGCGCGCAGCGCATCAAGCGAATGCGCACGCGTCAGGGTGAACGGACCGCTGGCGACACGGGTCAGGGCCGCAAGATGCGCGCCGCATCCAAGCGCCTCGCCGATATCTCGCGCCAGCGAACGAATGTAGGTGCCTTTGCCACAACGCACATCCAGGGTCACACGATCGCCCTCAATGGAAACGATGTCGATGGCATCGATACGGACCGCACGCGCGGGCACATCAATTGTCTGTCCCGCCCGCGCGTAGGCGTAAAGGGGGCGGCCCTCCCGCTTGAGCGCGCTGTACAACGGCGGCACCTGCTGGATGGCACCGACGAAGCGCGCGAGCACCGCATGCAACACTGCGCGCGACACCGGGGCCGCGATCTCCTGCGCGCGCACCACCTCACCTTCGCCGTCGTCGGTGGTGGTGGAAACCCCCAGTTGCACGACCGCTCGGTAGGCTTTGTCCGCATCAAGATGGATTTGGGCAAACTTGGTCGCAGCACCGAAACACAGCGGCAGCAGGCCATCAGCCAGCGGGTCAAGCGTGCCAGTATGCCCGCCCTTGGCCGCCTGCAGCACGCGGCGCGACGCCTGCAGCGCGTCCTGCGAGGTCAAACCGCGCGGCTTGTCGAGCAACAGCACCCCGTGTACGGGCTGCCAGCGGATGCGGGCCCTTGTGTCCATGGATCTCGGCTCGGCGGTCAGTCTTCTTTGGCCTGGTCCGAAACGGCCTGGCTGATCAGAGCGTTCATCACGCTGGCCTTCGCCGTGGTCTCGTCGAACACGAAGTGCAGCGTCGGCACGGTGTGTATGCGCAGGCGCTTGAACAAAAGGCTGTGCAAATAGCCGGCGCGCTCATTGAGCGTGGCAAGGACGTGCGGCGGCTCCGCCCCAAGAACGGTGAAAAACACCCGCGCATGCGCATAGTCCGGCGAGAGTTGCACTTCGGACACGGTGATCAGACCCAGCCGGGGATCGCGCAACTCGCGCGGAATGAGCTCCGAGAGATCGCGCTGGATCTGGTCGGCGATGCGATGGATGCGATGCGAACTGCTGGCCTGGCGTGGCATGGACTACGAC
>DAICZP010000003.1 GCA_027311065.1 Thiomonas sp. | reverse complement strand
CGGAAAATTTCCGTATTTCACTGCTTGAGCGTTCAACTATATCTTTTGCAAGACCGTCAAACGCCCACACTTATCGGCTTCTGTATTTTTAATGAGCCCGACTGAAACTCTTGGCTTCCGTCGTTTGCTGCATCAGCAGCGGAGAATCAGTATTCTTGCACAGTCTTTATTTGCCTGTCAACACCGCGGTTCAATTATTTTCCAAACCCGCACTGACCTGCCTGCACGACTTGCTCTCATCCCTGCCAGCCTTCGTCGCTTCAGCTCTTCGCTTTCCGCAACACGCCGCAAGCAGCGAAGGACGAATTCTGCACCCAGCCCGAACGCTTGTCAACAATCCGCCGACAAAAATTGATCACAACACGACTTTGACCCATGGGTGGGCGGTGAGCTCGCGATAGAGCGCGTCGAGTTGCGCGCGGCTGACGGCACGGATCGTGGCTGTGCAACTGATGTAGTTGCCGCCGCTGGAAGCGCGCATCTCGATCGATGCCGGATCGAAGTCGGGCGCGTGGCGCAACACGACGGCGACGATGGCGCTCGCGAAACCCTCGACGCTGCGCCCCATGATCTTGATCGGGAACGCACAAGGGTACTTGATGGGGCTTTCCGGTTCGTCGGCAACCCCGTGCGTGCGATCACGCATCTCCACGATCCAGATGTTGCTTCTCGGCGGCGGCTGCGGACGCCTGCTTTGCGCGCTGATATGCGGCATGGAGCGCCGCCCCGACCGGCCCCGGTCGACCGGCACCGACGGCGCGACCATCGAGCGTCGTTACTGCGAGCACTTCCTTGGTCGCGGAACTCAGAAGGATTTCGTCCGCTCAACGGAGCTCCCATTCGGCGACGGGACGACGCTCGACCGCGACGCCACCAGCCCCGGCGAGGCTGCCAATCAGGTCCATCCGGACTCCCTCGAGCTTCAGATTGTCGCGCGGCGGCGCGCACAACCGCCCCGCGCGGACCACCCAGACGTTTGACGCGGATGCCTCGGTCACCCAGCCTTCGCGGACGAGAATGGCTTCGTGCGCCCCGGCGTCGACCGAAGCCTGCCGCGCCAGTACATTGCCCAGCAGCGAAATACTCTTGATGTGCGCGCGCAGCCACCGTTGATCTGGAAGCGTGATGGCAGCCGCGCCGCTGCTGCGCAAGGCGTCCGAAACATGCGGAAAAGGGAAGCTGTATGCAAACACCGTGGGCCGGGTACCCGACGGAAAGGCGTGGTCGCGTGAGGCGACGCCGCGCGTCACCTGGATGTAGATGCATTGATCGGCCGGCGCGTTGCGATCGACGAGTTCGCGCACCAGGTTCGCCCAGGCGGCGACGTCCATGGGATCGTCAATCGACACTTCGGCCAGACTGCGACGCAACCTGGCGAGATGCTCCTCCAGCCGGAAGGGCCGACCACCATAAGCCGGCACGACTTCATACACACCGTCGCCGAAGATGAAGCCCCGATCGAGCGCGGGAACACGCGCCTCGTCCAGCGGCAGAAATTCCCCATTGAGATAGCAGGTTGACATTGGAGCGATGGAAGGATTGAAGGCGCCCGGCCGGTCTGCAGGGCGATCGTGGTCGATTGCACAAGCCTATCGGGCTTGCACAGCCGCCGCAACACCCAGGGATCCGGAACCATCCGCGATCATGCCGCGGTGTCGGTCCGCGTGTGCCCCCGGAGCGCCAGCCCGACCACGGCCGGCGCGACCGATTTGACGCACAATGGCGAGGGTCGTCGTACTGCCTCGCGCAGTGTCCTGTCCCAGAGTTCGAGCCCTCTTTTGACTCTCAAACACGTATTCTCGCCACCGGACAACGTTCGGCTGGCCAATCTTTGCGGACCGCTGGATGAAAACCTCCGGCAGATCGAAATCGCCTTCGACATCGTGATCACGCACCGGGCGCACGCATTCAGCGTGGCGGGCGCCCGTGCGCGTTCGGCGCTGGATCTGCTCAGCGCGCTCTGGGCGCGCGCCCACACGTCTTTGAGCCTGGATGACATTCAACTCGAACTCACGCAAGCCTCGCACGGACAAGAGCCATGCCTGCAACCTGCCACTGACGAACCCGTCCTGCACACACGACGCGTCGGACTGCATGGACGCACCACGCATCAGGTCGAGTACATCCGGAACGTTCTCAGCCACGACCTGACGTTGGGCCTTGGCCCGGCCGGCACGGGTAAAACCTTTCTGGCGGTCGCCTGCGCGGTGGACGCGCTCGAGCGCGGCAGCGTCGAACGCCTGGTGTTGACCCGTCCGGCGGTCGAAGCGGGGGAGCGGCTGGGATTCCTGCCCGGCGATCTCGCCCAGAAAATCGATCCCTATCTGCGTCCGCTGTACGACGCCCTGTATGACTTGCTCGGCTTCGAGAGCACGCAGCGTCTGTTCGAGCGTGGAACCATCGAGATCGCGCCCCTGGCGTTCATGCGGGGGCGAACCCTGAACAACGCCTTCATCATTCTTGACGAGGCGCAGAACACCACTCCGGAGCAGATGAAAATGTTTCTGACCCGCATCGGCTTCGGTTCGCGAGCGGTAATGACGGGCGATCTCAGCCAGGTTGACCTGCCGCGCGGCGCGCAAAGCGGCCTGACCCAGGCCGAGCACATTCTGCGCGGCGTGCGTGGTGTCGCGGTGACGCGATTCACCACCGTGGACGTGGTGCGCCACCCGCGCGTGGCACGCATTGTCGAAGCTTACGAACGCGCCGAAGCCTCGCCCGGTCCCGACGTCAGCGGCCGCACGCCCAAACCAGTGCGTCGTCGCGCCACCGTGACGGAGAAGGGAGCATGAACAGGGTGCGCCGCCGTTCCGAATCGACGCGACGGGTGACACTGCAACTCTCGGTCCAATTCGTCAGTCGCGCGCATCGCGCGGAGCTTCCCCGCCACCGGCTGCTGCGGTGGGTACGCGCCGCGCTTCGATGCGGGCCATTCGACGCGCAACTGGCGGCGCTCGACGCGACGCCGGCAACGCCAGCGCAAATCACGCTTCGCGTCGTCGGCGTCGACGAAGGTCGCACCCTCAATCATGCGTACAGAGGCCTGGACAAGGCGACCAATGTGCTGACCTTCGACTACCAACCATGGCCACCTGCCGCGGATATCGTTCTTTGCGACGACGTCATCGCGGGCGAGGCTGGGGAACAAGGCAAAAGCCTGCAGGCCCACTACGCGCACATGGTGGTTCACGGCATGCTGCATGCGCTGGGCTGGGATCACGTCGATGACGCCGATGCGACCGCGATGGAACAAGCTGAGCGGGATGTGCTCGCGACCCTCGGCTTTGGCGACCCGTATGCAACGCGTTGACGCTGCGCGCGCCGGCGCGGAGGCTGTGGCGTCGCTGGCATTGGGCTTGGCATTCGCGCAGACTTTTGGCCGCCCGAACGTGGGACCGATTGGAATCGTGATCCTGGCTCTGTTCGCTGCACTGCTCTGGCGCGGCGCGGCGCCCACCCCGGCTGCGCGCGCCAGACGTGGTGCGGGTCTGGGACTGGCCTTTGGCGTCGGCTGGTTCACCGGTGGGCTCTGGTGGCTCTACATCAGCATGGCGGTCTACGGCGGACTTGCGCCGGCGCTGGCGGGCGGCGCCGTGCTGCTGTTCTCGGTCTACCTCGGGATCTACGCCGCCGCCGCATGCGCGCTGGCCACAGCAATGGCACCCGCGGCGTCACGGCAGGCGTGGCCGACGCGACGCGCCTTGGGCGCAGCGCTGGCGCTGGCGGCAAGCTGGACCCTGGGAGAGTGGCTGCGCGGCACGATGTTCACGGGTTTTCCCTGGCTGGCTTTTGGCTACGCCGAGGTCGGAACACCACTGGCGGGCTTCGCAGCGATACTCGGCGTCTACGGGGTTGGCTTCGCGGCCGCGCTCACGTCCGGACTGCTCGCGAGCCTCACACGCGCAAACACCCGCGGCGCGACTGTCGCCGTGGTAACGGTCGTGGCGCTGGCTGCGACCGGAACCCTGCTTCAGCGTCAGCACTGGACCCATCCCGAGGGAACCGCGCTGCGTGTGGCGCTGCTGCAGGGCGACGTTGCACAGGGAGAGAAATTCCGCCCGGAAAAGCTGGCCCCGACGCTGGCGCTATACGACGCGTGGATGACCCGGCTGCACGCCGACCTCATCGTGACCCCGGAAACGGCGGTGCCGGTTCTGCCGCGTGACCTGCCGAAGGGGTACCTGAACCAACTTCAGGCGGCGGTGCGTGGCAACGGCGCACGGCTGCTGCTGGGTATTCCACTGACCCGTGGAGACGACCAGTTCACCAACAGTGTGCTGGGACTGGGTGGCACGACGCGTTATCGCTACGACAAGGCGCACCTGGTGCCGTTCGGCGAATTCATTCCCGAGGGCTTCCACTGGTTTGTGCGTTTGATGAAGATCCCGCTCGGCGACTTCGCGCGCGGTACGTTTGACCAGGCGTCCTTTGATGTGCACGGAACGCGCGTTGCGCCGACCATTTGCTACGAAGACTTGTTTGGCGCCCAGCTGGCGCAGCGATTTCGCCACGCGCGGTCCGCACCCAACATGATCGCCAACCTCACCAACCTGGGCTGGTTCGGCAACACCATTGTGCTGGGTCAGCACCTGGAAATCGCCCGCATGCGCTCACTGGAGTTCCAACTACCGAGTATTCGCTCAACCAACACCGGCGCCACCGCCGTCATCGGCCCCGACGGTCGGGTCCAGGGTCGGCTGCCGCCCTACACGGTCGCCGTGCTCACGGCCATGGTCCAGGGATATGCCGGCGTCACGCCGTATGCGTGGCTGGCATCGCGCTTCGGCCACGCCCCCGTGGTGTTACTTTGCCTGTTCGTGCTTCTGGGCGCGTATGGGTTGACGCGCCGCGCGGGAACCTAAAATTCACGGTTGAACCGCGCGCCAGGCGCGCTGCAAGAAGCCATCATGCTGACATTCCAACAGATCATTCTCAAACTGCAATCGTATTGGGCCGAACAGGGTTGCGCGCTTTTGCAGCCCTACGATATGGAGGTCGGCGCCGGAACAAGCCACACCGCGACCTTCCTGCGCTCCATCGGCCCCGAGCCCTGGAACGCCGCGTACGTGCAGCCAAGCCGGCGACCCAAGGACGGACGCTACGGTGACAATCCCAACCGCCTGCAGCATTACTATCAGTTCCAGGTCGTGCTCAAGCCTGCGCCCGCGGACATCCTTGATCTCTACCTCGGTAGTCTGCGCGCCCTGGGTTTCGATCTCAGCACGAATGACATCCGCTTCGTCGAGGATGATTGGGAAAACCCGACGCTGGGCGCGTGGGGCCTGGGCTGGGAGGTTTGGCTCAACGGCATGGAAGTCACGCAATTCACGTATTTCCAGCAGGTCGGCGGCCTCGACTGCAAACCGATCACCGGCGAGATCACCTACGGACTCGAGCGTCTCGCGATGTACCTGCAAGGGGTGCAAAGTGTGTATGACCTGGCGTGGACAGAAACGACCGTGGCCGGCGAGACCCGCATCCTGCGTTATGGAGACGTGTTTCACCAGAACGAGGTTGAACAGAGCAGCTACAACTTCGAACACAGCGACGTGGCTTTCCTGCAGCTCGCCTTCGGCGCGCATGAGGCGCAGGCGCGGCATCTGATGACACAGCAGCTGGCCCTGCCCGCGTATGAGCAGGTGCTCAAGTGCGCGCATACGTTCAATCTTCTCGACGCCCGCGGGGCCATTTCGGTCACTGAGCGTGCAGCCTATATCGGTCGTATCCGCAACCTCGCGCGCGGTGTGGCGCAGGAATATCTGGACAGTCGGGCCCGCCTGGGGTTTCCGCTCGCGCCGCGTCAGTGGGCCGAGGACACGAAAGCTGTCCTGGCGCAGAAAAAGGCGGCCTGACCCATGCATGCACAAAATCTCCTTGTTGAACTCTTCGTGGAAGAGCTCCCCCCCAAAGCGCTCGCCACACTTGGAGCAGCGTTTGCGCGAGCGCTCAGCGACGGTTTGCACGCGCAAGGACTCCTCGCTGACGACGCACAGTCGACGTCGTTCGCCAGTCCGCGCCGCCTGGCAGCCCATGTGACGGCGGTGCGCACGCGCGCACCCGACCGCGACGTCGCGCAAAAGCTCATGCCGGTGTCGGTCGGGTTTGATGCGGATGGAAAACCCACGACCGCATTGCTGAAAAAGCTCGGTGTGCTCGGCCTCGACGCCGGAGCTGCCGGGCAGCTTCGGACAGAGGGCGAGGGGAAGACTGCGGCATTGTTCGTCGATACCGTGGTGGCAGGGGTAACACTGACCGATGGGCTGCAGAGGGCGCTTGCAGATGCGCTGGCGAAGCTGCCGATCCCCCGGATGATGACTTACCAGCTCGCGGACGGGTGGAGCACGGTCAGATTCGTCCGACCGGCGCACGGGTTGGTCGCGCTGCATGGAGCGGACGTGGTGCCGGTCCACATTCTCGGCCTCGAGGCTGGGCGGGAGACCCACGGCCACCGCTTCGAAGCCGCGCGCGACCCCGTGGTGCTGCGTGATGCCGACGCCTATGCGGAACAGCTCGCGCGCGAGGGGGCTGTGATTGCCAGCTTCGACGCGCGCCGCGCTGCGATCGAACGTCAGTTGCATGAAGCCGCCACGCGCGCCGGCGATGGACTGCGCCCCATCGATGATCCCGCGCTGCTCGATGAGGTCACCGCGCTGGTCGAACGTCCGAATGTGCTGCTATGCCGATTCGATTCGGAATTCCTGGCGGTTCCGCAGGAATGTCTGATTCTGACGATGAAGGCGAATCAGAAGTATTTCCCGCTGCTCGACGCCTGCGGGCGACTCAGTAACAGCTTTCTCGTGGTCAGCAACATCTCGCCTGCGGACCCACGCGCAGTGATCGAGGGCAACGAACGCGTGGTGCGGCCTCGCCTGGCGGATGCGCGTTTTTTCTTCGATCAGGATCGGCGGCAGCGCCTGGATACGCGCGTGCAGGCGCTGGACAACGTTGTCTATCACGCCAAGCTCGGGTCACAAGCCGCCCGTATGCAGCGCGTGCGGGCGATCGCCGTCGCCATTGCTGACGGCGTCGACCGTGCTCTGACGCCTTCGGTGGAACAGGCCGCGACCCTGGCCAAGGCCGACCTCCTGACCGACATGGTCGGTGAATTCCCTGAACTGCAGGGAACCATGGGACGCTACTACGCGCTGCACGACGGCGCCGAGCCCCGTGTCGCCCAGGCCATCGAGGAGCACTACCGCCCGCGCTTCGCCGGCGACGCGCTGGCGGCGGATGAAGTCGGTCTTTGCGTCGCGCTTGCCGACAAGCTTGAGACGCTCACGGGGCTATGGGGTATTGGCGAGCGCCCCAGCGGTGACAAGGATCCATTCGGGCTGCGCCGTCACGCGCTGGGCGTCGTGCGCATGCTGATGGAGCGCGAGACCCTTGGCACGCGTTGGCCTCTGGCGCGCTTGCTGGCGGTCGCGGCGCTGTCGTTTCAAGACGTTCCATCGTTCACCGATCCCCAGCATGCGCTCCAGGATTTCATGTTCGACCGTCTGTCCAATTTGCTGCGTGACCAAGGCTATGCTGCTCGCGAAGTCGAAGCCGTCCTGTCGCTGCGCCCGCAGACGCTCGCGGACATCACGCATCGCCTCGACGCGGTGCGCACGTTCTCCGCACTGCCGGAGGCGAACGCGCTGGCCGCCGCGAACAAGCGCGTCGGCAACATCCTGCGCAAATCGGACGCGGTGGCGGGGACGACGCTGCGAGAGGAACTGCTGTGCGAGCCGGCGGAAGCCGTGTTGATGGAAACCCTGAAAGACATTGCCCCCCGCGCACAAGCCGCGTATCGCAACGGCGATTACACGATCGCCCTGAAAACAGTGGCAGCGTTACGTTCTCCGGTGGACGCCTTTTTCGACGCTGTGATGGTCAATGCCGACGACCCCGCGCTGCGCGCGAACCGCTTGGCGCTGCTGACCGAATTGCATGCGGCGATGAACCAGGTTGCGGATCTGGCCTGCCTGGCGGCATGACGTGGAACGCGCACCCATGAAACTGCTCGTTCTCGACCGCGATGGCGTCATCAACGAAGATCGCGACGACTACATCAAGGCGCCCGAAGAATGGGTTCCCATTGCTGGCAGCATCGAAGCCATCTCGCGCCTGTATCGGGAAGGTTGGCGCATCGTCATCGCAACCAATCAGTCCGGTCTTGGACGGGGGCTGTTCGACATGACGACGCTGAATGCCATCAACATGAAAATGCAAAAGGCCATCGCGGCCGCGGGTGGGCGTGTCGACGCGGTCTTCTTCTGCCCGCACGCGCCGGAAGACGTTTGCAGTTGCCGCAAACCGCGCTCGGGTCTGTTTCAGGATATTGCAACGCGTTATGGGCTCGACAATCTGCGCGTCGTTCCCACCGTGGGTGACAGCCTGCGCGACCTGCAGGCGGCGGCAGCACTGGGCTGCGCCCTGCACCTGGTGCGCACCGGCAAAGGCGAGCGCACCCTGGACTCTGAAACCCTTCCCGAGGGCACACAGGTGCACGCCGACCTTGCCGGCTTTGCCGACTGGCTGCTGCGGCAGAGCTCACGACACACTGCGGCATGAGAAACACGACCACAGGAACAGGCCCCTGGCTGTGGCTGCGATCGACGGCTTACATGGCGTGGCTGGTCGTCACTGTCATCCCCTATGCGCTGGCAGTCATGCTGGTTTCGCCATTCGTGCGTGGCAAGGCTCTGTACGCCTTTTGCCTCGGCTGGGTGCGCATGGCGCTGTGGGGGGCGCGGGTGATCTGCGGCATACGCTGGAACATCCACGGCATGGAAAATCTTCCGGATACCCCGGTTGTGCTGTTGCCGAAACACCAGTCGGCGTGGGAAACCTTGGCCCTGCCGGTGCTGATGCCTCGGGCGCTGAGCTTCGTTTTCAAGCGCGAGCTTTTGTACGTGCCGTTTTTCGGCTGGGCGCTCGGACGACTCGACATGGTGCACATCGACCGCAGCCGCGGGGCAGAGGCGTTTTCGCGCGTCGACCGCCAGGGCCGACGCTTGCTGGCGGATGGCTACTGGATCATCATGTTTCCCGAGGGCACGCGCACGGCGCGCGGCACCGTCGGAAGATACAAACCGGGCGGTGCCCTCCTGGCACTGGCGACGGGAACGCCGGTGGTGCCGATCGCCGTCACGTCCGGTCGATGCTGGCCGCGGCAGTCTTTCATCAAACGCCCGGGAACCGTCGAGATTTCGATCGGCGCCCCGATTGCGCCAGACGGCCTGAGCGCAACGGAGCTGACCGCGCGGGCTCAAACCTGGATCGAGACGGAAATGCGGCGGCTCGACCCCGAGGCTTATCCGGACCAGCAATGAGCATCGTCGCCGCACCGTCCCAACGCGCGCTGTTCGGCGATGATGACAGCGCACCGTCCGCGGTCGCGCCAGGCCTGCGGCGATTTGACGACGGTCGGCATGGGTTTGATTACCGACTGGTACGTGCCAGCCGCCGCTCGATCGGTATTCGCGTCGGCGATGATGGCGTTGCCGTGCGCGCGCCGCGCTGGGTCACACTGCAGCAGATTCAAGCGGTACTCGCGGAAAAGGCGGACTGGATCACCCGCCAGGTCAACGAACGCGCGCGACGCCAGCGCCATCTCGCCGCCGCGCGGATCGCGTGGCGCGATGGCGGCGAACTCCCTTACCTCGGGAGCCGGCTCACCCTGCGCCTGGACGCCGGGATCAAAACCGTGCAGCGGCGCGATTCGGCCCTGCTGCTGCCCCTGCCCGCCGGCTGCGAAGCAGAGCGGATACGCGATCGTGCGCAGGCGTGGATGCAGCGCGAAGCGCGCGCACTGTTCGAGGCGCGCTGTGCGCACTTTGCGCATCTGCTGGGGGTACGGGTGCGCGCGGTACGCCTGAGCTCTGCAGCCACGCGCTGGGGCAGCGCGACGGTGTGCGGCACCATCCGCCTGCATTGGCGCCTGCTCCACTTTTCATCTGCGGTGATCGATTACGTCGTCGCGCACGAGGTCGCGCACCTGCGCGAAATGAATCATGGTCCCGATTTCTGGCATACCGTGGGCGAACTGTTTCCGCAGTGGCGCGAGGCGCGGTCCGAACTACGCCGCAGCATTCTTCCCCCCTGGTGACACGATTGTGTGCACCAGCCCCCAGCACGACACCGAAACAAGGACGACACCATGCGAATCCTCCACACCATGCTGCGCGTAGGAGACTTGCCCCGTTCCATCGACTTCTATACCCGTGTTCTCGGGATGACGTTGCTGCGAACCACCGACCGCCCCGAGCAAAAATACTCCCTCGCATTCCTCGGTTACGCAGCCAACCCGGCGCAGGCGGAAATCGAACTCACGTACAACCATGGGGTCACCCACTACGAGCTCGGCACCGCCTTCGGCCACATTGCGCTGGGCGTGACCGATGTGGCGGCCACGTGTGAGCGCATCCGCGCCGCCGGTGGGCGTATCACACGCGAGGCGGGCCCGGTCGCGGGTGGCCACACCATCATCGCCTTTGTGGAAGATCCGGACGGCTACAAGATCGAATTGATCCAGCACGGTACGCTGGACTGACGCCATGCCATCTGCTGCTGTGACGCTGCACGGAGCGCTTGTTCCACGCCATCCGCGCGCCTTCGCGCCGCTGGCCGGGGTGCGTGTGCTGAGCCTGGCGCTCAACCTTCCGGGTCCGGCTGCGCTGGCGCGCCTGCGCGCCCTGGGTGCCCGCGTGCACAAGATCGAGCCCCCCGGTGGTGATCCGATGCGCAGCATGTCGGCGGCGCTGTACCGCGCCATGCATCGCGGCATTCCGGTCGAGACGCTCGACCTGAAGACGCCTGACGGCCAGCAGCGCATGCGCTCGGCACTCGACGCCAGCGATGTACTGCTGACCGCGTTCCGCCCCGGTGCTCTGAAACGACTCGGGCTCGACCATGACGCGCTGGCGCGCGCGTGGCCGCAGCTGTCCGTGGTCTCGGTGGTGGGTGCGCGCGGCCGCGCCTCCGCGCATGCCGGGCATGACCTCACCTACCAGGCGACAGCGGGGCTGCTCGATCGTGCCGCGTTGCCCCAAACCCTGGTCGCGGACATGGTGGGCGCGTTGCTGGTCGTGGAGGCGACGCTGGCCGCGCTGATGCATGCCCGCGCCAGCGGCAAGGGCATAGCCTTGCACGTCGCGCTCGCCGACCCCCCCCC
>DAICZP010000125.1 GCA_027311065.1 Thiomonas sp. | reverse complement strand
CCGGCGACCAGCTGCTGCGCCACCAGTCCTTCGCGGCCCATCGCCCAGAAGCGCACCACCTCGCGCTGATCCGCAGGAGTTCGCGCGCACCCCGCGAGCAACAGGATCAGCAGCAGGATCAACCAGCGTGCGTGGCGAGGTGTGTTGCGCATGTCCGCAGGTTCACTCGCGCACGGGTTTGCCAGCCAGCCAGCCGCCGCGGAAACCGGCGCGCTCGAGGCCGCGGCGCAGATCCGGATCGCCGCGCATCAGGCGCCAGACGAAGCCGGATCGGTAATTCTCCAGCATCAGCAGGATCGGGCCCTGGTCGATGCCCAGGTACTCACTATCCACCCAGCCGACAGCCGGCACCAGGTAGCCGGTACGCAACGGCACGTCGTAGTTGAAGCTGGGATTGAAGGCGTCGACGAAACCGTACTTGCCGTAGATCCAGTGACCATAGCGCCGGTAAAGCGTCTCGACCGAGGGGATCACCAACTCGGGCGCGAAGACGATGGAGGAAATCATCGCGGTCGGCGCCAGGGTGCCGTCGTCGAAACCGCCGCGGATGTCCACGCCGCGCGCGCTGTAGCCGCGGAAGCGGCGCAGGTGCAAAGGGAAAGCGAAGTGGACGTAATCCGCCGGGCCATCGCTCGCGGTCAGGCCCCAGATATCCTGGTCGTAGCCGCGCCAGCCCATGGGATCGGCGATGGCGTAGGCGTGCTGCGCCAGCGTGGCGCGGCGACTGTTCTCGAAGTAGTCCAGATCATGGGCCTGCATCCAGGCATCACGGATACCGCGAAAGTCCACCCAGGACTGGCTGTACTGGTAGCCGAACAGCGGGCCGAAGCCGAGATAGGTCTGGCCCTGGTACGTGCCCCAGGTGCGGTCATAGGTGGCCGTCCACGCCGGCCACGCCGCGGGTGCGACGGCATGGGTGGGCGAGCCCAGCGCCTCGATGTACAGGATCATCGCCTCGTCGTAGCCCTGCCACTCGTGCGGGATGAAACCGCTCTCCGGCATCCAGCCCATCGCGATCAGCGGTGCATGCGGCGAAGCCCAGCGCCAGTCCACGCGACGATCGATGGCATCAGCCAACTGCCGGATCTCGCGCTCCTCGGGCGTGTCGCGATCGAAGTAATCGCGATCCGACAGCACGCCCGCCAGCAGCAGCGCGGTATCCACGGTGGACAGCTCCGAGTCCGACGTTCGCACTCCGGTGCGCATGTCCAGAAAGTGGTAGAAGAACCCCTTGTAGCCCGTGACCCCTTCCGGCTGCGGACCCTGCGGCGCTCGTGCGAAAAAGCGCAGCGTGACCAGCACACGCTGTGCCGCCTGTTGACGGGTGATGTAACCGCGCTCGACACCGATCGGATAGGCCGTCAGGGCGAAACCCACCGCGGCGATGCTGCATGCCGACGGATGCGGCGCGTGATCCGGCACCAGGCCGTTGACCGGGTTGGCGGTGTCCCAGAAATAATCGAAGGTGCGTTTTTCGAGCTGTCCGAAGAACGCCGGCAATGGCCGCGTTTGCAATGTCGCCGTATCCGTGCGCGGCTGCGCGACAGGCGCCGCCTGCGCGGCGGCAGGGAGAAGCAAGGCCAGCAACCCGGCCGACAACAACACGGAGCGCAGCGATGGCATCATGACCTCGGCGATTCAAGTGCTGAGTGAAGTGTCTGAACTGGCGATGGACGAGATCGCCGGGGGCAACCGAGCGCAGCAGTGCCGGGAAGGATGCATCGACCAGCCTCATTGCAAGGCCGGCGTGCCCGCCAGCCAGCCACCGGTGAAGTTGGCGCGTTCGAGCCCGAGATCGATGTACGGATTCTGGCGCATCACGCTCCAGACCAGTCCCGATTGGTAGTTCTCCAGCATCAGCAGGATCGGGCCCTGATCGATGCCAAGATACTGCGAATCCACCCAGCCCACGCCCGGCACCACGGCACCCGTATTGGGCGCCACGTTGCCGTACTGGAAGCTGGGGTTGAACGCATCGTAGTCGCCGTAGAGGCCGAGGATGTAGGCACCGTAGCGGGCCTGCATCGACTGCACCATCGGGATCACGATGTCCGGCGCGAAGACGATCGAACCCAGCGCCGCGGCCGGCGCGATGGTGCCGTCATCCAGGGTGCCGGTGATGGCGGCGCCACGTGCGGCATAACCATAAAATGTGCGCTGCCGGCCACTGCCGTCGGTCAGCGTGAAGTTGCCCGGTCCGTCGCAGGCGGTCAACCACCACAGGTCATTGCCATAGCCGGTCCACTGGCCGGGATTGGCGATGGCGTAGTCGCGCTGGGATTCGGTGGCGAGGCTGCTGTTGATGAAATAGTCGCTGCCCACGCTGCGCATGAAAGCATCCTGGATGCCGCGGAAATCGATCCACGCCTGCGAGTACTGGTGCCCGAACAGCGGCGCGAAGCCGAGTTGCTGGCGCCCGTAGTAATCACCCCAGGTGTTCGGATAGGTCGCTGTCCACGCCGTCCACGCGCTGGCGGATACGGGATGCGTGGGCGAGCCCAGCGCCTCGATGTACAGGATCATCGCCTCGTTGTAGCCCTGCCAGTTGTAGGGCAGATAGCCCGACTCCGGCAGCCAGCCCAGGCTGATGGTCGGTGCGGCCGGCTGCATCCAGGTCCAGTTGACGTTGCGGTAGAGCTGGTCGGCCAGCGCGCGGATCTGGTTCTCGCTGCTGTTGTTCTGGTTGAAGTAACTCTCGTCGGTCAGCACGCCCGCCATCAGCAGCGCGGTGTCGATCGAGGACAGTTCCGATCCCGGCCAGCGCTGGCCGGTGTTCAGATCGAGAAAGTGATAGAAGAAACCCTGATACCCGCTCTCACCGCTCGCGGCCGGCCCTTGTGGCGCGTTGCTCAGGAACTGCAATGTGGTCAGCACGCGCTGTTCGGCTTGCTGGCGCGTGATCCAGTCGTGTTCGACGCCGATCGGGTAGGCGGTCAGCGCAAAGCCGGTGGCGGCGATGCTGGCGTAGGGCGACCCGGGGTAGTGATCGGGCGCCAGCCCGTTGGCCGGATGGGTGGTGTTCCAGAAGTACTCGAACGTGCTTTGCTCGAGCTGCGCGAGGGATGCCGGCAGCGCGGGCTCGACCAGCAGCGTGAGTCCGGTGGTTGCCGTCGCGCTGCCGCTGCTGCCACTCAGCGTCATCGCATAGGTACCCGGCGTCGCCGTCGCCGCGACATCGAGCATCTCGTTCTGCTGCCCTGAACCTGCTGCCGTGGCCGTGCCCGCTGCAAGCTGCACGCCCGCGGGCGCGTTGACCAGGGTCAGCGTCACCGGGCTGGCGGACGCCGGGCTGATACCGAGCGTGAAAGCGGCTGATTCGCCGGCCGGTACTGAGAGGCTGGAGGGTGCGGCGGAGAGCACCAGCGAGAGCGCACCGGGATTGCTACTGCCCGGACTCGTGCCAGCGCCACCGCCGCCACAACCATCCAGTGCAAATATCAGCGCCAGCATCGCGAGGATGTCGGCAATCTTTCCGCACCACGGCGTCGATATTTTGCTCACGTACATCGGGCTGCCTCCGGTGATCGCGGTCACCGCCAATGACACCGCTTCGAAGCGCGCACCCCCAACGGCTGCGATCAATTCCTTGATGCGACAGTTAGAAATGCCGGGGAACCCCGGACCCGGACTGCACGGGACCCTCAGGGATCCAATCCGGGGGCGGTGCAACGGCGGTCGATGAAGGCCTGATGCAGCGGCATCATGCCGGTGCAGCTTTCGATGACCTGCGCCACGCCCTGCATGAACTGCTTGAGCTGATCGTCGGGCATCTGATCCACCAGCGGGTGATAGGTGCGCGGCAGGATGTTCTGCCCGATCATTACCTCCACCCAGCTGGGTTCCGCGAAGAGCTCCTCAGCCTCGCGGAAGGATCGCCCGCTGTCGGCGAACAGGCGCATCTTGTGCGCCAGACTTGCGGGCACCGACATGTGGGCGCACTCGCGCCACAGCGGCGCGTCGTCGCGCTGCGTGGCGTGGTAGTGCAGGATCAGGAAATCGCGGATGCGCTCGATCTCGAAAGTGAGTTGGGCGTTGTATTCATCGATCACCACCTCGCTGAAATCATTCCACGGCAGCAGGCTGAGCAAGCGCGCGATGCCCGACTGGATCAGGAAGATGCTGGTGGATTCCAGCGGCTCCAGAAAGCCGCTGGCCAGCCCCAGTGCGACCACATTCTTGTTCCAGAACTTCTTGCGCATGCCGGGCGTGAAGCGCAGCAGGCGCGGCTCACCCAGCGGCTTGCCATCCAGACCGGCCAGCAGCGTCGCCGTGGCCTCGTCATCGCTGATCAGCGCGCTGCAGTAAACGTGCCCGTTGCCGGTGCGATTCTGCAACGGGATGCGCCAGTGCCAGCCGGCCGTGCGCGCGGTCACCCGCGTGTACGGCGTGGGCGGACCGACTTTCTCGCAGCCGACCGCCACCGCGCGGTCGCAACGCAGCCACTGCGAATAATCGATGTAGCCGGTGTGCAACGCCTGCTCGATCAGCAACCCGCGAAAGCCCGAGCAGTCGATGAACAGGTCGCCGCCGATGACGCTGCCGTTCTCCAGCGTCACCGATTCGACGTAACCATCCTCACCGCGCAGCTGTACGTGCCTGATCTTGCCCTCGGTGCGACGCACGCCGCGCGCCTCGGCGTAGCCACGCAGGTAGCGCGCGTACAGGCTGGCATCGAAGTTGTAGGCGTAGCGGATGTCCGCCAGCGGTGAGCTGGCCGGCACGTCGCTGGCCGAAGGCATGAACTTGCCGCGCACCGCGGCGACCGTGTTGATCGAATAATCGCCCAGCGGCCCGGCCCAGCCCTTTTGCTGCGCTTTGATCCAGAACTGGTGGAACGGCAGCGGGCCGATATTGGTGCCCAGCGCACCGAAACCGTGGATGTAACTGTCACCCGGACGCCCCCAGTCGTTGAACTGGATGCCCAGTTTGAACGTGCCCTTGACGGCCTTGACGAACTCGACCTCGTCGATCTCGAGCAGACTGTTGAACTGCTTGAGGTGGGGTACCGTGGCTTCGCCCACGCCGATGGTGCCAATTTCCTCCGACTCGACCAGGTGCACCGCATAGCTCGGCCCCAGCACCTTGGCGCAGGCCGCCGCCGCCATCCAGCCAGCGGTGCCGCCGCCGACGATGACGATGTTTTTCACGGACTGTGACGTGGGCATCGGAGCAACTCTCGGGGAAGTTTGCACCACTGCAGCGTGCCGACCCAACGTGGACAATCAAGCCAGGTGCAATCGAAACGCGCCGGCGGATTGCCCCCGGCGCGTTTGCGTGGACTCAGAACTGCACGCCCACGGTGAGCTTCACATAACGCGGGTAACCCGAGATCTCCCCCAGCGGATTGTACGTCACCGGGTACTTGTTGAGCACGCCATTGCTGCCCCAGTTCTCGATGTAACTGGTGTAGTTGTGCCAGTTCAACAGGTTGATGATGTCGGCGCGCGCATAGGCGTTGAGGCCATACAGCTTAAAGTTCTTGGTGAACTGCACCGAGAAATCGCGGTAGCCCCAAATGCGTCCGCCCACCAGGAAGCGCGAGCCCTCGGGCGTCGCGGCGATCGGCATGCAGGTACTGATCGTGGCCGCCCCGTAGCAAGCCAGGTTCACATCCGGGATCGGCGAGGCCAGGGTCAGCCGCGCACCCATGGCGATGTCCCATGGCCCCTTCAGGGTACCGGCCACGACGATGCGCTGCTTGGCCACCGGCTCGCTGATGAACGGATAGTTGCTCGGATACTCCTCGTCGAACGAGTAGTTGTTGTTGAGCGCGTTGTTGTCCATGTTCCACTTCGCGTGCGTCCAGGTGTACGCGATGGTCAGGCC
>DAICZP010000118.1 GCA_027311065.1 Thiomonas sp. | reverse complement strand
GTGCGCCACGGACGCGACCGCTGCGTCCGCAGCCGACTGTGCGGCCGCGGAATTGGCTTCGTGCGCTGCCGCCGTCACAGCCGCTGTGTGTTGCAACCCGACCTGCTCCGGCGTCTTGACCTGGGATGGCTCCGGCGACGGTGACGTTCCCTGTGCATGCGATGCGCCAGGCGTCAACGCTGCCTCCTGCGACGTCTGCGCTGTCGGCGCGGGAACCGGTGCCGACTGCGCGCGCGACAACGCGGAGCCGAAACTGTCGGCGCTATTCGTGCTCGGTGCTGGCTGAAGCGCGGAATCCGCTGCCGCTGCCTGAACGCCTGGAACGAGAGTGGTGATGGGTGTCATGCTCTTGGCTCGCAATTGAGTGCAGGCTGAAGAAAGCAATTCCCGCGCCAGATCTTCAAGGCATCTCGTCGCGACCGGAGCCCGAGGTGGTGAAATTCGTCGCCACGTTCAAATTCCACTCCTGCAAGGCGTCGAGTTCCTGCTTGCGCACAAACGCTGCGGCGAGGGACTCCTGCTGCGCGATCAACATGTCGAAGGCTTTTTCACGTTGACGCGCGCTTGCCCACGCACGTGTCTTGTCCTCGAGAAGACCGGCAACGCGTTGAATCTCCGCCTGTTGCGCCACCTCCGCATCCTCGAGCCGCGAGATGAAGGACCGCACTTCTCGCACGCGCACCCAGGCGGCGCCCACGCGCTGGATCGCATCGAGTTCATGGCGGTAATGGGCGATGAATCCATGCAGGTTGACCAATTTTTCCTGCTCTCGCTGTCGCTCCATCCGGATCACACCAAGCGCCTCGGCGAGCACCCGCGCCGTCTCCTCGGCTTGCGCGCGCAACTGGCGCAAAACCGCCAAGCGCTGCGGATCGGGTCGACCCTGTGTCATCGTGGGCGCTCCGGGTCAGGCAACCATCGGCATCAAATCGCCGCGGCCACGGACCCAAGATAGGGACCCATGAGCTGTGTCAATGCAGCACGGCTGGCCGCGAGATCGAACGACTCACGCATGCCCTGACATAAAAAGGCACGGATCGCCGGATGCGCCTGCACCGCCATGTCCAGCGTCGGATCGGCACCCGGCGTATACGCCCCCACGGCAATCAGGTCCTGCTGACTTGCGTAACGTGACTGCAGTTCCTTGAGACGGTACACGCGGCGCAACTCCTCTTGTTCGACCAGACTTGGCATCACGCGACTGATCGATGACTGCAGATCGATGGCTGGAAAGTGTCCCTGTTCAGCCAGTCGCCGACTCAGCACCACATGTCCGTCGAGAATGGCGCGCGTATTGTCCGCAATCGGATCCTGCTGGTCGTCGCCTTCCATGAGGATGGTGTAGAACGCCGTCACGCTGCCGCCACCGTCGCGTCCATTGCCCGCACGTTCCACCAGTGCCGGCAATTTTGCGAACACCGAGGGCGGAAATCCGCGCGCTGCCGGCGGCTCGCCTGCGGCAAGTGCGACTTCACGCAAGGCCAGCGCGTACCTTGTCAGCGAATCCATGAGCAGCAGGACATGCTGGCCACGATCGCGGTAATACTCTGCCAAGGCCGTGGCGATGCGGGCCCCGCGAATGCGCGCCAGCGCGGGCGCATCCGCCGGCACCGCCACCACAACCGCGCGACGACGCCCTTCCTCACCGAGGATGTCCTCGATGAATTCCTTGACTTCACGACCCCGCTCACCGATCAGACCGACGACGATGACATCGGCATTCGTGTTACGCGCCATCATGCCCATCAACACGCTTTTGCCGACGCCGCTGCCAGCGAACAGCCCCATGCGCGCGCCGCGCCCAACCGTGAACAGCGCATTGATCGCGCGCACGCCGACGTCCAGCGGCTGGCGCACCAGGGCCCGTTCGAGCGGATTGATCGGCGGACCGCTCAGTGTCGTCAGGTCCATGGTCTCCAAAGGTCCGCGGTCATCAAGGGGCTTGCAGCTGCCGTCGATCACGCGGCCATAGAGCTCGGGCCCTGCCGGGATGCGAAGATCCCCCGGAATCGGGCGCACTCTCGCTCCCGGTGCAAGACCTTGCATATCGCCCGCGGCCATGAGCTGGACGAGGTCGCCATTGAACCCGACGACCTCGGCCGCGACCCGTCGATGGCCTTCGGCGGCCACCAGGCAGCGCGCCCCGAGGCTCACGTCCAGACCATGTGCCTCGAGAATCAGTCCTCGCACACGGACCAGGCTTCCGCTGGGAAGCAGCGGAAGTGGACCAGCCGCTTCCAGCCGTCGCTGCAGGGCACGCATGCGCGTCAACGCCGGCGCCGAACACATCGGCACCGCATCGGCTGACACGCCTTCAGAATGATCCATCTTCAAACAGCCGCGCCATGACCTGGCGCCAGCGCTCCTCGAGCCTGAGGTCGAGTTCAGCGTGGATCTCGTGCCCCGCCCGAACCCGCCAGCGCCGATCTGGAACGGCGCGTTGCGCGTCACTTGCCCCCGCCAGCACCAGATCACCCCGCTGCAGCGACTCATCGGGAATCAGCGAAAGCCCGGACTCCTCGAGGCCCGGCATGATCTCGCGCAGCAACGCAACGTCGTCGGGATGCAGGCGCGCCCACGGCGTCCCGGCACTGGCTGGAAACGAGGCCAGTGCACGCCGCAGCACATCGCGGATCTGTTCAGGATGGGTTTGCAGCTCCACCACCACCACTTGGCGTGCCAGCTCGAGCGCCAGCGCGACCATGCTCTCCTCGAGATCAGCGTCGAGCCGATCGATCGGAGACCGAAGACGCTCGAGCAAGGCACGCAACGACGCGGCATCCGCCTGCGCCTGCGCGCGCCCGGCCGCCAGGCCGGCGATGCGCCCATCCTCAAGACCTTGGCGGCGGCCTTCCTCGAAACCCTCCGCACGCGCCTGATCGAACATGGCCGCGATATCGCTCGCGGTGGGCAGGTTCACAGGGGTCTCGGCAGCCACGACCTCGACTGTGCTGGGTGCTGGCCGTCCGAAATCCGGCGCTGACCAGGTCCTGGCCTGGA
Source organism: Thiomonas sp. (assembly GCA_027311065.1). Lineage (GTDB taxonomy): Bacteria > Pseudomonadota > Gammaproteobacteria > Burkholderiales > Burkholderiaceae_C > Thiomonas_A. Next base: position 981 of record DAICZP010000118.1, on the reverse strand, counting down.
GTGCGTCTTCTTTCGGGATGATGGAGTTCATGGCTGTGGTATCGGCTCAAGCGCTCATGACACCAGGGACTCGCCGCCGCCACCGCCCAACTGGATCTGGCCTGCAGCCTCCAATCGGGTTGCGACCTGGAGAATCTCCTTTTGCGCTGCCTCCACCTCGCTGAGCCGGACCGGGCCTTTGGCCTCCATGTCGTCGCGCAACATTTCCGCCGCGCGCTTCGACATATTGCCCAGAAACTTCTCCTTGAGCTGCGGGTTGGCACCCTTGAGCGCGAGGATCAGCGACTCGGACGAAATTTCGCGCAACATGGTCTGCATGCTGCGATCATCGACATTGATGAGGTCATCGAACACAAACATCTTTTCCTGAACCTTGGCGGCGAGATTCTCGTCCTGACCGCGCATGTGTTCCATGATCTCGTTCGACAGTGAGGTCTCGATGCGATTGAGGATGTCCGCCGCCACCTTCGGTCCACCCATCGCACTGACCTGCACGCTTTGGGAGTCGCCGCTGAGCAGTTCGTCGAGGGCCTCGTTCAGCTCACGCAGCGCGCTGGGTTGCAAACCATCGAGATTCGCCAGGCGCAGCACCGCGTCGGACGCCTGGCGCTTGGGCAGAAAATGCAGGACTTCGGACGCCTGGTCGGGTTCAATGTACGAAAGGACCAGTGCGATGACCTGCGGATGCTCGAGCTTGATCAGCTCGGCGACTGCGCGTGGCTCGAGCCATTTCAGGTTTTCCAGCCCGCTCGAGTCTCCACCGTGCAGGATGCGATCGATCAGCGAACCCGCACGTTCACCGCCAAGTGCTTTGGTCAGCGCGCCACGCAGGAACTGGTCCGACCCCAGGCCGAGCGACGTCTGCTGCTCGAGCAGCTCGCGGAATTCCCGCATGACTTCGTGCGCCTGAACCGCTGTCACGCGCGTCAGCTTCGACATGGCAACCCCCAGGCGCTGAACCTCGCGCGGCGCGAGATGCTT
>DAICZP010000110.1 GCA_027311065.1 Thiomonas sp. | reverse complement strand
CGTCGAGGTGGTGGCAGCGTCCGAGGTCGTCTCCATGAACGACGCGGTGGAAGTTGCGCTTCGTCGCAAGAAGGACTCGTCGATGCGGCGTGCCATCGACCTCGTCAAGGAAGGTCGCGCCGACGCCTGCATATCGTCGGGGAACACTGGCGCACTGATGGCGGTCGCGCGCTACGTCTTGAAGACGCTTCCAGGCATCGATCGTCCGGCCATTGCCACCTATTTGCCCAACGCCGCGGGCAGTGGGACGCTCATGCTCGATTTGGGTGCCAACGTCGATTGCGAAGCCGAACACTTGCTGCAGTTTGCGGTGATGGGGACCGCATTTGCGGCAGCGTCGGGGCACCCCTCGCCGCGTGTGGGCCTGCTGAATATTGGCGAAGAGGTCATCAAGGGCAACGAGATGATCAAGCGCGCCGGTGAATTGCTGCGCAATGCGGCAGCCGAAGGCCGATTGAACTTCCTTGGCAACGTCGAGGGTAACGACATTTTCAAAGGCACGGCTGACATCGTCGTCTGCGACGGGTTCGTGGGGAATGTCGCGCTCAAGACGTCGGAGGGCCTCGCACAGATGCTGAGCGCAATGATTCGCGAGGAGTTCACCCGCAGCGCCTGGACGCGGCTGATGGCCTTGGCGGCGTTGCCCGTGCTGGGGCGGTTCCGGCGACGCGTCGATCACCGGCGCTACAACGGTGCGGCATTGCTTGGCCTGCGCGGTCTGGTGTTCAAGAGTCATGGCTCCGCAGACGCCTTCGCGTTCGAGCAAGCTTTGCTGCGCGCACATGAGGCGGCGCGGGGCGGGGTGGTGCAGGAAATCGAGCGCATTCTCGCCACCTTGCATCCGCAACCCGTCCCGGCGGCTCCCGAGGTCCGCTGAGCCCACGTGGCCAGAGGCAGCCCTTTCCATCCCTGGATCCAGTACCCGACTTCGTAGCCATGTCGCGTCATTCACGCATTCTCGGAACCGGTAGTTTTCTGCCCGTCGACGTGGTCGGCAACGCCGCATTGGCCGAGCGCCTCGCGCGTGACGGCATTGAAACCAGCGACGCATGGATCGTTGAGCGCACCGGCATCCGGCAGCGCCATTTCGCAGATGCGTCGACCACCAGCGTGGATCTGGGCGAGCATGCCGCGCGGCGTGCCCTCGATGCCGCCGGCTTGCGGCCCGAGGATGTCGATTTGATCATTTGCGCCACGTCCACGCCGGACATGATCTTTCCATCGAACGCCGCGTTGATCCAGGGCCGCCTGGGTGCGAAAGGCGGAGCTGCGTTCGACATCCAGGCCGTGTGTGCCGGCTTCATCTACGCGTTGACCGTCGCTGATCAGTTCATTCGCTCCGGCGTGGCGCGCAACGCCTTGGTCATCGGTGCCGAGGTGTTTTCCCGGATTCTTGATTTCACGGACCGTACCACCTGTGTGCTGTTCGGTGACGGTGCCGGCGCCGTGGTGCTGGGTGCGAGCGACACGCCAGGTATTCTGGCAGCGGCGCTGCATGGCGACGGCAGCCAGGCAGGCATTCTTTGCACCCCGGGGCGCATATCGGCTGGTGCCGTGCAAGGGACGGCGTTTCTGCACATGGATGGGCAGGCCGTATTCAAGCAGGCCGTGCACGTGCTCGAGCGTGTCGCCCGCGAAGTGCTCGACGCGGCGGGGCGTACCTCCGCCGACGTGGACTGGATGGTTCCGCACCAGGCCAATATTCGCATCATGTTGCATACGGCAAAAAAACTCGGAATCCCGGCGCAGCGCGTGGTGCAGACTGTGGCTGACCATGGCAACACTTCAGCGGCTTCGATTCCCCTTGCGCTGGATACCGCCGTGCGTGCCGGAACCATCCGTCACGGCGATACCCTGTTGCTCGAGGCCGTGGGCGGCGGTCTGACATGGGGCGCGGCCCTGCTGGACTATTGAGCCGGTGCGCCGATGCGTGCGGCCATTGAAAGATCCTGATGAAAACTTTTGCTTTCGTATTTCCGGGTCAAGGCTCGCAATCGGTCGGGATGCTCGACGCCGTGGCCGATCATCCCGCGGTGCGGGATACCCTCGCGGAAGCCGCGGACGTGCTGAGCCAGGACCTGGCGGCGCTGATGCGGTCCGGTCCGGCCGATGCCTTGAACCTCACGACCAATACGCAGCCGATCATGCTCACGGCAGGCGTGGCGCTGTGGCGCTTGTGGCTGGCCGAGGGCGGCGAACGTCCAGCGCGGGTCGCGGGGCACAGCCTGGGGGAATACACGGCGCTCGTGGCTGCCGGAGCCTTGACCTTCGCCGACGCGCTGCCGCTGGTGCGATTCCGTGCCGAGGCCATGCAAAGCGCGGTTCCGGTGGGCGCGGGCGGCATGGCTGCGGTGCTGGGGCTCGACGATGCGTCGGTGCGGCAGATCTGCGCGGAAATCACGACGGTGGGCGGCGAAGTGGTGGAGGCGGTGAATTTCAACGCACCAGGGCAGGTGGTGATCGCCGGGACACGAGGCGCGGTCGAACAGGCCTGCGCACGCCTGAAGGAGCGCGGCGCCAAGCGCGCGCTGCCGCTACCAGTCTCGGCGCCGTTCCACAGCAGCCTGCTCGAGCCAGCCGCGCGTCGACTCGAGCAGTACCTTGCCGGTGTCGCACTGCGAGCACCCGAGATTCCCGTCATCCACAACGTCGACGTCGCCGAGCATCCGGATCCGATGGCGATCCGCGTGGCGCTGAGCCGGCAAGCCGCCGGGGCGGTGCGTTGGGTCGAGTGCGTGCGCGCACTGGCGGCGGCGGGATGCGACACCCTCGTCGAATGCGGACCAGGCAAGGTGCTGGCGGGGCTGACCCGTCGCATCGACACCGGACTGGTCAGTCATGCACTCGTGGATCAGTCCAGCGCACGCGCCATCAAGGAGGCATTGCAATGAGTTCATCACCCCTGCAAGGACAGGTTGCCCTCGTCACCGGCGCCACGCGCGGCATTGGCCAGGCCATCGCTGCCGTGTTGGCTGCGCAGGGCGCATTCGTGGTCGGCACGGCCACCAGCGAGGCTGGCGCCGGCCGGATTGCCGAGGCACTCGGCGCGGCTGGCGAGGGCGTGGTTCTCGATGTCACCGATGCCGCCGCCTCCGAGCGGCTGGTCGAGCGTCTGGTACGTGAACGCGGCGGTCTGCATATTCTCGTCAACAATGCGGGCATTACCCGTGATACGCTGGCGCTGCGCATGAAGGACGATGATTGGGCCGCAGTCATCGACACCAATCTCAATGCTGTGTTCCGGTTGTGCCGCGCCGCAATCCGTCCGATGATGAAGCAGCGTGGCGGGCGCATCGTCAACGTAACGTCCGTGGTGGGCGCGAGCGGCAATCCCGGGCAGGCCAATTACGCCGCCGCGAAGGCCGGCGTAGCCGGCATGACACGGGCACTCGCGCAGGAACTTGGCAGCCGCAATATCACCGTCAATTGTGTGGCCCCCGGGTTCATCGACACTGACATGACGCGCGGTCTGGGCGATGCCGCCACCAAGATCCTGCTCGGCCGCATCCCCCTGGGACGACTGGGTCAGCCTTCGGACATCGCGCATGCGGTAGGCTATCTAGTCTCGCCGCACGCAGGCTACGTGACGGGCGTCGAGCTGCACGTCAACGGCGGCATGTACATGTCGTGATCGCCAGGGACCGACCCGGCCGGGTTTGCCACCCGGCATTGTTAGAATTCGACTGCCCTTTTTCTGGAGAGTTACATGAGTGATATCGAACAGCGCGTCAAGAAGATCATTGCCGAACAACTAGGTGTGGCCGAAGATCAGGTCACGAACGAAAAATCCTTCGTCAATGACCTCGGCGCCGACTCGCTCGACACGGTTGAGTTGGTGATGGCGCTGGAAGATGAGTTCGGCATTGAAATTCCGGACGAAGACGCAGAAAAAATCACCACGGTGCAGTTGGCCGTTGACTACGCCCAGAATCACCAGAAGGGTTGATCGCCGCCAGGGCTACGCGGCTGCTGCCGACGACGGCAGCGCGCGCCGCGGGTCCCGCGTGATCGACACTGCGCCACGCGCCTCGGCGCGGGCGCATCTTGTGTGCTTTGTCTTTCCGTCCGCTTGAGCCAGCCTGCGCCATGAGCATGCGTCGCCGAATCGCAATTACCGGTCTGGGTATCGTCTCCCCCGTTGGAAACACGGTTGAGTCCGCCTGGAACAACCTGATCGCTGGCAAGTCCGGCATCGGGCCCATCACCAAGTTCGATGCATCGACGTTCTCCGCGCGCATTGCGGGCGAGGTGCGTGATTTCGAGATCGGGGACTACATTCCGGTCAAGGAAGCGCGGCACATGGATACGTTCATCCACTATGGGCTGGCCGCCTCCATCCAGGCCGTCCGTGACAGCGGACTGCCTGACGCGACGGGAATCGATCTCGACCGGGTTGGCGTGCTGGTGGGCTCGGGTATCGGCGGTCTGCCGATGATCGAGCAGACCCATCAGGATTTCGTCGATCGCGGTGCGCGCAGGATTTCACCGTTCTTCGTCCCCTCGTCGATCATCAATATGATCTCGGGGCATTTGTCGATCGAGTACGGATTTCGCGGCCCCAACCTGTCGGTGGTGACCGCCTGTACGACCGGCCTGCATGCCATTGGTCTTGCTGCACGCCTGATCGAATCCGGCGATGCGGACGCGATGCTGGCCGGCGGTGCAGAAGCCACGGTTTGCCCACTTGGCGTCGGGGGTTTTGCGTCGGCCCGCGCGCTGTCCACACGCAATGACGATCCGGCGGCTGCGAGCCGCCCCTGGGACAAGGACCGTGACGGCTTCGTGCTGGGCGAGGGCGCCGGCGTCATGATGCTCGAGGAGTGGGAGTCCGCCACCCGCCGCGGCGCGCGCATCTATGCCGAACTCGTCGGCTTCGGCATGAGCGGTGACGCGCATCACATCACGGCGCCGAACGTCGACGGTCCGCGTAAATGCATGCTTAGCGCATTGAATAACGCCGGGTTGGCCCAGGATCAGGTTCAATACCTGAATGCGCACGGCACTTCGACCCCCCTCGGCGACAAGAATGAAAGCGACGCCATCAAGGCGGCCTTCGGCAGCCATGCCCAGCACCTGGTGGTCAGCTCCACCAAGTCCATGACGGGGCATCTGCTTGGTGGTGCCGGAGGTGTCGAGTCGTTGTTCACGGTCTTGGCGCTGCACCATCAGGTTGCTCCCCCCACGATCAACCTGCAAACGCCGGATCCAGAATGCGACTTGGATTACTGTGCCAACACTGCCAGGGACATGCCCATCGAGGTTGCCCTGAAGAACAATTTCGGGTTCGGGGGAACGAACGGCTCGCTGGTGTTCCGTCGGGTCTGAGCCGCCGTCCGACTCTTTTGTTCAGTGCGCAATGAAGTCCATTGCGCAGTTTCAGATCCATGTCGGTCGCTTTGTGCGCTGGCATCGTATCCTGATGGCTTTCGATGCCCTCGTGGCGGTGTCAGTGGCCTGGAATATCTGGCAGTGGGGCGACGCCAGCGAGGCTCCCATGATGCGCAGCTTGTCCGTCGGCATGTTCTTTCTCGTGCTTGCGGCGCAGCACCCCTACTGGAAAATCCGTCCATTCACCCTTCGGCATGATGGTCGGGGCTGGAGCCTGCATCAGGACGGTCGCCGCCAGGATCTCGCCGACGTGCGGGCCGTGGTTCTTCCTGGCTTGCTGCTGGTCGTCGGACTGGGTGCGGGTGGCCGTGTCGTGCTTCCGGTGGCCTCGGACATCGCCCCTGCGGCGTGGCAGGAGCTTCGAACCCGGCTGACGCTGTGAAGGACGTCGTGGATCCGTCTGCCGACCAGGTTCTGGTCGAGCGTGTCCAGTGCGGCGACCGCGAGGCGTTCGATCTGCTGGTCATGAAGTATCAGCGCCGCATTTTCCGTCTCATCCTCCGATTTGTGCGCGAGCCTGCCCTTGCCGAGGACGTGGCGCAGGAAACGTTTCTTCGCGCCTACCGTGCCATCGGGCAGTTTCGGGGCGAGAGCCAGTTCTACACATGGCTTTACAGGATTGCGGTCAACACCGCGAAAAAAGCAGCGGCCGACGGCGCAAAAGACACTTCGGTCCACGATTCTTCAGTTTTTTCAGAAGATGGTGAAACTTTTTCCCTTGACGAGCAACTAAGTGACATGGAGACTCCAGAAGCGCTCCTGGCGGGTAGGCAGATTGCGAGCACAGTCAACGCCGCGATCGACGACCTGCCGGAGGATCTTCGGACAGCCATCGCTTTGCGCGAAATCGAAGGCATGAGCTACGAGGATATTGCACAGAGCATGCAATGTCCCGTGGGAACCGTGCGCTCGAGGATTTTCCGGGCGCGCGAGGCAATCGCGAAAAAATTGCGCCCGTTGCTTGGCGACAAGTCGGGTGGGCGCTGGTAGCGCAGCGCGGGTCGCGATGAGGGGGAGACTGACACCATGGTGCAGGACGTTTCGATCAGGCACAGGCGCCTGGGGGAGAATCTGATGAGCGACGTCGAAGCGCCAGACCCGCTGCGGGAACACATCTCGGCGTTGGCTGATGGGGATCCGGTGCCGCAGCGCGAGGCGCTGCTGGCGCGTCTGCGGCGCGATCCGCAAGCACGCGCAATCTGGCGCGAATACCACCAGATCGGGGATTTGATGCGCTCCCCGACCTTGCTGCCCTTGCCTGACGAAGAGGGCTTCACCCAGCGCGTTGCGCAGCGCATCCGGTGCGAGCCACTGCCAACGGCCGCGGCGTCCGGCGGCCTGCTGCGTGGGCCTTGGCGCTGGGGTCTGGCTGGCATGCTCGCGGCCGGAGTCGTGGCAGTCACCGTGGTTGTAACCGAGATGTCGTCATCAAGATCGCCGCAATTCGCCGCCGCTGCGGGGCGGTCGTCAACATGCGCGGCGGCGGGCACGGCACCCGCGCGCGATGCGTGGCGCGACTATGTTGCCAGTCGGCATCTTGACCCCGGCTATCTCGCCTCCGATCCGTTGTCACAAGTGCGCGCGCCGCAATTCGCCACCTTGCACTGATGCATTTCTCCGTTGCCGGGTGTGCCTGAAGCGGCGCTGGCCGTCGGGTATGCTAGGCGCTTCCATCACACAATCCGGACCCATGCCCATGCCTTCGATTGGTGCTATTCCTCGCGGCTTGCTCGCGACGCTGTACTTTGGTGTGAGCGTCGCCGCCGCCGCTCCAAGCCCCGCGCAGCCGGCCACGGCGCCCGCAGGCGCTGTGGCGTCGACGACCGGGGTGCATTGCTGCCTGCCTGATTTCACAGGTCTGGTCGACCAGGTGGGTCCTTCCGTGGTCAACGTTCGCATCTACAAGAAGACCACCCAGGGGCAGGGGCCGCAACTCGATGATCAGACCCGCGAGTTTTTGCATCGATTTTTCGGGATTCCGGTGCCGCCGGCGTCGCCTCCGGGCGGCGACGCCAATTCCGAGCCTCCCGATCCGGACAGCCCCGCGGCAGTCGGTTCGGGTTTCATCGTCAGCTCCGATGGTGAGGTGATGACCAACGCCCATGTCGTCGATGGCGCAAGTGCAATCATTGTCACCCTGGCGGACAAGCGTGAGTTCAAGGCTCGCCTCGTGGGTGCTGACAAGCGTACCGATGTCGCGGTGCTGAAAATCGAGGCCCATGGATTGCCAGCGGTGCGCATCGGAGACTCCCGTGCCATTCGTGTCGGCGAATGGGTGCTTGCGATCGGCTCGCCGTTCGGCCTGGAAAATACCGTGACCGCGGGCATCGTCAGCGCGAAAGGGCGGGACACCGGCGATTACAACCCCTTCATCCAGACGGATGTTGCCGTGAATCCAGGCAACTCGGGGGGGCCACTGATCGACATGCAGGGGCAGGTGATCGGGATCAACTCGCAGATCTACAGCGAAACCGGCGGTTTCATGGGAATTTCATTCGCCATTCCGATCGACGTCGCCACCCAAGTCGCCCGCCAGCTGGAGCAGCGTGGCTTCGTCGTGCGCGGCAATATCGGCGTCGCCATCGATGGCGTTGGCACTGAATTGGCGGATGCCATCGGGCTGGGAAAACCCATGGGCGCATTGGTGCGGTCGGTGGAGCCTGGAGGCGCCGCCGATGCCGCTGGCGTGCAGGATGGAGACATCATCACGCGGTTTGATGGCAAGGCGGTCACCCACGCGAACGACCTTCCACGTATTGTGGGTGATGTGACGCCTGGTGCGACGGTGACGATGGAGGTGTTTCGTCGGGGCAAGCGCTTGACGTTACCCATCAAGGTCAAGGCCTGGGAGCACGGAAAGAGCGCCGGCGGCGGCTCGCAATCGCCGCAAATGCCGCAAGCGGCACCAACTGGCGCGCAACGCAGTCCCATTGGCGTGGCGGTGGTCGATCTCAATGCGCAGCAACGCAGGGAACTGGACGTCAAGGCTGGCGTCATGGTTGTTGCGGTGCAGCCAGGGGCGGCTCGCAGCGGCCTGCGCGTCGGCGATATCGTCACACTGGTGAACAATGCCGAGATCCGCAGTGCCGACCAGTTCGAACATCTCGTCTCCCGGTTGCCAGTTGGAAAGCCGGCCGCGCTTCTGGTGCAGCGTGATCATGCGGCGCAGTACGTGCTCGTGCATCCGCGTGCGCACGCGCCGAAGCCGACGGGCGCCTCGGCGGCGAAGTGATCAACGTGGATTTGCTGATTTCAAAGGTAAAATCGCAGCTGGCTGATACGGCACTGCTTGGCCGAACCCCGGATCCTCGGGGTTCGGGGTTTCAATGTCTTCCAATTGCCTGTCCGTGACGGCGCCGCGTTGCGCGCTGCCGTCGGCTCCCTTTTCACTTGCTAAAATAGGGTTCCAACAAGCAGTTGCCAAACAATTTTGTTGGTAGGCGCGTCCAGAATGCCGCGCCTTTTTTTTGGCCGGCGCGGGCATCGCGCTGTGCCGTACCGAGGCAGCATGCAACGGATTCGCAATTTTTCAATCATCGCCCACATTGACCACGGTAAGTCCACGCTCGCAGATCGGCTCATTCAGCGCTGCGGGGGCTTGTCAGATCGCGAAATGGAAAGCCAGGTCCTCGATTCGATGGACCTCGAGCGCGAACGCGGCATCACCATCAAGGCGCAGACTGCGGCACTGCAGTACGTCGCGCGTGACGGGCTGACCTACCAGCTCAACCTGATCGATACACCTGGACACGTCGACTTCAGCTATGAAGTCAGTCGTTCCCTGTCAGCCTGCGAAGGCGCGCTCCTCGTCGTCGATGCGAGTTAGGGTGTCGAGGCGCAGACCGTGGCGAATTGCTACACCGCCCTCGAGCTGGGCGTCGAAGTGGTACCGGTGCTCAACAAAATGGATTTGCCGCAGGCGGATCCCGAAGGGGCGCGCAAGGAAATTGAAGACGTCATCGGTATCGATGCATCGGATGCGCTGCTCGCCAGTGCCAAAACAGGCCTGGGTATCGACGACATCCTTGAAGCAGTGATCGCGCGCATTCCGCCGCCGAAGGGCAATCCCGATGCCCCACTCAAGGCACTGGTAATCGATTCCTGGTACGACAGCTACGTCGGCGTCGTGATGCTGGTACGGGTTGTCGATGGCGTGCTCAAGCGCCGCGACCGCTTTCAGCTCATGGCCTCGGGTGCGCAATACGCTTGCGAGCAGCTTGGCGTGTTCACGCCGAAGTCCCTGGCGCGCGAGCAGCTCGGCGCTGGCGAGGTCGGGTTTGTCATCGCCGGCATCAAGGAGCTCAAGAGCGCGCGCGTGGGCGACACCGTGACACTCGTGGCGCGCCCGGCCATGCAGGCGTTGCCGGGATTCAAGGAAGTGCAGCCGCAGGTGTTCGCCGGCTTGTATCCGGTGGAGTCAAGCGAATACGATGCCTTGCGCGATGCACTTGAAAAATTGCAGCTCAACGATGCGGCGCTGCAATTCGAGCCCGAGGTCTCGTCGGCGCTGGGTTTCGGGTTCCGCTGCGGCTTCCTCGGACTCCTGCACATGGACATCGTCCAGGAGCGACTTGAGCGCGAATATGACATGGACCTCATCACCACTGCGCCGTCGGTGGTGTACAAGGTGCAACTGCGCGACGGGTCGATGGTGACGGTCGACAATCCTTCCAAGATGCCCGAAGTGGGGCGCATCGAGCAGATCCTCGAACCCATCGTCACGGTCAAATTGTTCATGCCGCAGGACTACGTCGGCCCCGTCATGACCTTGTGCAACGCCAAACGTGGCGTGCAACGCAACATGGCTTACATGGGGCGGCAGGTGCAACTCACCTATGAAATGCCTCTCGCAGAAATCGTGCTCGATTTTTTCGACAAGCTCAAGTCGATTTCGCGTGGCTATGCGTCGATGGATTACAGTTTCCTTGAATACCGTCCGGCCGACGTCGTGAAAGTGGATATGCTGATCAACGGCGAGCGCGTCGATGCGCTGTCGATCATCGTCCATCGTGTGCAAAGCCAGTATCGTGGGCGCGAGGTGGCTGCAAAGATGCGCGAACTGATCCCACGACAGATGTTCGACGTCGCGATCCAGGCCTCCATCGGGGCCAACATCATTGCGCGTGAGACAATCAAGGCCATGCGGAAGAATGTGCTCTCCAAGTGCTACGGCGGTGATATCAGCCGCAAGCGCAAACTGCTGGAAAAGCAAAAGGCCGGCAAGAAGCGCATGAAGCAGATCGGCACGGTAGAAGTGCCCCAGGAAGCTTTCCTGGCTATTCTCAAGGTCGAAGACTGAGCTTTTGCTTCCGCACTCTCGTTCCAACGCGATTTCCGCACCTTCACCGTAGCCCCCGTACACCTCGACATGGAAGAACCGGCCGTCAATTTCAGTTTATTGCTGTTCCTGCTGCTTGTGATCACGGCATTGTTCTGGATCGCCGAGATGGTGGCGTTTGCGCCCCGTCGCCGGGCGGCTGCCGAGGCCGCGGCTGCGAGTTTGCGTACGCGCCGGGATGAGCTCACGCGCCAAGGCATCGCACCCGACGCCAGCCTTGCCGACGACAGCATCGTTGCCGCCCGCGAGCGGTTGCTGCGCCAGCCGTGGTGGCTGGAATGGACCGCCGGCCTGTTTCCCGTCATCGCGGTGGTGTTTTTCCTCCGATCCTTCATCGCCGAGCCCTTCAAGATTCCGTCGGGATCGATGGAGTCGACACTGGTGCCGGGAGACTTGATCCTTGTGAACAAGTTCACCTACGGTCTGCGCCTTCCGCTGATCTACAACAAGGTGACGCCGGGCCATGCGCCGGCGCGAGGCGATGTCATCGTGTTCCGCTTGCCGAAGGATCCCTCGATCGATTACATCAAGCGCATCGTCGGTTTGCCGGGCGATGTCGTGTCCTATGAGGACAAGCAACTGGTGATCAATGGTCGCCCCATTGTTCGAACTCCTGAGGGCGAGTGGTTCGACCCGGGTTCCATGGTCTACTACAGAAAGTATCGCGAAAACCTCGACGGTGTCGAGCACGCGATGCTCCTCAACCCGCAGGCGCCACCGTACGTGATCGGCGGCCCGGAAGACTTTCCCCACCGCAGCAATTGCTCTTACGATGCCTCCGGATTCACTTGCAAAGTGCCCCCCGGCATGTATTTCGTGATGGGGGACAATCGCGATAATTCGCTCGATTCGCGCTACTGGGGATTCGTGCCAGCCAGGAATATCACCGGGAAGGCGTTTTTCGTCTGGATGAACTTCGGCGCGCTCAAAAATATCGGGCCGATTCACTGATCGGAGTCGCTGCCATGGCATCAGCTGCGAAAAAACAAGCCGGTATCACGCTCATTGGCCTTCTGTTCTGGGGAGCGCTGATCGCCTTCGTGGTGATCGTGGGCATTCAGGCCGTGCCTGCGGTGCAGGAGTCCTGGTCTGTCCAGCGCGTTGTCGACAAGGTTGCGCGCGAAGGTGATTCAGTCGATGCCATTCGCCTTGCCTTCGATCGCCACGCCGAGGTTGAATACATTACCTCGCTAGCCGGACGCGATCTGGTGATTACCAAGGTCGATGGCAAGGTCGTGGTGTCGTATGCGTACAACAAGGAAATCCACCTGGCCGGGCCTGCCTACCTCGAATTCAAGTTCGTGGGGCACTCGCATTGAGACCCACCGCCGCGTGACCTCGCTGTCAGAACTTCAATCCAGGCTGGGCTACGTCTTCAGCGACGCTGCGTTGCTGCGGCAGGCGCTGACGCACCGCAGCCACGGGGCCAACAACAATGAGCGCCTCGAGTTCATCGGGGATTCCGTGCTCAATCTGGCGGTCGCCAGTTTGCTCTACACGGACGGCCAGGCCGACGAAGGTCACCTGTCGTATTGGCGTGCCAGTCTGGTGCGCGAAGAAACACTCGCCCTGCTGGCGGCGGAAATCAATCTTGGCGATGTCCTGAGCCTTGGCGAGGGAGAGGCGCGCAGCGGTGGCGCAACCAGACCGTCCATCCTCGCCGATGCGCTGGAAGCCGTGGTGGGGGCCGTGTTTCTGGACGGCGGATTCGACGCGGCGCGGGCGCTTGCGCAGCGCCTGTACGGTGCGCGCCTGGCGGGCCTCGATCTGCGCACCAGCGCAAAGGATGCGAAGACGCGCTTGCAAGAGATCTTGCAAGGGCGCAAGTTGAAAGTTCCCACCTATCGCGTCATCGCCACGACCGGCCCGGCACATCGTCAATCCTTCGATGTGAGTTGCGAGGTTCCAGAGTTGGGACTCCGAGCGACGGGGTCGGGGTCGAGCCGGCGCGCCGCGGAACAGGAAGCGGCCGAGGCCATGATTCCCTTGTTGCCAAGGGGGTGCGCGAGCGCCGTCGATGGCGGAGCAGCCCCATGAAGACTGTCATCACTGCGGGCAACGACGCGCCGCATCGCTTCGGCACGATTGCAATCGTTGGGCGGCCCAATGTTGGCAAGTCGACGCTCTTGAACGCACTCGTCGGACAGAAGCTCAGCATCACATCGGACAAGGCGCAGACCACGCGGCACCGTTTGCTCGGCGTGCGAACGGCGGGAGCCGTTCAATATGCGTTCGTCGATACGCCGGGATTCCAGCTCCGCCACACGCGCGCGCTCAACCGGGCGCTGAACCGTACCGTGACGGGTGCGCTTGGCGAGGTGGATGTCGTGTTGTGGGTGGTGGAGGCTGGTCAACTCGGGTCCGACGATGCGCGCGTCGGTGCCTTGATCCCTGCAGGCAAGCCGACCATTCTGGTGGCCAACAAGCTTGATCGGGTGGCGCGGCGCGAGCAATTGCTCCCATGGTTGCAGAATCTGGGTGCGAATCATCCCCTGCTGGCCGAAATCGTGCCGCTGTCTGCGCGTCGCCAAGGTGACGCGACGCGATTGCTCGATATTCTCGCCCCTTATATTCCCGAAAGCGACTGGGCGTTCGATCCCGACGCGCTCACCGATCGCAGCGAGCGGTTTCTTGCCGCCGAGATTCTGCGGGAAAAATTGTTCCGCCTCACCGGCGATGAGCTGCCTTACACCAGCGCGGTGCTGATCGAGCGATTCGAGCAGGAAGGCGCGCTGCGCCGTGTCGCGGCTGCCATCGTGGTCGAGCGCGATGGGCACAAGGCGATGGTCATCGGCGCTGGAGGCGAGCGGCTCAAGCGCATTTCGACGGAGGCACGTGTTGAAATGCAACGCTTGTTCGACGCTCCTGTATTTCTCGAAGTCTGGGTCAAGACGCGCTCGGGTTGGGCTGATGACCAGAGCGCGGTGCGCGCCTTTGGATACGAAGACTGAATCGCCGGCGCGGCGTCAGCTGCGCATCGAGCGGGTGCACGCGGAGCCGTCTTATGTGCTTCACGCCCATCCGTGGCGCGAAACCAGCCTCGTGCTCGACGTGTTCAGCCGTCACCATGGCAGAGTGGCCCTGATTGCGAAGGGCGCGAAGCGACCGCACTCGCAACTGCGCAGCGTGCTGCTGGGCTTTCAACCTTTCGCCGCGAGTTGGAGCGGCAAAGCGGAAGTACGCACACTGACGCAGGCGGAATGGACGGGGGGCGTGGCGCCGCTCAGCGGCCTGGCGCTGCTGTGCGGGTTTTATTTCAATGAACTGTTGTTGCGCATGCTCGCCCGCGAAGACGCGCACGAACGCCTGTTCGATGCCTACCACGCGGCGCTGGCGCTGTTGAGTCTGCAAGCCGACCCGCGGCCCGCCACGGTCGAGCCGTTGCTGCGACGTTTCGAAATGGACCTGTTGCGCGGCCTTGGTCACCTGCCGCCGCTGGATCGTGAAAGCGCCAGCGATGCGCCGCTGCAGCCTGGACGCCGGTACCGCGTCCACCCCGAGCATGGCGTGGTCCTGACCCAAGGCGAGGATGGTCTGGAAGGGAGCGCGTTGTTGGCGATGGCAGCCGAGGACTGGGATCGCCCGGACGTTGCCCGCGCCGCGAAGGGCATGATGCGCGAACTGCTTCACTATCATCTCGGAACTCAGCCTCTGCGCACCCGCCAGTTGCTGATCGACCTGCACCAGCTATGAATCCCCTCGTCAACCCGGACGGTCCCCTGCTCGGGGTCAACATCGACCATGTCGCCACCTTGCGCAACGCGCGCGGCGGCAGCTTCCCGGACCCAGTGCAACTTGCCCACGAGGCGGTGCAGGGCGGTGCGGACATTGTGACGTTTCACTTGCGCGAGGATCGGCGTCATATTCACGACGCCGATGTCGACCGTCTCAAGCAGAGCATCGGGGTACCGTTGAATTTCGAGTCGGCGGTGACCGATGAAATGCTTGAAATCATCGAGCGCGTGCGCCCTGAGATGGTGTGTCTGGTTCCAGAACGGCGCCAGGAAATCACCACCGAGGGCGGACTTGACGTTGCCGGCCAGGCTGAGCGCGTCGCCGATGCATGCTCCAGGCTTGCGCGGGCGGGCTGCAGGGTATCCTTGTTCATCGAACCCGGGGCGCGCCAGATCGAGGCCTCGGCACGCACCGGAGCGCCGTGCGTGGAGTTGCATACCGGGGCCTGGGCAAACGCGGTGGACCGCGGCGACACGGTGCGTGCCGACATGGAAGGCGTGCGTCTGCGTGAAGCATTGGCCCTGGCGCATCGACTGGGATTGCAAACCAACGCCGGCCACGGACTCGGCCTGGGCAGCACGGGGCCGGTGGCAGCAATGGGCGGCGTGTTGGAGTTGCATATCGGTCATGCCATCGTCGGTCATGCGCTGAGCGTTGGCATGACGCAGGCGGTGCGTGATTTCAAGGCGTGCATCCGTCGCGCCATCGCGTCTTCATCGGGCCGGCCGGCGTGATCTTCGGGGTCGGTGCAGATCTCTGTGCAGTCGGACGTGTCGCGGAGGTTGTCGCACGTCAGGGCGACCGGTTTGCGCGCCGCATCCTTGGTGACGACGAACTGACCATCTACCAGCAGCGGGGCGCCGGGTCCAATGTGCGCGGCGTGCGCTTTCTGGCGACGCGTTTCGCCGCGAAGGAAGCTTTTGGCAAGGCGGTGGGGCTGGGCATCCGGGATCCCGTGCGCTGGCACGACTGCGAGATTTTGAATGCGCCCGATGGTCGCCCCTTCATCACCCTGCATGGCGCGCTTGCGCGCTGGTGTGCGGACCGCGACCTGCATTTTCACGTTTCACTCTCCGATGAGGAGCACGCCGTGCTTGCCTTCGTGGTGGCCGAGGCTGTCGCGGCGGGTAGCGGCGCCACACGGCTCGCTTCGACATCGGATGGTTCCTTGGCCCCCTGCCATCTGCCATGACCCACGCACCCCTGATCATCGATATCGCGGGCACCGCGCTCACGCCTGCGGAGCGTCGCCGTCTGCGCGATCCGCTCGTCGGCGGAGTCGTGCTGTTTGCCCGGAATTGGGCATCGAGGTCGCAGCTCGTTGCCTTGACCGCGGCGATGAAAAAGGTGCGATCCGACTTACTGGTGACCGTTGATCATGAGGGCGGGCGGGTCCAGCGCTTTCGCGATGATGGGTTCACTCCCTTGCCTCCCATGGCCGATCTCGGGCGCGCCTGGCAGCGCGATCCCCTGCGTGCCGTGCAGTTCGCGACCGCCTGCGGCCTCGTCATGGGTTCCGAGTTGCGCGCATGTGGTGTGGATCTGAGCTTCGCGCCCGTGCTCGATCTGGATTGGTCGCGTGCAGCGGTGATCGGCACCCGTTCCCTCCATGCTGATCCTCGGGTCGTGGCGTTGCTCGCGCAAGCACTGATCGCCGGCATGACGCGTGCCGGGCTGTCGCATTGCGCCAAGCACTTCCCGGGACATGGTTGGGCGGTGGCGGATTCGCATGTCGACGCGCCGCGAGATGCGCGTGGCTTGGGGACCATTCTGGCCATGGACGCGGCGCCGTACGGGTGGCTGCGCCACGGTTTGAAAGCCGTCATGCCTGCACACGTGGTCTATCGCCGGGTCGATGCGTTACCGGCGGGTTTCAGCGCACGCTGGCTGACCGGCATCCTGCGAGAACAGCTCGGATTCAGCGGCGCGATCTTCAGTGACGACCTCAGCATGCAGGGAGCCCGGGCAATTGCGCCTGACGACCAGGGCGCCGTGCTTGCGGCCTTGCGTGCCGGGTGCGACATGGCGCTGGTGTGCAATCAAAGCGTCGTCGACGGCGGGGCACCAATCGAGCGCCTGCTGGCAGAACTGCACGCCGCCATGGCGCGCGGTCACTGGGCACCCGACCCCGACGGTGCCGGGCGGCGGCTGGCGCTGCTGCCAAGCGCGCCAGCGCAGCCGTGGGACGCCGTGATGCGAAGTACGAGCTACAGGGCGGCGCTCGAGGACATCGGCCTTCAGGGATAGAAGGCGTAAAGCGCGTAGCCGCTGGCCCGGCCGTTGCGCAGGCGTAACCTCAGATCCACCGGTTGCTCCGAGCCTGCTGAAAATCCCTGGCTGATTTGCCTTGCGGCCGTCGTTGGGTCAAGGTATTGCTCCGGGGAGAACACCTTGCGTGCAACGATCTGGTTCAGCGCGCCATCGAGGGTGAGCTCGAGCGCTGGATACGCGACCGGATCATCGCCGCGGTTTCGCAAGACGGCGCTGAGATGTAGTACACCGTCGGTCGCCGTCGACATGGTGGCACTCTCGATGGCGAGTGCCTGCGGCATGCGCGGCGGTCCAAGCCGGCATCCGGTGACGGTGCACAGTGCTTGCAGCGCGGGGCGCGTGCCGGGCCACCGCACGGCGATCAGGTCATGCCACGTCCAGCCGACCTGTCCCACGCCCAATACGATCAGCAGCATCGCAGCCGTACCGAGGGCGGTACGCACCCACGGGCGCGACCATTGCTCGCGCTGCCGTGCCCGGCGCACGAACTCAGGTTCTGGGGCCTCGGAGGCCTGCGCGGCGGCTTCAAAGCGGTCGAGCGTCGAATCGTCAGCCCGGAATCCGGTCTCGGCATGCAACGCATCGCCTGTGGGCGCGAGCCCTATTCCTTCCGCGACCATGAATGGCGGCGGGACAAAAGGCTCCGGACAGAGTTCGAGATCGATGTGCTCACATTGCGGATCTGCTGCCGCTT
Organism: Thiomonas sp.; assembly: GCA_027311065.1. Taxonomy (GTDB): domain Bacteria; phylum Pseudomonadota; class Gammaproteobacteria; order Burkholderiales; family Burkholderiaceae_C; genus Thiomonas_A. The sequence continues at coordinate 115 of DAICZP010000110.1, read as the reverse complement.
CCGACGCCGCATCGGCCCTGGCCGCGTCATCGGGTGCATGCCGCGGCTCTGGCTCTGGCTCTGGCTCTGGCTCTGGCTCTGGCTCTGGCTCTGGCTCTGGCTCTGGCTCTGGCTC
>DAICZP010000039.1 GCA_027311065.1 Thiomonas sp. | reverse complement strand
CATCAATGCGTCTGAACTGAACCCGGGGCGGCCATATAAGGACCTCCTCTGGAAACCCCCAAAAAGGGGCCAGACGAACTGGCCGCTACTCCCGGATCAGCCTGATCTAGGATCAGGGATAATGCAGCGAGCAATAATCGTTCGTGGTCCCCACTCCGGTGTAACTGAAGTTTTCTCCGGTCTCGGATGCTGGATTTTGGGAATCCTCCCAAGCATCCCAGTTTTGTCCATTCGGATAGCCATAGGATGCATAACCGTTGGGATCCACGATCACGGCATTCTTCTGAATCAGATAGTCGTAACCACCCAGCGACATGTTGGCGTAGCCGCCGTTCAGGGTCATGAACATGTCGCCGGTATTCACGCCAAAGCGCCAAGCGCATTGATCGCCGTTTTCGTAACCACCGCCGCCCCACCAGTCCTCTCCATTCCAACCATACCCAATCACGGGGTCGGTCGCGGATTCCTCAAACTCGTGCGCGATCACGCTGGCCATGCCGTCGGCACCGGCATTGCCGTTGGGGCTGGTCGTCTGCGTGTAGCAGGAATTGTAGCCAACGATCGCCTGGCAGGCGTCACCGTCGCCGACGAAAGCGTACTTGATGTCGGTAGCGCCCATCATCAGGCCGTCGCTATGCCAGCCGCAGTACTGGTTGCAGAAACCGGACACGTAGCCCCCGTATCCGATGTAGCCTTTTGAAGCAGGTGCTCCGAGATAATATGGCGTACCCTGCATCACGTCTGCGGAGGTCAGCACGAAATAGACGCCGTTGGCGTCCATCGGCAGCTGGCCGCTGTGGATTGCGTTGGCGCCCACCGCCTCGACCCCGCTGTCGGTCAGCAGCGTACCCTGCGAGTAATTGTCGTAGGTTTGGCCGCTCAAGGTGACCAGGTTGGTCATCCTCTGACCGTTAAAGTTGGTATAGGTCGAAAGGATGTTCATGTACTTGGACGAGCCCAGCGCCTGCGCAAAGCGGACCAGGATCGACGGCGCCGTATTGCCCGACCAGTTGCCGTACCAGATGTAGTAGATGTGCTTGACGCCCGTCATCACCGGACCCGGCCCGTAATAGCTGCCGCCGCTGATGTAGTTGCTGTTGTTGAAATTGTTGTAGCCGTTCACCAGCGGCGCGAACGGATCGTTCAGCGGTGAGTTGGCCGCGTTGACCACGCTGGCCCTCCGGATCAGCAGCGGATTCTTGCCCTGGGTCAGTTGATAGCCGCGCGGCAGGATCGACATGACCTGCTTGTTGAAGCCCGACGTCGAGCGGACCGGCGGCTGGGGTGCAGCGGCTGATGCCGTGGTCAGGGCCGCCAAGCCCAATACCGCCATGATCGCAACCGGCAGCGATTTGTAGTGGTTCATGAATTTTCCCCTGAGTGATTGTTGAACGCCTGTGTCCGCGCGGTACGCAAACTGTGACGTTCGTCACATCAGTTTAGGCCGCCCGCAGAGGCGGCAACAAGGGATGGGCCTCGCCCATCAGATCAGATGTATCGATAACGTAATCATTCCGTGAATAAATGCATGGCGTGTTCGAAGTGCGCCCGACCACACAAGGTGACGTGTCGAAAGTCGGCACCGCCGTTGCCCGATCGGATCGCTCCGGATCGTGACTGGGGCGGGTTCTGAACCTGTTGACAGGCTCAGGACAGGCCCGAAATCAAGGGCCTGCCCCCAGGAATCGCGCGCAGCAAGGGCACAGCGGCCGTCCCACCGGCCTTCCCTTGGACAAGAGTATGTCAGCCGGAAGCGGGACTGCGCGGACACGAATCACATTACGTTTTGATCACGCTTCGTGATGCGTTCGACAGACTTGGTCGCGGGACCAAGGTACCGGTCCTTATCAAGGGGCTCACGTGCGATCGGCATGTACATGGTCGACTCGAACGACGCCAGCTACGCGCAACGTCTCGCCACCGCTTCGGCGGTCAAGGCCGCGGTCAGGGACCCAGCCATCACCCTGCACCAGCCGGTCATCAGCCACTTGCCCAATAGTCGAACAGAAAGTTCGACTATTGGCGTCCCGGATCCGGTGCAGCGCCACCCTTGACTGCTCCCTTGAGCGGCGCGGGGCTGAGCGCCGCCGGCGCGATGCTCTTGAGCTGGCGGGTGATGGCGCGGGTGACGTCCTCGGCCTGGTCGTTGTTCTCGATGATGTAGGGCACGATGATCAGCACCAGCTCGGTCTTGGTGTCGTCGTTGGAGCTCTACTTGAACAGATTGCCCAGCACCGGGATGTCTTTCAGCAGTGGGATCCCGCCGTTGCCCTTGGTGATCTGGTCCGAGATCAAACCGCCCAGCACCACCGAGCCGCCGTCGCGCAACGACAGGCTGGTCTTGACCACCCGGCTGAAGATCGTCGGCGAGTTCACCCCCGAGCCCGCCGCCGCCGGCTGCGCCTGGCTGACCTCCTGGCTGAGGTCCAGATCAATGCGGTCGTCGGAGTAGATCGTCGGCTTGACCTTGAGGATGATGCCGGTCTTGCGGTACTCGACCCCCTGCAGCAGCGCGCTGGTGCCGCCGGTGGTCGCTGGCGAGGTGGTCTGGCTGCTCAGTGTCGGCACCTCGTTGCCGACGTCGATGCTGGCCTCCGAGCCGCTCATCACCAGAATCCGCGGCGTCGACAGGATCGACACCCGCGTGTCCTGCGCAAACGCCTGCAGCTGGGCGATGTTCTGGCCGTTGACGTCGAGCAGGTAGGTAAGGCCGCCAAAGCTGGTGCCGGTGCCGGACGGCGCGGTCCCGCACGCCGGCACCGTGCCGAACTGCCAGTTGCCGCCGTACTTGCCGTGGCTGTCGTGCGCCATCCAGTTCACCCCGAACTGCGAGCTCTTGTCCAGGGTCACCTCGGCAATCGTCACCTCGATCATCACCTGCCGCGCCGGCTTGTCCATCTGCTCGATCAGCGGCAGCAGCCGCTGCCACTCCTCGGCACTGCCGCGAAAGATCAGCCCGTTGCGCGGCGCGTCCACCACGAGGCGCCCCGACGCCCCCACCCC
>DAICZP010000100.1 GCA_027311065.1 Thiomonas sp. | reverse complement strand
GTCTGGCCCCCCACGCAGAGGCAAGCGCCAGCGCCGCTGCAGCGCTGCAAAAGGGATCGTCCGTGCTGCTGATGACGTGACTCCGGACCGGAAGACGTGCGAGTGGATGCGCAACCCAGCTGTGCAGCGCCGCGGGCGTATCGTTGCGGGACAGGTCTGGCGGCGCGACCAGCAATGCGCCGAGGACGCGGCTGGAATGCCGGCTCAGCGCAGACCAGCCAGCCAGCAGGTGGCAGCCGAGACTGTGGGCCGCCAGCAGCAGGGGCCCTGGGGTTTCCAGTACGACGGATTCCAGCTGCGCGATCCAGTCACCCCGCAGCGGGTGCTCCCAATCGTGCTGCTGCACGCGTTGGTCGCCCCAGGCGGATTCCCAACGCGATTGCCAGTGGTCGGGACCGGAGTTGCGCCAGCCGGGCAGAATCAAGACGGTATAGGGGGCAGGTTCCTGCATTGATTGCTCCTTACGCCGCCGAGGCCGTGGCGGGTTCGGGCCGCGCAGCCCGTCGCACCATTTCCTGGGCGAATTCAACATAGGCTTGGGCGCCGCGACTCGATTTGTCGAAAATGACACCGGGCAGGCCATAGCTCGGCGCTTCGGCGAGGCGCACATTCCGTGGAATCACCGCGTCAAAGACCTTGGCTCCGAAATGGGTCTTGAGCTGCTCACTGACTTGTTGCTGCAAGGTGATGCGTGGATCGAACATGACCCGCAACAAGCCGATGAGGACGAGTTCGGGGTTGAGGTGCGCGTGAACCTGCCGAACGGTGTTGACGAGGTCTGAGAGACCTTCGAGAGCGAAGTATTCGCACTGCATGGGGACGATGACACCACGCGCAGCGCACAGGGCGTTCAATGTCAGGAGCCCGAGCGCTGGGGGTGTGTCGATGAGGACGAAGTCATACGCGGCATCAACACCCCGTACGACGTCCTTGAGACGGTGTTCACGGCGATCCTGGTCGACCAGCTCGACTTCGGCCCCGGCCAGTTCGCGATTGGCACCCAGTACGTCGTACCCTGCCTTGTCGCTGTGCCGGCGTGCCTGATCGAAGGGCGCGATGCCGAGCAGGACTTGATAGACGCTGGGGGTCAGCGATCGCTTGTCGATCCCCGAGCCCATGGTCGCATTGCCCTGGGGGTCGAGGTCGATCAATAGCACCCGCTGCCCGAGCTGGGCCAGTCCGGCGGCCAGATTGACACTGGTCGTGGTTTTGCCGACGCCGCCCTTCTGGTTCGCCACACAAAAAACCGAAGCCATCAAGTGTCCCCGATCAGGTCTGATTGAGAAGATGCCCGGCGCGACGCCGACCCCGCGGTGCCGTGCGTGTGGGTCGCGTCGACGCGTATGGGGTCGGATGGTTTCGCATGCATCCAGACCAGGCAGCGTCGCGCGTCCAGCCCGGGCACGTGCAACGCATCGACGCTGGCGTCGATGTCGGGAGGCAGCGCAACGATCTCATCATCGGGCACCCTGCCCTTCATCGCTGCCCATGCGCCACCTGGCGCGAGCAGGTGGCGCGTCAGCCGTACGAACGTCGACAAGTCACTGAACGCGCGGCTGGTGATGCAGTCAAATGGTGCCGTCTCGAGCGATTCCACCCGGGCGTGAATGACCTCCACATTCGGCAGGCGTAACGTGGCAACGGTCTGTTGAAGAAAGGCGCACTTTTTTTGCACGGTGTCGTTGAGGACAACGCGAGTGTCGGGCAGCATGATGCCAAGCACCATGCCGGGAAGTCCACCGCCGGCGCCGACGTCGAGTAGCCGCGCCGGCTGGCGTTCGGCAATGCTGGGGACCGTCGCCAGACAGTCGGCCAGATGCACGGTAAGCATATCCGTCGTATCCCGCACTGCCGTCAGGTTGTAAACCTTGTTCCAGCGCGCCAGCTGTTGCAGAAACCGCAGCAGGCGGTCATGCTGTTCCCCGCTGGGCGCGCTGGGGAGCGCGCGCAACCAGTCATCGGCATGGGGCGGGGCATGGGTCATGGCGCGGCGGTTGCGGGCGACAGCCGGGGCGTGCGGCGACGGCGCAGATGCACCAACAGCAAGGAAATGGCGGCTGGGGTCACGCCGGAGACCCGCGAGGCTTGACCGAGGGTTTGCGGTCGTGCGCGTTCGAGTTTCTGCTGCACCTCGATTGACAGTCCCTGGACCGCGGCGTAGTCGAGCTCGGACGGGAGGGTGAGATGTTCGAAGCCGGCGGCGCGTTGCACATCGAGCTGCTGACGATCGATATAGCCTGCGTATTTGACGGCGATTTCGACCTGCTCGGTCACACTCGAGTCGAGCTGCTCAGATGGGGCGAAGCGCCCATCAAGGACTTTGACCAGTGTCGCGTAGTCGACTTCCGGGCGCCGCAGCAGGTCTTCCAACCGGTACTCCCGCTCGATGACCTGCCCCAGGAGCGCCTGTGCTTCGTCGGGAGGGAGGGTGGCGGGACGAACCCAGGTCGCGTGCAAGCGTTCACGCTCGCGTTCGACAGCATCGCGTTTGCGGCAAAAAGCATCCCAGCGCGCGTCATCAATGAGACCGATATCCCGTGCGGCGGCGGTGAGGCGCAAGTCCGCATTGTCTTCGCGTAGGCTCAGACGGTGCTCGGCGCGGCTCGTGAACATGCGGTAGGGCTCGGTCACTCCTTTGGTGATGAGATCGTCAACCAGGACGCCAAGGTACGCTTGATCGCGGGTCGGAAACCAAGGGGCGCGGTCCTGGGCTGCGAGCGCAGCATTGGCGCCTGCCAGCAAGCCTTGGGCTGCAGCTTCTTCGTAGCCCGTGGTTCCGTTGATCTGGCCTGCGAAGTACAGCCCGCCGATCGCACGGGTTTCGAGGCTGGCGCGTAGTGCGCAAGGATCGAAAAAATCGTACTCGATCGCGTAGCCTGGACGAAGCAGGTGTGCATGCTCCAGCCCTGGAATACTGTGCACCAGCGCCACTTGTATGTCGAACGGAAGGCTGGTGGAAATGCCGTTTGGGTAAAACTCGTGGGTGGTGAGTCCTTCGGGCTCCAGAAAAATCTGATGCGAGTCCTTGCTGGCGAAGCGGTGAATCTTGTCTTCGATGCTGGGGCAATACCGCGGGCCGATGCCCTCGATGACACCTGTGTACATCGGGCTGCGGTCCAGACCTGCGCGGATGATGTCGTGGGTGCGCGTATTCGTGTGCGTCACCCAGCAAGGCAATTGCGCGGGGTGCTGCGCGGGGTTGCCTAAAAAACTGAAGACGGGGATTGGATCGGGATCGCCCGGCTGTTCCTGCAAGCGTGTGAAGTCGATGGTTCGGCCATCGATTCTCGGCGGCGTACCTGTTTTGAGGCGGCCTTGGGGCAGTTTGAGTTCGCGCAGTCGGTGAGCCAACGACACCGCTGGCGGGTCGCCCGCGCGACCCGCGGCATAGTTGTCGAGCCCGACGTGGATGCGGCCGTCGAGGAACGTGCCCGCGGTGAGGACAACGGTGCGTGCCTGGAAGTGGATGCCGCTTTGTGTGACGGCGCCGCAAACGCGATCACCCTGCCCTGTTGATTCGATGCGCAAATCATCCACAGCTTGCTGAAACAGCCAGAGGTTGGGTTGGTTTTCGAGGCGGCGGCGGATGGCCTCTTTGTACAACAGGCGGTCAGCCTGCGCGCGTGTCGCGCGGACCGCCGGGCCTTTGCGATTGTTGAGAATGCGAAACTGGATCCCAGCCTCGTCCGTGGCCGCTGCCATGGCGCCGCCGAGAGCATCGACTTCCTTCACCAGATGACCCTTGCCAATCCCTCCGATCGAGGGGTTGCAGGACATTTGCCCCAGCGTTTCGATGTTGTGGGTCAGCAGCAATGTCTTGGCGCCCATGCGAGCCGCGGCTAACGCCGCCTCGGTGCCGGCGTGGCCGCCGCCGACGACGATGACGTCAAAAATTTCGGGGGTATCCATGGTTCAGTCCTGAGGATCAACGATTGTAGGACCTGGCCGATGCTGCTGATGTTCCACGTGGAACAATGCGTGTTTTCCGGGTCCGCGTCATCAGACATGACGATCGACAAAACGCGCTTTGCATTCAGCGGGTATAGTGATCACGTCGGAGTTTCGACACAATGTCTCACATTGAAGATTGCTTGATACACCATGAAGGAGCAGGCCATGAAGGTGAATGAAGGTCGTATCGACCGTGTCGTGCGAGTGCTTGCCGGGCTCGGCCTGATTGCATTGGCGGCCACCGGAACCGTCGGTGTCTGGGGTTATATCGGCATCGTGCCACTGCTGACAGGCGCTGTTGGCGTTTGCCCGGCGTACTCGCTGCTGGGGCTCAATACCTGCCCGATGAAAAGCGCCAACAAATAAGTCGGCATCGCGGCGCGGGAAGTCACCTTCGCCAGCCGTCATGGCGAGACCCGCTACCCGCGAGTTGGTGAGGGTATGAAGGCGTCGTGCGCGGTCTTGGCGATCAGCAGCACGACGACCACGATAAACACGGCCCGGACAAACTGTGTTCCACGGTTGAGCGCCAGGCGTGAGCCTGTGATGTTGCCACCAATATTGCATACCGCAATGAGCGCCGCGTACCGCCACATCACATGGCCCTTGACGCTGAACAGCGCGAGGGCAGCCAGATTGCAAGCGACGTTGACCACTTTGGCGCTGGCCGCCGCATGTAAAAAATCAAAGCCGAAAACTCGTACGAACATGAAGACCAGAAAATTGCCGGTGCCAGGTCCGAAAAAGCCGTCGTAAAACCCGATCAACCCACCCCCGACCATGGCGACCGTGGATTCCATGCGTCCAGACAGCCGGGGTGCATGGTGATGGCCAAGGTCTTTACGCCAAAGGGTGTAGCCCAGCACCGCTGTCAGCACGAACGGTAGCGCGCGGCGGAAGAAGTCGGAATCGACGCGGGTGATGGTGTATGCGCCGAGCAATGCGCCCACGAACGCGGTGGCTGTCGCCGGAAGCACGGTACTCCATCGCAGGTGGACGCGCCGCAGGTAGGTTCTGGCAGCGACAGCAGTGCCCCAGGTTGCTCCGCCTTTGTTGGTGCCGAACAACGTTGCCGCCGGTTGCGTCGGAAAAGTGGAAAACAGGACCGGAACCAGGATGAGTCCGCCGCCGCCGACGACGGCGTCGATCATCCCGGCACCAAACGCTGCTGCCGCCAAGGACAAAAGTGGGATGTGCATGAATGGGGTGCCACAAAGGAAAAAGCGCCAGAACTCGTCGTTCTGGCGCCTGGTTCAGCGTCAGTCGCTGAAGATTTGGGGTCTGTGCGGAATCCGCCAGCCCTTCAGTTGATGTCTCCTCGGTGCCCACCTTGGATCGTCCGCAATGTGAAGATTGCGTCACCACAAAATTATTGACTTTTCCCCGTCGTGGTGCACGGGGGTAAACCCGTATCCATTCTGGTGCGCTGCTTCAACCGTGACCTAGACCCGGAAACAACTTGAGCAGCCCGTCGCTCATCATTTCAACGGCGATAGACGCGAGGATGAGTCCCATCAGCCTGGTCATCACGTTGATTCCAGTGCGTCCAAGAACACGCGCGATGGGTTGCGCGGCACTGAAACACAGGGCTGAGGCAAGCCCGATGACCACCCCGTAGCCGACCAGATATAGCAGATCGGTGAAATGCCGCGCCTTGTCGGCGTAGATGATGACGGTGGAAATGGCAGCTGGCCCCGTCAATAAGGGAATGGTCAGGGGTACGACCGCCACGCTGTCGCTGCTGACGGCTTCGTCAACCTCTTCCGGCACGGAGCGCACACCGCCCGGTGATGCATTGAGCATCGAGAAACCCGAGAGCATCAGCAGCAGTCCACCGCCCACCTGAAACGACGCCACGGAAATTCCGAAAAAAGCGAGGATCTCGGTGCCGAGCAAGGCGCTCGTGGCAACGACGACGAACGCGGAAAATGCGCTCACCAAAACGGTGCGCCGCCGCTGCTCGACGCTGAAGTGCTCGGTAAACGCGATAAAAAAAGGCGTGATTCCGAGCGGGTTGACGATGGCCAGCAGCGCCACCAGGGGTTTGATATGGTTCATGATCGGATCGGACAGGTGCAATAGCGTAACGCCTCGCGCACCATTGCAAGGCGCAATGCCCCACCTTGAGACCCTTATTGCACAAATCCGATCTTGAACTGACGTTTTAACGGGGTCCGCGCAAAATCTTTGGTCCGAAGTTCATGGCGGCCGTCAAGCTTGGCGGCGCCAAACGCGCCCATCAGCGCACGCCGCATGTCTCTTGGCTGTAACTGAGCCATCAGATCAAGGCAGTTGTCGTCGGGCGACTCAGGAAATTCAGATCCCCACGCATGGTTACGGCGAATGTCTCCATAAAGACGCAGCGCAATGGCGCGCCGGCCGGTCGCGTCGGGCGGCGCAATGTCGTAGACGTTGAGACGGTTGAGAATCGGATCGGGAATGCCTGCGGCATCGTTTGCCGTGGCGACCCAGACCACGGCGCTGCAATCGATCGGCACCTCGGCGAATTCATCAGTGAAATGCCGCGCGGTGTCGTGTTCGAGCAAGGTGTACAGCGCGCCAAGAGGGTCGAACTGCGCCCCGGATGCCGCCTTGTCAATTTCATCGACCACGATGACAGGGTTCGCAAATTCACCCTGCACCACGGCTTCAAACACCTTGCCCGGGCGTGCGCCCTTCCATTGCGATGATGAGCCCGACAGAATCCAGCCCGCGGTGAGCGCGTTCATGGGGGCCAGCGCCCAGCTGGTACCCAACAACTCAGCAACCCGACGGGCAAAGTGGGTCTTGCCGATGCCAGGCGCCCCAAGCAGGAGCATGGGTGTGATTTCCACCGGGTCGCGGGAATCCGCCGCGAGCGCCACGGCGCGCACGATATCTTCGAGGGGTTCGGTGAAATTCGGCAGCTCGGCGGCGAGCGCCTCCTGGTCGGGAGGCGCCGCCGGCTTGATGGCCAGACGCTCGCCACCAGCCTCGATCATGCGCGCATAGGTGTGGCGTAGCGGTTCGCTGGCCTCGGGCGGCAGGCCTTTGAGCTTGCGCTCGACGACATCGACCTCATAGACGGACTTGTAAGCGGCGACGGCAATCATGGTGCGGCTCCTTGCCAAGCGGCGATCAAATTCTGCCACGCACATATCATGCCAGAAGCCGCCCCGCATGGCGTGCGCAGGTGCAGCGGCAAGATTCTTCCTGCGCATGGTGATATGCGGATTTGCGGCCAAGCTTTGCGTCAAGTCAAAACGGTGCGGCGTCGCAACGGCCATCATTCGGCCTCATGACATCTATAAATCTTGATTTCCAGCCCGATCTGATTCGTCGATTTGACGTTGCCGGGCCGCGCTATACCTCCTATCCGACTGCGGATCGCTTCGGCCCGGAGTTTGGGCCCGACGCCTATGCGAAGGCCCTGCGTGAGCGCGGGCGCAACGCGGCGACGCCGCTGTCCTTGTACGTGCACATCCCTTTTTGCGAGACCCTGTGCTACTACTGCGGTTGCAACAAGATTCCGACCAAGAACCACGCCCGCAGCGCGCCCTATCTTGACCAGGTCGAGCGGGAACTGGATATGGTGGCCGGACTGCTGGGTGCCCGCCTGCCCGTGACCCAGCTGCACTGGGGCGGCGGAACCCCGACGTTCCTGTCCGATGAGGAAGCCACGCGGCTGATGGACATGAGCCGTCGGTTTTTCGACCTGCGGCCGGGTGGTGAATACTCGATTGAAATCGACCCGCGCAAAGTTGGCGCGGCCCGGGTCGCGCATCTGGCGCGCCTCGGTTTCAACCGCATGAGCGTTGGGGTGCAGGATTTCGACCCCGCCGTGCAAAAGGCCGTCAACCGTATCCAGAGCTACGAGGAGACGCGCGAAGTCATCCAGGCAGCGCGTGCCAATGGATTCAAGTCGGTCAGCGTCGATCTCATTTACGGACTGCCGCGCCAGAACGCGTTCAATTTCGCGGCCACGTTGGAAAAGGTCGTGGAGCTGCGGCCCGACCGCGTGGCGCTGTACAGCTACGCGCATCTGCCACACCGTTTCCAGCCACAGACCATGATCAACGAGGTCGACCTCCCCGACCCCCAGGCCAAACTGGTGCTGCTGGGCCTGGCGATCCGTCGACTTGCCTATGCCGGGTACGTGTACATCGGCATGGACCATTTCGCGCTCCCCGACGACGAGCTGGCGCGCGCGCAGGTGGATGGCGCGCTGCACCGGAATTTCCAGGGCTACTCGACCCAGGCTGACCTCGACCTCCTGGCGTTTGGCGTATCGGGCATTTCCAAGGTGGGGCCCCACTACGCGCAAAATGCCAAGAGCATCGAAGCGTATGGCGCAGCGTTGGCTGCCGGGGACCTCGCGATCGAACGTGGCCTGACGCTCAACGCCGACGACCTGCTGCGGCGTGACGCGATTCAGCGCCTGATGTGCGACTTCGCTCTTGATCTCGACGATCTTGCGCGCGCGCATGGCGTGGCTGATGCACGCCGCTATTTCGATGCGGATCTCGCGCGTATCGCACCTTTGCAGGAGGCCGGGCTGGTTGAGTGTGAAGGCCTGTTCCTGCGCGTCACACCGCAAGGCCGGCTACTGGTGCGCATCGTCGCCATGCAGTTCGATCACTATTTGCACGATGCGCGCGCGCAGGTGCAGGTGCCCAGGTACTCGCGGGTGATCTGATCCGCGCTCGCGCGTCTCGCTAGGGTTGGAAGCGTGCCTGCAGCGCGGCGGTGAGTTGCGCGTCCAGCATCGGCAGGCGCGCGCGCAGGGCGTGCTGGCCCGCATCGTCGGCTGCGCGCCGTGCAGGGGCCCATACGGGTTGAGGCCAGTGCGGATCGTCGCGCCAGCGCGCGATCAGGTGCCAGTGCAGGTGCGGTACCACATTGCCCAGGCTGGCCAAATTCATCTTGTCGGGGCGCAGGGCGTCCCGCATCCCTTGCTCGATCAGTGCCAGGGCGTCGCTGCAGGTGGCGCGCTGCAGTGGCGTGAGGTCGCTGAACTCTGGCACGTGGGCATCCCACACCAGGCGGTAAAACGCCGGATGCAGGGCTTCTTCAGCGCGCACAAGACGCATGCCGGCGCCGCACCAGATCGGCACGCCGCCGGCGCCCGCGCACAGGGGACAGTCGACGTCGGCTGCGCCAGCGGCCGGCACCACGCTCACACCAGCACCCGTTCGATGCCACCCGCGTTGGCAGCCTTGACGTAGGTTGGCAACCAGTTCTCGCCAAGAATGTGACGCGCCATTTCGATGACGATGTAGTCGGCTTCGAGCAGGCCGTTCTGCAAGTCGTTGCGATAGCGCGACAGGCCCTGCAGGCAACTTGGGCAGGAGGTGAGGATTTTGACCTCGCCAGTGTGGCCCCCGGCTCGCAGTGCAGCTTCGTCGCGGCGGAGTTCTTCTTCCTTGCGGAAACGCACTTGGGTGGCGATGTCCGGGCGCGATACACCCAGAGTTCCGCTTTCGCCGCAGCAGCGCTCGCTTTTGCGCACGTTGTCACCCAGCAGTGCCTTGACCGTTTTCATCGCATCTTGCGTCTTCAACGGAGTATGACAGGGGTCGTGGTACAGGTAGGCGGGCGCCGAGCCGTCGGACGACGCGGGAAGTGTGATGCCCTTCTCGAGCAGGAACTCATGGATGTCGATGATTCGGCAGCCAGGGAAAATCTTGTCGAACTGGTAACCCTGGAGTTGGTCGAAACACGTGCCGCAGCTCACGACCACGGTCTTGATGTCGAGGTAGTTCAGGGTGTTGGCAACACGGTGGAACAGCACCCGGTTGTCGGTGATGATCTTTTCAGCCTTGTCATACTCGCCGCTGCCGCGCTGGGGGTAACCGCAGCACAGATACCCGGGGGGCAGCACGGTCTGCACGCCCGCGTGCCAGAGCATGGCCTGGGTGGCGAGGCCCACTTGCGAATACAGGCGCTCGGATCCGCATCCAGGGAAGTAGAACACGGCCTCCGCGTCCACCGTGGTTGCCTGCGGGTCGCGGATGATCGGCACGAAGCTCTTGTCTTCAATGTCCAGTAGCGCACGCGCGGTCTTTTTCGGCAGGCCTCCGGGCATGGGCTTGTTGACGAAGTGGATCACCTGCTCGCGCATTTGCGGGCGGCCGGTGCTCGACGGCGGTGCCGACGTCTGACGTCGTCCGAACGAGCGCAGCAGGCGCACGCCCAGATTCTGTGCGCGGAAGCCCAGTCCCACCATGCCGGCGCGCACGGAGCGAATGGTGCGCGGGTCTGTGGCATTGAGGAAGAACATCGCCGCCGTGTTGCCCAGATTGAAACGCTTGCGGTTCATCTTGCGCAGCAGGTTGCTCATGTTCATCGAGACATCGCCGAAATCGATGTCCACCGGGCAGGGTGTCGCGCACTTGTGGCAGACCGTGCAATGGTCGGCAACGTCCTCGAACTCCTCCCAATGGTGAATGCTCACGCCGCGCCGGGTTTGTTCCTCGTACAGGAATGCTTCGACCAGCAGCGAAGTCGCCAGAATCTTGTTGCGGGGGGAATACAGCAGATTGGCGCGCGGAACGTGGGTGGCACAGACCGGCTTGCACTTGCCGCAGCGCAGGCAATCCTTGACCGAGTCGGAGATCGCGCCGATGTCGCTTTGCTGCATGATGAGGGACTCGTGCCCCATCAGCCCGAAGCTCGGGGTGTACGCGTTGGTGAGATCGGCGGGCAGCGCCGGGTCGCCAATGAGCTTGCCTTTGTTGAAGCGTCCTTCCGGGTCGATACGTGCCTTGTAATCGCGGAACGGGCTGATCTCCGCCTCGCCAAGGAAGGCGAACTTGGTGATGCCGATGCCGTGCTCGCCAGAGATCACGCCGTCGAGGCTTCTCGCCAGTTGCATGATGCGCGCCACCGCGTCGTGCGCCGACTGCAGCATGGCGTAGTCGTCGGAATTCACCGGAATGTTGGTGTGCACGTTGCCGTCGCCGGCGTGCATGTGCAGCGCCACCCAGACGCGGCCCTTGAGCACGCGCGCGTGCTCGGCGTCGAGCGCGCGGCGCAGCGGCTCGAAGGCGGCGCCCGTGAACAGGGCGTGCAGCGGGCGCCGCAGCTCGGATTTCCACGACGCGCGTACGCTGTGGTCCTGCAGGAGGTGGAATAGCTGTGCACGCGGCGTGCGGTGCAACATCTGCATCGCCGGGGTCTGCGCTGCATGCAGTCCGTGGCTGTCGAGGCGCGGAAGCACTTGCGACAGCGAGGCATCGAGGTCGTCGCGCAGGAAGGCCCAGCGCTGTCGCACTTCGCCGAGCAGCGCCAGGGCCTGCGCGCGCAGGATCTCGAGATCCTCGGCGCCAACCGGCGCTTCACCTTCGCCGAGGTCTTCGTTCTTGGCTTGCGGAATGCGCGCGCGCAGCAGCGTCTCGAGGGCGTCGGCGAGTTGCAGCTTGTTTTGCAGCGACAGCTCGATGTTGATGCGCTCGATACCGTCGACGTAGTCGCCCATGCGCGGCAGGGGGATGACGACGTCCTCGTTGATCTTGAAGGCGTTGGTGTGCCTCGCAATGGCCGCAGTGCGCTTGCGGTCGAGCCAGAACTTCTTGCGCGCGTCGGCACTGACGGCGATGAAGCCCTCGCCCACACGGGCGTTGGCCATGCGCACCACCTCGGCTGTGGCGCGCGCCACCGCTTCGTCGTCCTCGCCGACGATATCCCCAAACAAGGCCATTTTCGGGAAGGCACCACGGCGGCTCTTCGGGGCGTAGCCGACCGCGCGCAGATAACGCTCGTCGAGGTGTTCCAGACCGGCGAGAATCGCACCGCCCGGTCGGTTGGCGAGGAACGAGGTGATCTCGACGATCGATGGAATGGCCTCGCGCGCCTGGCCGAAAAATTCCAGGCAGAAAGTCCGCACCTGCGGCGGCATGCGGTGGAGTACCCAGCGAGCGCTGGTGATGAGGCCGTCGCACCCTTCTTTTTGCACCCCTGGAAGACCGGCGAGAAACTTGTCGGTGACATCCTTGCCCAGCCCGGACTTGCGAAACCGCGCGCCCGGGATCTCGAGCGTCTCGCGCGAAACTTCGGTGCGGCCGTCAGGCTCGAACACCACCACCTCGAAGCGCGCCAGCGCGACGTCGTGAATCTTCCCCAGGTTGTGATCCAGGCGTGTGACCTCGACCCAGCGCCCTTGTGGATCGACCATGCGCCACCACGCCAGATTGTCGAGCGCAGTACCCCAAAGCACCGCCTTCTTGCCGCCCGCATTCATGGCAATGTTGCCGCCGATGCACGACGAGTCGGCCGACGTCGGATCGACCGCGAACACGAGCCCGGATTTTTCGGCGGCATCGGCAACACGCTGCGTGACCACGCCTGCGCCGGTGCGGATGGTGTGCACGGGATGCGGCACACCAGGCAGCTCCGATAGCTCGATGGCTCCCAGCTCTTCGAGCTTTTCGGTATTGATCACCGCGCTGTTCCACACCAGCGGGACGGCGCCACCCGTGTACCCGGTACCGCCGCCGCGCGGCACGATGGTCAGGCCAAGCGTGACGCACGCCTGGACCAGTCGCGCCATTTCAGACTCGGTATCCGGGCACAGCACCACGAACGGCACTTCAACGCGCCAGTCGGTGGCGTCGGTCATGTGCGATACACGTGCCAGGCCATCGAAGCGGATGTTGTCACGACGGGTGTGGCGCGCCAGCTCACGCACTGCGCGGCGGCGCAGCGCGCTCACCTCGTCGAGCCAGGCAGCGAAGTTGCCCACCGCGGCGCGCGCGCGCTCGAGCAGCTGCACGACCAGCGCGTCGCGCGTCTGTGCTTGCGCGTCGCCCGCGTCAGGCGCGCTGCGGCGGCGATCGATTTCGCCAAGCCGATGCCACAGTGCGTCGATGAGCGCGCGGCGCCGCTTCGTGGAATGCAGCAGATCGTCCTGCAGGTAGGGGTTGCGGCGCAGGACCCACATGTCGCCCAGCACCTCGTAAAGCATGCGTGCGCTGCGCCCGGTGCGCCGCTCGCGACGAAGCTGGTCGAGCCACGTCCAGGCGTCGACGCCGAGCAGCCGGATCACGATTTCGCGGTCCGAAAACGAGGTGTAGTTGTACGGAATCTCGCGCAGGCGCGGCGCAGCGTCGAGGGTCTGAAGCGGGGCGAGAGGGGCATTCATGGGCGGTACCAAAACTCCTATTGTAGAAAGCGGGGTTTCCCCGAGGAAAAACAGGTTATCCAGTCTCCAGACCCTACGCCCCAGGGCGTCGATCGACGCCCTTCTAG
>DAICZP010000096.1 GCA_027311065.1 Thiomonas sp. | reverse complement strand
CCCCCCCAGGTGCGGCAGGCTGTCGATGACGTGCGCCTTGATCTCGAGCAGGCCGAGCTCGAACACCTGGAACAACCCGACAGGGCCGGCGCCCACGATGACCGCGTCGGTCTCGATGGGGTCGCCGTGCTGGCTGGCGGTTGCGGAAGTCACGGGATCGAAATGCATGTCCATCGAAGGTTCTGTCTCGGTCATTGGAGAAAAGGCGCGCTGCCGGGGCCGCGACGGTCAGCGCTGAAGCAGCGGGAGCTTGGCTGGTTTGCCGTTCCATTCCTCGGCATCGGGGAGAGCGGGTTTGCGTTTGGTGATGCTGGGCCACGCACGTGCGAGCTCGGCGTTGAGGGCAATGAATGCCTGCTGGTCGTCAGGAACGTCCTCTTCGGCAAAAATCGCATTGGCGGGACATTCAGGCACGCACACGGCGCAGTCGATGCACTCGTCAGGGTCGATGGCGAGGAAGTTCGGGCCTTCCCGGAAGCAGTCCACCGGACACACGTCCACGCAATCAGTGAACTTGCAACGGATGCAATTCTCGGTCACGACAAAAGTCATTGCTCTGCCTGTCAGTACGCAAACGCGAAAGACCATGATTTTATCGGTCCGTGCGCCAACGGGCCTTTGCCGCATGTCAATCACCGACGCCATCGCGGGTCCATGTACGGCGACGAAGAGGCCATGTACAGTCGCAACGCGTGGCCTGGTGCCGCGCAGACAAGGAGACAAGCATGAGAGGCTTGATGCAGGAACACGGCCTGATGATTTCCGCCCTGATCGAATTCGCCGCGCTTTACCACGGCGACACCGAAATCGTGTCCCGGCGGGTCGAGGGCGACTTTCACCGCACCAGTTACGCCGAGGTGCGCGAACGCGCCAGGCGCGTGGCCCGCGCAATCGAATTCCTGGGTGCGGACGCCGGCGAGCGCGTCGGCACGCTGGCGTGGAACGGTTACCGCCACCTCGAGTTGTACTACGGCGTGTCGGGCAGTGGACGTGTGCTGCACACGGTCAATCCCCGCCTGCACCCCGATCAGATCGCCTGGATCATCAACCACGCAGGTGACAGGATTTTCGCGTTCGAGACCAGCTTTGCCCCCATCATCCAGGCCATCGCTGCCAAGTGCCCGCAGGTTCGCGAATGGATCGCCCTGTGCGACGCTGACGCCGTACCTGCCGGGCTGCGCGACGTCATCCCCGGGGTTCACAGCTACGAGGCGTTGGTTGCCGCGCACGCGGCGATCGATGTCTGGCCGCTGTTCGACGAGAATCTGGCGTCGTCCATGTGCTACACCAGCGGAACGACGGGACACCCCAAAGCCGTTGTCTACAGCCATCGCTCGACTGTGCTGCATGCGTACGCGGCGGCCTTGCCTGATGCCTTGAACCTTTCCGCACGTGACAGCGTGCTGCCAGTGGTTCCGATGTTCCACGTCAACGCCTGGGGTCTGCCTTATTCCGCGGCGCTCGTGGGGGCGAAGTTGGTGTTGCCGGGGCCCGCGCTGGACGGAGCATCGCTATTCGCGCTCATGGACGCGGAGGATGTGACATCCGCGGCTGGCGTGCCGACGATCTGGCTCGGGTTGCTGGGAGCGATGCGCGAGCAGGCGCGCGCGCCGCGGGCCCTGGCGCGCGTCATCATTGGTGGTGCGGCGGCGCCAGCATCCATGATCGCCGAGTTCCAGGATCGATGGGGCGTCGAAGTGCGGCACGCCTGGGGGATGACGGAACTCAGCCCGCTGGGGACGGTGTGTACGCTGAAGAACAAGCACCTGGCTGTGAGCCCGCAGGCACGCATGGCGGTCCAGGTCAAGCAGGGCCGGCCGCTGTTCGGTGTCGAGGTGCGCGTGGTCGACGCCCAGGGCATGGATCTTCCCTGGGACGGGCGCTCCATGGGCGATCTGCTGGTGCGTGGGCCCTGGATCGCGTCGGACTATTTCCAATCGGGGCAACCGTCGCCGCTGCAGGACGGCTGGTTTCCGACTGGCGATGTGGTGACCATTGACCCCGACGGTTTTGTGCAGATCATGGACCGGAGCAAGGACGTGATCAAGTCGGGAGGTGAATGGATCAGTTCCATCGAGATCGAGAACATCGCCATGGGACATCCGGGCGTCGCCATGGCGGCGTGCATTGCAATGCCCGACCCGAAGTGGGACGAGCGGCCGTTGCTGGTGGTCGTGCGCAAACCAGGCGCGGACGTCGGTGAGGACGACATCAAGCGATTTTTCGTCGACAAGGTCGCGAAATGGTGGATTCCGGACGCGGTACGCTTTGTCGACGCCATCCCGATGGGGGCGACAGGCAAGATGCTCAAGAACCGCTTGCGGGAGCGGGTGCTGGATCAGCAGCCCTGAGCGAGGCGCGCGGTGCCAGTGCCGCGTGTTGGCTGTGCCGATCCGCTCAAAGCGCCCGCATCAGCGTCGCGGTCACGAATCCTGCGCTCATGAAAGCGGCGACTGCCGCGGCCGAACGTGCGGACAGGCGCGACAGGCCGATCAGCGCGCCACCCTCGTGCGGACGCATTTGACGGAGGTCAATACATCGCTATGTATATGCACCATAGAGTATGCCTATGATCGGATGCATACTTGACCATCATCGTGAGGATAGACCCATATGAGTACTGTGGCGGTTGCGCCAGTTCACCTGGAGGCGTCGGTCGGTCCGGAAGTGAAGACATGGTTTCATCAGGCGTCGAACACGGCTTGTCACTGCCTTGTCGACCCGGCCACGCGTTGTTGCGCGGTCGTCGACAGCGTGCTTGACTTCGACTACGCGTCGGGCCGCACCCATACCGGATTTGCCGATGCCATCGTGACGTGGATCCGCGCCGAAGGGTTGACGCTGCAATGGTTGCTGGAAACCCATGCGCATGCCGATCATCTCTCGGCTGCTCCCTACCTCAAGCGCGAGCTCGGCGGGCGCGTGGCGATCGGCGAACACATCCGCGACGTGCAAAAGGTGTTCCGTGGTCTGTTCAACGATCCATCGATTCCCGCCGATGGCAGTCCCTTCGACCATCTGTTCAGTGACGGTGAAACGTTCCTGATCGGATCGCTCGAGGCGCAGGTGATGCACACGCCGGGCCACACGCCAGCGTGTATCGTGTACCGGGTGGGAGATACGGCCTTCGTCGGCGATACGTTATTCATGCCCGACTATGGAACGGCGCGGTGCGATTTCCCCGGTGGCGACGCCCACGCGTTGTACCAGTCGGTGCAGAAAATCTTTGCGCTGCCGCCGCACACGCGGCTGTACATGTGCCACGACTACATGCCGGGTGGGCGCGAAGTGCGCTGGGTCAGCACCGTGCAGGAGCAGCGCGAAGGAAATGTGCAGATCCATGCTGGGGTGGACGAGGCGGCGTTCGTGGCGTTTCGCAAGCAACGCGACGCGACGCTGAGCATGCCCGCGCTGATCGTTCCGGCGGTGCAGGTCAATGTCCGGGCTGGGGAAATGCCGCCGCCCGAGTCAAACGGGTTGAGCTACCTGAAAGTTCCCGTCAACGCGCTGTAGCGGGGGTTGTGCGCGGGCCGTAGACTGACGCGTTTCACTGATACGTCCTTGCGATGAAAGATTCCAGCACGCCCGACGCGCAGGCTCAGATCCTTGCTCAGATCAGTGCCGAACTCCAGCTTCGGCCCGCCCAGATCGCGGCCGCCATCGAACTCCTCGATGGCGGCGCAACTGTTGCTTTCATTGCCCGCTACCGCAAAGAGGCGACAGGC
Organism: Thiomonas sp.; assembly: GCA_027311065.1. Classification (GTDB taxonomy): domain Bacteria; phylum Pseudomonadota; class Gammaproteobacteria; order Burkholderiales; family Burkholderiaceae_C; genus Thiomonas_A. The sequence goes on along the minus strand of DAICZP010000096.1, from coordinate 15,330 downwards.
GGCATGAGCGACGAACACCTGCGCAACCTCGAGCAGCGCCTGGGCTACCTGCGCGAACTCGCGCAGCGCCGCGCGCAGGTGCTGCGGTCGATCACGCAGCAGGGCAAGCTCACGCCAGCGTTGGAGGCAGCGATTGCGGCGGCGACGCAGAAACAGGAGCTGGAGGATATCTATCTGCCGTACAAGCCGCGGGTGATCACCCGCGCGCAAAAAGCGCGTGACGCTGGTCTGGCGCCATTGGCCGATGCGCTGTCCGGTGATCCGGCGCTGGATCCCCTGCATACAGCGCAGGGTTTCGTACGCCCCGAGAAGTCCGAGGATGGCGCCGATTTCACAACTGCGCAGGCATGCCTCGATGGCGCGCGCGATATTCTGGTGGAGCGCTGGGCGGAGGATGCCGCGCTGGTTGGCCCCTTGCGCACGTGGCTGTGGGGCTGCGGCCTGCTACGCGCCACACTGCGGGAGGGCAAGCAGGACACGGGGGCGAATTTCCGCGATTATTTCGACTACGCCGAGCCGATTGCGCGGGTGCCGTCGCATCGCGCGCTCGCGGTATTCCGCGGGCGGGCCCAGGACATACTGGACGTGAGCCTGCAGCTTCCGGAAGCATCGGCGGCCGGTGTCCTGAATGCGCCGCAGCAGCGTATCGCTGCGCACGCGGGCTGGGCGCATCGCGGGCGTGCCGCCGATGATTGGCTGCAGCGCTGTGTGCAATGGGCGTGGCGCGTGAAGCTGTCGCTATCGCTTGAGCGCGAACTGTTCGGCCAGCTGCGCGAGCAGGCAGAGGCGCAGGCGATCTCGGTATTCGGCGCCAATCTGCGTGATCTGCTGCTGGCGGCGCCGGCGGGGCCGAAGGTGGTCATGGGTCTGGATCCGGGCATTCGCACCGGCGTGAAGGTGGCGGTGACGGATTCCACCGGCAAGCTGCTGGACACGGCGACCATTTACCCGCATGAGCCCCGGCGTGACTGGGAAGGCAGCCTGCATCGCCTGGCTGCGTTGTGTGGCCGACACGGTGTACGCGTCATCGCCATCGGCAACGGCACCGCCAGTCGCGAAACGACGAAGCTTGCCGGCGAGCTGGCGCGTCAGCATCCAGAGCTGGCGTTGACGCAAGTCGTGGTCAGTGAAGCGGGTGCGTCGGTGTACTCGGCCAGTGAGATCGCGAGCCGCGAACTTCCCGACACGGACGTCAGCCTGCGTGGCGCGGTGTCGATTGCGCGCCGCATTCAGGATCCGCTGGCTGAGCTGGTGAAAATCGACCCCAAGAGCATCGGCGTCGGGCAGTATCAGCACGATGTCGATCAGGCGCAGCTGGCGCGCCGACTGGATGCCGTCGTGGAAGATTGCGTGAACCATGTGGGGGTGGATATCAACACGGCGTCCCCCCCGCTGCTGGCGCGGGTAGCGGGTTTGAACACGCGCATCGCCGAGCAGATCGTGCGATTGCGCGACACTGCCGGCGCTTTTCGAAATCGGCGTCAACTGCTGGATGTTCCCGGTCTCGGCCCCAGGACCTTCGAGCAGGCTGCGGGTTTCCTGCGCATCCGCGACGGCGACAACCCGCTCGATTGCTCGGGCGTGCACCCCGAGAGCTATCCACTCGTGGAAAGGATTCTGGCCGCGGCGGGACAGCCCATCCAGGTCATGATGGGGAATGCCAACGCCCTCAAGGCACTGCGCGCCGAACAGTTCGTCGATCCAGCCACAGGCATCTTCACGGTACGTGACGTGCTCGCCGAACTCGAAAAGCCGGGCCGCGACCCGCGACCCGAATTCAAGGTCGCGACGCTTGATGACGCACTCCAAAGCATCAAGGATCTGCGCCCTGGAATGAAGCTCGAAGGCACCGTGACCAACGTCGCGGCGTTCGGCGCTTTCGTCGACCTGGGAGTGCATTGCGACGGTCTGGTGCATGTGTCGCAGCTTGCGGATCGATTCATCAAGGACGCCGCCGAGGTGGTGAAGGTCGGTGACGTCGTGAAGGTCACTGTTCTGGAGGTAGACGTCGGGCGCGATCGCATTGCCCTGAGCATGCGGAGCCGGCCCGCAGAGGCGGGAACGACGCCGCGGGCAGCGCCGCGTGGCGGGCAGGCGAAGCCGCCGGCGCGCACCGCGCAGCCAGCGGCAGCGTCGGCGATGGCGCAGGCTTTCGCGCGCCTTGGCAAGGGGCGGGGCTGATGTGGCATGCAACCCGGGAGTTCTCGTGCCACTCCCACATCGCTTCGCTGGATCGCGCGCCGTCTTGATACAACGCAAGTCATCCGCGCCGTGCCATGCCTAGGATGAGCGCATGAACTTCGCGGACCCGATGTCGATTCCGGGCCCGGCTGCTGGCGTCGACGTGGCGACGGGGCTGTGCCACCATTGCGGGGCGGCGTTGCCGCGGGTGCCGGTGCGCGCGCCCATCGCTGGCGAAATGCGCGGCTTTTGTTGCGGCGGTTGCGCCGCGGCAGCACAGGTGATTACCGAGGGCGGCTTGTGCGTTTATTACGAAAAACGTGACACAGCCGGCCTGCCGGCGCTGGCTGAGTCGGACATCCAGCGTCTGCGGGAACAGTGGGCGGCGTTGGCCGACCCGGATTTCTTGTCCGCATTTGCCACCGACCTGGGCGGGGGCCGTTGGCGAACGCTCGTTGCCGTGGAGGGTATCCACTGCGGCGCATGCGTATGGCTGATCGAGCATCACCTGCGTCGCATCCCCGGTGTGCTTGCGGCTGCGGTGAACTATTCCACGCGTCGAGTCCTGTTGGAGTGGGACGATGCGCGCGTGCACCTCGGCGATGTGCTCGAGGCATTGGCGCGCATCGGTTATCAACCCGCGCCGAATGTTCGGCATGCCAGCGAGGTTGCGCAGAGACGCGTTCAGCGATTGGCGCTGTTGCGCACGCTCGTCGCCTGGCTGGCCATGATGCAGGTGATGATGCTGGCCTGGCCCGGCTACCTTGACCCGCACGGGATGAACAGTGCCGAGACAGCAATTTTTCGCTGGGCGAGCCTGTCGGTCACGTTTCCGGTGCTACTGTTTTCCGGGTGGACATTCATGATCGGCGCGCTGCGTGACTGGCGGCTGCGGCGGCTCGGCATGGACGTTCCCGTCGTCCTTGGACTGTGGGGGGCGTTTGTCGCCAGCGCGGTCAGCGTCGTGCATGGAGCAGGGCCGGTCTATTTCGATTCAGTCGACATGTTTCTGGCCCTGCTGTTGAGCGCGCGCCTGATCGAGACCAGCTTGCGTCACCGCAGCGCAAATGCTGCGGATGAATTGCTTGAGCAACTTCCCGCGGCGGTACGTCGTCGTCAGGACGACGGAACCTGGCAGTCGGTGGCGATCACCCGCTTGCGCGCCGGCGACGTGGTGCAGGTTCCCAGTGGCAGTCTGGTGCCGGTGGATGGCGTCGTCGTGGATGGCAACAGCCATGCCGACGAAGCGTTGCTCACCGGGGAGAGCGTTGCTGTAGCCAAGGCCGCGGGTGCTCGCGTACTCGCGGGGAGCATGAATATCGATTCACCGCTCGTGGTACGTGCCGAGGCCGCGGGGCAGGGCACGCGCATCGCGCAGATGGTTGATCTGATGAATGGTGCACTGGCGGACAAGCCGCGCGCGGCCCGGCTCGCGGACGTCGCCGCGCACTGGTTCACGCTGATGCTGCTCGCCGTTGCGCTCGGGACCGCATTGCTGTGGTGGTGGTTGAACCCGGCACGCATCGTGCCCGCGGTGATTGCCGTGCTGGTGGTGAGTTGTCCCTGTGCGCTGTCGCTGGCGGTGCCAGCCGCGCTCGCGGCAGCCACCGCGCGATTGTCGCGCGGTGGTGTCCTGATCGCGCGCGGCCATGCCCTGGACGTTGTCACCGGCGTGCATGCCTGGTTGTTCGACAAGACCGGGACATTGACCACGGGGCACGCTGACCATGTGCGCGTGACCTGGAGCGTTCCGGATGTGGAGCCTGCGCGTGCCCTGGCACTTGCCGCGGCGCTTGAGCAGGGAGTTCAGCATCCGCTGGCCTTGGCCGTGCTTGCGCAGGCGCGTGCCGACGCCCTCGTGCTTCCCCCGGTATGCGCCGCGTGCGCCGTTCCGGGGCAGGGAGTCGAGGGCGAGATCGATGGTCAGCGACTGCGCCTGGGCAAGCCGCTGCGTAACGACGCTGGTGCCGAACCGGGGGCAACCCTGCTGGAGCTGACTGACGTGGATGGCGGCCGCGCGCTGGCGACGATCGAAGTGTCGGAGACGTTGCGGCCAGGTGCGGCCGAGTCAATCGCGGCGCTGCGCGGCGCCGGGGCAACAGTCGAGTTGCTGAGCGGTGACAACGCGAGCAGCGTCGCCGCTTGGGCCGCGCGCGCCGGCATCGCTTCGGCATATGGTGGATTGCTGCCGCAGGACAAGCTTGCACGGGTTCGCGCCCTGCAGTCGCAAGGGCTGCGCGTTGCGATGGTGGGCGATGGTGTCAACGATGCCCCTACGCTAGGCGCGGCGGATGTGTCGGTCAGTTTCGCCAGCGCGGCTCCGATTGCCCGCGCCGGCGCAGACGTGGTGCTGGCGTTCGACGATATGCGGGCACTGACGCTTCTGGTCGATATCGCGGGGCGCACCCAGGCGGTCATTCGCCAGAATCTCGCCTGGGCGGTGGCCTACAACGCCGTGTTCGTGCCGTTGGCTGTCGCCGGTCGCATCGCGCCCGTCTGGGCGGCTGTGGGGATGAGTTGCTCATCACTGCTGGTGGTGATGAACTCGGCCCGGCTGGCGTGGTCGCGCGCAAGGGGGGGGTGATGGACAAAGCCTTGATCGTGTTGATTCCGATCAGTGTCATGGTGATCGCAGGGGTGGTTGCGATTCTTTGGTGGGCGTCACGCCACGGCCAATTCGACGACATGGAAGGGCCGGCGCACGCCATCCTGATGGACGATGACGACCCGCACGCGAACGCCGAAATGCCGACACGTCACCCACGCTCGGAGGCCGCTGCTACTGATCCCGCGCAAGATTCTCTGCGATAGTCGGGACGTCGATCCGGAATTCAAGGGCGCTTGACGCAAGTCAACCGTGTTTTTGCAGCGCTCCGCTACCTTGGCACTTGATGTATTTCCCTGCTCCGATGGAGATGACACATGAGTGCACAAGCCTTGCAGAGAGAAACTTATAACTACGGGGTTGTCCGAAAATTTACCGTCATGACCCTGGTCTGGGCCGTGGTTGGCATGCTGGTTGGCATCATCATCGCAGCCCAGTTGATCTGGCCTGATATGACTTACGGCATCCCGTTCCTCAGTTGGGGAAGGTTGCGTCCAGTCCATACCAACGGTGTAATTTTCGGATTTGGCGGAACGGCACTTTTCGCAACGTCGTACTACATCGTTCAACGCACCTGCCAAGCCCGTCTTTTTGCGCCGGCACTTGCCGAGTTCACGTTCTGGGGTTGGACGGCCGTCATTATCTTGTGCGCGATCACTTACCCGCTCGGATACACCAGCGGCAAGGAATATGCAGAGCAGGAGTGGCCCATCAGCATTCTCATCGTGCTGGTCTGGGTTGCGTACGCCATTGTGTTTTTTGGCACAGTGATGAAACGCAAGTCACAACACATCTACGTAGCCAACTGGTTTTTTGGTGCCTACATCGTGACCATCGCGCTGCTTTATATTGTCAATAATATGAAGCTGCCGATCGCGTTTGATTCATTCAAGAGCTATTCGGTCTATGCAGGCGCACAGGATGCGATGATCCAGTGGTGGTACGGCCACAACGCGGTAGGTTTTTTCCTGACGGTGTCGTTTCTGGGCATGATGTATTACTTCATCCCCAAGCAGGCAGAGCGGCCCATTTATTCCTACCGTCTGTCCATTGTCCACTTCTGGGCGCTGACTTTTGTCTACATGTGGGCGGGCCCGCACCATCTGCTCTACACCGCGCTGCCTGATTGGGCACAGTCGCTGGGCATGGTTTTTTCGTTGATTCTTCTCGCCCCGAGCTGGGGAGGCATGATCAACGGCATCATGACGCTGTCCGGTGCATGGCACAAGCTGCGCGACGATCCCATTCTCAAATTCCTGATCACCGCACTGTCGTTTTATGGTATGTCGACCTTCGAAGGTCCGATGCTGTCGATCAAGACTGTCAGTGCGCTGGCCCATTACACCGACTGGATTATCGGCCACGTGCACTCGGGGGCGATGGGCTGGGTGGGAATGATCACCATGGGCAGCCTTTATTACATGATCCCGCGTCTGTGGGGGCAGACCCAGATGTGGAGCAAACGTCTGATCGAATGGCATTTCTGGACTGCCACCATCGGCGTCGTGCTTTACATCGCCTCGATGTGGGTCGCCGGCGTGACCGAAGGCCTGATGTGGCGCGCCATGCAGCCGGACGGAACCTTGACCTACTCCTTCATCGAGTCCATCGTTGCGGTCAAACCCCTGTATTACATCCGCCTGCTCGGTGGCGTGATCTACCTCTTCGGCATGTGCCTGATGGTCTACAACAGCTACCGCACCATCCGCCAGGGCGAAGCCGTCGACGCGCCGATCCCCGACATGGTCGGCGCTCTCGCCTGATGCACCGAATCCAAGGAGTAAAGCCATCATGGCAATGAAATTCACGCACGAGTCGTTGGAGAAAAACGTCGGGCTGATGATCGTCATCACTGCGCTGGTCGTCAGCGTGGCGGGTTTCGTCCAGATTGTTCCGATGTTTTTCGACAAGGCCACCACCGAGCCGATCCCGGGTGTCAAGCCTTACACCGCGCTGCAGCTCGAAGGCCGCGATGTTTACATTTCCGAGGGCTGCTATCTCTGCCACTCGCAGATGATTCGGCCGCTGCGCGCCGAGGTCGAGCGTTACGGCCACTACTCAGTGGCGGGCGAGTCGGTCTACGACCATCCCTTCCAGTGGGGTTCCAAGCGCAATGGTCCCGACCTCGCACGCGTAGGTGGCAAGTATTCCGATGAATGGCAACGCATCCACTTGCGCGAGCCGCGTGACGTCGTGCCTGAGAGCATCATGCCCGGTTACCCGTGGCTGCAGCATGAACCCGCCAATGGCGGCATGGTCCAGGCCAAGATGCGCACGCTCCGGGTTCTCGGTGTGCCCTACACCGACGCACAGATCGCCGCGGCGCCGGATGATCTCAAAGGCAAGACCAAGGAAGACGCGCTGATTGCCTATCTGCAAGGCCTCGGCCGTGCCTTGAACAACGTTCACGAGTGAGGACGGAGATGCTCGGGATATTCGAGGCCATCATCACGGTGCTGTTCCTCCTTGCCTTCATCGGCATTGCATGGATGGCATATTCCCCGCGCTTCAAGAACCGGCATGAGAAGGACGGGATGATTCCCTTCCTGGACTCGTCGATGCCGCCAGACGCTGGCGACGCCGACAAACCAAGGACCTGAAACATGAATCAATTTACCTCCCCGGGGTGGGCATATTGGATCGGTGGCGTGACCATCGTCTCGCTGATCGCTCTGTTCCTGTTCTTGCGTGGCACCGCCCGGCAAACCGTATTCCGGGACAAGAACGGGCAGGTCATCGCAACTACCGGTCATGTCTGGGACGGCGATCTGCAAGAGTTCAACAACCCGCTTCCCAGGTGGTGGATGGGCTTGTTCATCCTCACACTGCTGTTTGCGGTCGGCTACCTGATCCTGTACCCTGGACTCGGGTTCTGGGGTGGCACACTTGGCTTCACCAGCGACAAGATGTACCAGCAGGAATCGGCGGCGTACGAAAAACGCATCGCGCCGCTATATGCCGCTTACATGAAAACTCCGGTGGCAACGTTGTCGAAAAATCCCGAAGCGATGGCGACCGGGCAGCGCATGTTCCTGACCTATTGCGCGCAGTGCCACGGATCGGATGCCGGCGGCTCGAAGGCATTCCCCAATCTGACCAGTCACAACGAAAAAAACTGGTTGTACGGCGATCAGCCAGACACCCTGGTGGCCACGATTACTGACGGGCGCGATGGCATGATGCCGCCAATGGCCGCCGCTGTGGGGGGGCATGACGGCGTGGTCGCGGTTGCAAATTACGTGCGCAGTCTTTCCGGCATGAGCCACGACGCGGCCCTCGCTGCGAAGGGCAAGCCGCTGTTCGCGGCCTGCGGTGCGTGCCACGGCGCGGACGGCACAGGCAACCAGGCGCTGGGTGCGCCAAATCTGGCCTCGCCAACGCGCCAATGGTTGTTCGGTTCCAGCCTCGAAACCATTGAGGAAACCATCGAGAACGGCCGCAGCGGGCATATGCCGGCGCAGAAGAATAATCTTGATCCGGAGAAGATCCATGTGCTGGCCGCGTATATCTACGGGTTGGGTCACGGTGCGAAGACTGCACTCAGCCAGTAGGCACCTTATGTTGACGCGCGTTTGAAGTCCGGGCTGCGCCCAGTCCGTTCCTTTGCGGGCGTGGAGCCGACCCGGCGTTCGCGCCAGACCCGTCCGGATTTGCTTTTTCCCTGTCATCCGAAAGAAGTTTATGGAAGCCCCCGACGGAACGACCCAAGCTGACCTTCAGGCCACCGAGGAAATCCTTTACGAAGCGCGCCGAAAGATCTACGCGCGCTCGGTCGAGGGCCTGTTTGCGACGATGCGCTGGGTGATGGTCTGGGTGACCCAATTGATTTTCTATGGGCTTCCCTGGCTTCAATGGGACAACCGGCAGGCGCTCCTCTTGGACCTCCTGCATCGGAAGTTTTATGTCTTCGGCCTGATCTTGTGGCCGCAGGACGTAATTTTTCTGGCGTTGATCCTGATCATCGCGGCGTACGGCCTGTTTCTGTTCACGGCAATCGCAGGGCGCCTGTTTTGCGGCTATGCATGCCCGCAAACGGTCTACACCGAAATTTTCATGTGGATCGAGCACAAGGTCGAAGGCGACCGGCTCGCGCGCATCCGTCTGGATTCGCACCCCATGAACGCCCGCAAATTGTCCCGCAAGGCGATCAAGCACGGATTGTGGATTGCGGTGGCGTTGTGGACCGGCTTCACCTTTGTCGGCTACTTCACGCCGATTCATACACTCGCCGCCGAAGTCGTGACTCTGGGGCTGGGTGGTTGGGAAACATTCTGGATTCTGTTCTACGGTTTCGCGACCTACGGAAACGCGGGATTCATGCGTGAGCAGGTCTGCAAATACATGTGCCCGTACGCACGGTTCCAATCTGTGATGTTCGATCGTGACACGCTGATCGTCACCTATGACCCGGAGCGCGGGGAGCCGCGCGGCAAGCGAAGGAGGGACGTTCCAGCGCGCGAGCAGGGCAAGGGTGACTGCGTGGATTGTTCGATTTGCGTGCAGGTGTGCCCTACTGGCATCGACATTCGGGACGGTCTCCAATACATGTGCATCGGCTGTGGTGCGTGCGCGGACGCCTGCGATCAGGTCATGGACAAAATGAACACGCCGCGTGGCCTGATTCGCTATTCGAGCGAGAACGCGCTCGAGAATCACTGGACCTCGAAGCAGCAGTGGGGGCATCTGATGCGTCCGCGGATCATGATCTACAGCGCGATCCTGGTGTTGATGATCGGCGTGCTTGTCGGCGGTCTGGCGGTGCGCAAGCCCTTGAAACTCGACGTCATTCGTGATCGTCGGGTCCTCGCGCGGGAAATTCCCGACGGCAGAATTGAAAACGTCTACCAGGTGCAGGTCATGAATCCCTCGGACACCCCTCGACACGTGGATTTCTCAGTCAGCGGATTGCCGGGCATCGCCGTGATCGAACCTGCCAAAGGCGTCGATCTCGCGGCGTCGACGAACCTTCTGCATCCGCTCGATGTTGCCATCCCGGACGAGAGTGCGAAATCGGGCATCTACAAGATCACGATTACGGCGCACACCACCGGGAGCAATCCCATCGTGGTCGGCCGGGCGTCCACGTTCATCGTGCCTTGAAGAGCGGTGGCGCGATGCGCAACGCACAGCCGGTTCGACCGACGCAGCCATGGTGGAAAGAGCCGTGGCCGTGGATTCTCATCGTGTTACTCGGCGCCGCGATGGCCGCGAGCGTGGTGACCGTTGTCATCGCATCGCGCGGGGCCGACCAGGAAATCGTGCCCGCTGAACCCGGCGACGGTCCGGTGCGGCGCGACCAGCATGTCGATCACCGCTCCCTGCAAGGTCAGGAAGCAGCCCGCGCAGACGGGCAGCGGTCGCCTGCGGCAGGCTATCAGGAGGGTCCTGCTGCTTCCCAGTAACCCGGCGTTCGAGGAGCCGCCATGTCCGTGCGTTTGTGCAATCCGAATTACTTCCGGGCCCTCTGGCCCGCATTCCTGGTCGCCCTTCCAGCAGCAGGGTTGGTGTTCAGCGCGGTCGATCCGCGCGCAGTGCTGCTGTTCGGGCAGGAGATGCCGTTCTCCCGCCCCGCGATGTATACGGTGAGTTTTCTCGCGCTTTGGTTGCTGTGCTGGGCGGCCAGTGCGCTGAATTTATGGCTGTTCGGGTGCCGGCGTGCTGACACCGATTGGGATGACGAAACCTGATCGCGGCCGCGGCGCGCGCATCGATCGGTATCAACGCTCCGATGGCACCAGCAACTCGGCGAGACCTTCGCGGTCGGTGATCTTGACCTGGCGTTGCGCCACGTGAATGAGCCCTGCTTGATGGAAGCGCGACATCAAGCGGCTGACTGTTTCCAGCTTCAGCCCCAGATAGCTGCCGATTTCTTCGCGGCTCATGCGGAGCACGAATTCATCCGGCGACAAGCCACGCGCCTTGTAGCGCTCGGACAAGTCGAGCAGGAAGCGCGCGAGGCGCTCATCCGCCTGCATGCTGCCCAGCACGAACTGATCCTGCTGCGCGCGCGCCAGGCGATTGCCGATCAGGCAATGGATCTGGTGCTGCAGCGTTGGCAGTTCCCGCGCACTCGATTCGAGCGCGCGCACGTCGATTTCGCAGGCTTCGCTGTCCTCGAGCGCGACCACGTCAGTCATGTAGACGCGCGTGGAGAAGCCCTCCAGTCCCATCATTTCCCCGGGAACGTGAAATCCAACGATCTGTTGGCGTCCGTCGGGACTGGTGACCACCGATTTGAACGAACCCGCATGGACCGAAAACACCTTGTCCATCGGCTGTCCGGTCTCGAACAGTCGTTCTCCCTTCGGGATGCGCATGGTGTTGTGCATGATGTCACGCATGCGGCCGAGCTCGTCCTGCGGCAAGGCGATGGGCAGGCAGAATCTGCTCTGGAAACACACATCGCAGGGGTGCGGACGATCCATCCGGTGGACGGTAGCGGCAGGAATGGCTTTCATGATGTAGGGTGACGCATTAATTGTCGCGTTTTTAACATGAAAACACGCATTCGCTAAGATGAATATTTCGATCGCGATCACCTTATTATTAATGGGGTTAACCGGCGGACTGCATTGCGCGGGCATGTGCGCTGGTCTGGTTGTCGCCAGCGAACGCGCGATGCAGCCGGCCCAACTGCTTCCCGCGCGCCGTCTGCTGTGGGGCAATGTCCAGATGCAGTTGGCGCGCGTCGCCTCTTACACCGGGCTGGGTGCCGTTGCCGGAGGCATCGGCTCCGGGCTGTGGGCCGTGCAGGCGCGGCCATGGCAACTCGGGCTGTACACGCTTGGCAACCTCGTGCTTGCTGGCAGCGGGGTGTGGCTGCTGGGTGCAGCGCTGGGTTGGCGGTTGCCTGGCTGGATCAGTGCATTTCGCGGACGCGGGCCGGCGTCGGGGTTGGCGCCACGCATCCGTGCGGGGCTCATGGGGGGTGGCATGCGCGCACTGAATCGGCTGCTGCCGCTGTCGAACGCGCGCCGTCGCGTGGCCGCGGGGCTGCTATGGGGGATGCTGCCATGCGGACTGGTCTATTCGGCGCTGTCGCTCGCGTTACTGGCGGGCAGCGCGGGCCGGGGGGCGATCGCCATGGCGGCATTCGGCCTCGGAACGGTGCCTCACATGTTGCTGGCCGGCCACGTGCTGCGCCGCATGAGCCAGCGCGCGACGGCTCGCTTCACCCGCGTGGCAGCGGGTGTCGTGATGTTGAGTTTCGCGGCGTGGGGAATGTGGCGCCTGATTGACGCCGCGGGAGCCCTGGGTGGACAGGGGTTTTGCATCGTCTGAGTCGGTTCACTCGATGTCAAAGGTCTGCAGCGTGAAGCTGCCGCGGCGCTGTTCGGCGAAAAAGCGTTGAAGAGTTTCACGCACGGTGCGAAAAGCGAGTTGATCCCACGGTACTGCATCGGGCGCGAACAAGGCAGCTTCCAGGGTTTCGGGGCCAGGATCCCACCGTGGCGCAAGCATGCGCGCGCGATAAAGCAGGTAGACCTGACTGACGGGGCGTACATTCGCGACGCAATACAGACCTTCGAGCGCGACGTCGATGCCCGCCTCTTCCTGCGTTTCACGCAACGCGCCCTGCTCGGTGGACTCGCCGAGTTCCATGAAGCCGGCGGGAAGCGTCCACAAGCCGTGGCGGGGCTCGATGGCGCGCCGGCACAGCAACACGCTTCCCTCCCATGTCGGCACGGTGCCAACGATCGTGCGCGGATTTTCGTACTGGATGTGGCCGCAGGTGCCGCATACGGCGCGTACGTGAGTGTCGCCGTCCGGAACGGTGTCGCGGGTGGGCGCGCCGCAGCGGTTGCAGTGGAGAATCGTCGGGGCATGCATGACTGCTATTGTGGCGGATCTTCCGTCGCTGCGGATGTCGTTGATCGGAATTTGAAACAATGGCCCAACTTGACTCCAGCCGCTGGCTCTACAGCTATTGGCGCTCGTCCGCAGCGTTCCGTGTGCGCATCGCTCTCAACTTGAAAGGTCTGGCGTACGACTGCGTGCCGGTGCATCTCGCGCGTGGCGAGCAGCGCGGAGACACGCACCTGCGCCGCTCGCCCCAAGGCCTCGTACCGGTATTGGAAGACGACGGCATGACGCTGACGCAATCCCTCGCCATCATCGAGTATCTCGATGAAGTGCACACCGCCCCGCCACTGCTGCCGAGCGACCCGGCGGGGCGTGCACGTGTGCGCGCGCTCTCCCAGGCGATCGCTTGCGACATGCATCCACTAACCAACTTGCGTGTGCTGCGAAAGCTCAAGGCGGATTTCGGCGCCGACGATGCCGCTTGTGCACGTTGGTACCGCGACTGGGTCGAGCAGGGGCTGCGTGCCTGGCAGGAACAGTGGCGCGCGTGGCCTGGTCCCGTGGGTCCTTACGTGCACGGCACCGCGCCGGGGATGGCCGATTGCTGTCTCGTGCCGCAGATCTACAACGCGCAGCGTTACGCCTGTGATCTGGATGCAACGCCCGACCTGGTGCGCATGTTTGACGCATGCATGCAGCATCCCGCGTTCGCGGATGCACATCCATCGCGCCAGCCCGACGCGGTGCCGTGAAGCAAGGAGGCAGGGAGCGCGCGCGGCATGCGGTAGAATCTGCGCAGCAAGCGCTACAGCTTCTGTTGCAGAACCTCCGCGGGCCCGACGAGGCCCGAGCGGCCGAGTTGCCGAAGAACCATCCCGGCAGCTCCCGATGGCGCCTTTTCCTGTCACGCATGAACATCGCACTGGCCAAGCGGGTCGTTGAGACCGCGCTGATGTGTGCCAACCAACCTTTGAGCATCAATGCCCTGCGCGGCCTGTTCGATGGACAGGTCGATGCGGCGCGTATGCGTGAAATCCTGGCGCTGATCGAAGCCGAGTGGAGCGATCGTGGCGTCGAGCTGCGTGAGGTTGCCGGCGGCTGGCGTTTTCAGAGCCGGGAGGACATGCACCTGTTCCTGCAGCGGCTCAATCCGGAAAAGCCGCCCCGCTACTCGCGGGCGGTGCTTGAAACCCTGGCCATCATCGCCTACCGGCAGCCGGTGACGCGCGGCGATATCGAGGATGTGCGGGGAGTGGTCGTCAACGCCCAGATCCTGCGACAGCTCGAGGAGCGTGGCTGGATCGAGGCGATCGGCCACCGCGAGAGCCCGGGGCGTCCCGTGCTGTATGCAACAACGACCCAGTTTCTCGATGATCTCGGGCTGACGTCGATGTCTGAATTGCCTGCCCTGCAGTCTCCGGGCGGGGTGTCTGATCCGCAACAGATCGAGCTGCTGGGCGCAGGTATCGATCCCAATCCTGCCGCGCCCGGCGCCGATGCGCCGGCGACGCCTGACGCCACGCCCGCGGCGCCGCATTTGTAATCCAATCCATCCATGAACCAAGAAGAATCCGATTTTCCAGGCGCCGACAGCGGCGCCAAAGCCGCCGCGCCGGGAGATGTTTCGCCTGCGACCGTGTCCGAATCCGTCGCGTCGAACGCCCCCGATGGGGCTGTCGATGCGGGCGCGGTGCGCGTCGAGCGTGACGGCGACCCACGTCGTGAGGGCGCCCGACGCCGAGGTCGGCGCGGTGGGCGTGGCCGTCCCGCTGTCGACGACGCCGCCACGGTTGAGGACGCCACCACTGAACCGGCCGAGGGGCAGGTCGCCGTGGTGGCCGTGCGTCAGCCCACGCCAGCTGTGCGCATCGAAGAGGTGATCTCGGGCGATTTTGATCGTGCCGTCGAGCTGGCTGAAGCAGCCGAGCCCGGCGTGCGGCGGGTGCTTGCGCCGTCGCCTGACGCGCCCAAGTTGCACAAGGTGCTGGCCCAGGGTGGCGTCGGATCGCGCCGCGAGATGGAGGAACTGATTGTCGAGGGGTTGGTCTCGGTCAACGGCGAGCCCGCCCATCTCGGGCAACGCATTCAACCCGGTGACCAGGTCAAGGTCAACGGCAAGCCGCTCAAGCTGCGCATCGCGCCGCCACCGGCGCGCATGCTCGTCTATCACAAGCCCGTGGGCGAAGTCGTCACGTTCAAGGATCCCGAGGGGCGGCCCACGGTGTTCCGCAATCTGCCGCGGGTGCAGAACGCCAAGTGGACGGCGGTCGGCCGCCTCGACATCAATACCGAGGGGCTCCTGCTGTTCACCACCTCGGGCGACCTCGCCAACAAGCTCATGCATCCAAGTCAGGGCGTGGAGCGTGAATACGCGGTCCGCGTGCTTGGCCAGATCGATGATGCGGCGCGCGCCGCCCTGCTGGGCGGCGTCGATCTGACTGACGGGCCCGCACGTTTCCTGACGCTCGATGATGTCGGGGGGGAGGGCGCGAATCGCTGGTACAAGGTCACCATCGCCGAGGGGCGCAACCGCGAGGTACGCCGCCTGTTCGAAGCCGTGGGTCTGACCGTGAGCCGTCTGATCCGGGTGCGCTATGGATCCATTGCGCTGCCCGCAGGACTGCGGCGCGGCGACTTCGCGGAAATCGATCGCGATGACGTCAAGGCGTTACTGGTTCGTGCCGGCGTTGCGCAAGGGGTTCCCAGGAGCCGTGGTCAGGGTCAGGGTCAGGGTCAGGGTC
>DAICZP010000094.1 GCA_027311065.1 Thiomonas sp. | reverse complement strand
CCGCCGCCAGCAACAGGCCGGCGCGGGCCGCGAGAGTGCCGTGCGCACGGCGCTCGACAGCGCCCTGGTTGTCGTCAAGATTCATCATGAAGCGTCGTCCTCCGGATCACCCATCAAAGTCCAGTCTACCCCGTCGCAAATGCAGTGCACCATGAGCAGGTGGACCTCCTGGATACGCGCGGTGCGCGCATGTGGAACGCACAAATGCACGTCGACGTCGCGCAGCAGCGCACTCATCTGGCCGCCTCCCTTCCCCGTGAGCGCGACCACCAGCATGTCACGCGCCTGCGCGGCGCGCACCGCCTCGACCACGTTCGGGGAGTCACCGCTGGTGGTGATGGCGATGAGGACGTCGCCGGGCTGACCCAGCGCCCGCACCTGCCGCGCGAACACTTGCTCGAACCCATAGTCATTCGCCAACGCGGTGAGGATGGAACTGTCGGTCGTGAGTGCAATGGCAGCGAGTTCCGGTCGGTCCCGCTCGAACCGCCCGACGAGTTCGGCGGCCAGGTGCTGCGCATCCGCTGCCGAGCCGCCGTTGCCGCAGGCCAGTACGCGCCCGCCGTTACTGAGCGCGGTGGCCACGCATGCCACCGCTTGCGCGATGGGCTCGGCGAGCAGCGTGATCGCCTGCAGCTTGAGCTGGGCGCTGTCCTGGAATTGTCGTTGGATGCGTTCTTCGAGCATGCTGTTGGGGTTGGGCGCGGGCCTTGCGCGCGGGTCATCACGCCATTATCTCGCGAGTTGATGACGTGTCACCAACATCGGGGGCAGCGATGCCGAAAACCCATGAATATCTTCAGGCATCCGCCACGAATGCGCCCTGGATCCAGCGCAAGCGTCCGGCGTCGATGGCCACCACGTCGAAGCGACAAGGAACCTCATCGCGGACGCACGCCATCAGGTAGTGGCGTGCTGCAAGAATCAAGCGCGCCCGCTTGGTCCGACCGACGCTGGCCGCCGCGCCACCGTACGCCATGCTGCCCCGCGCCCGCCCCTCGACAAACACCAGCGTGCCATCGCGCGCGCGGGCGACAATGTCGATCTCACCTCCGCGCACCCGATAATTGCGGTGCACCACCGCCAGCCCGCTGCGCCGCAAGTGCACGCACGCCCGATCCTCTGCCGTGACACCATCCACTGAACACCCCGATGACCCGCACGCCGCCTTGCTCGTGGCGGCTCGAGGATTATGCGCCAGCCAGTTTCTTCCTCCGGGCTGCCTGGTCATTGTCGCCACTCCGATCGGAAATCTGGCGGACATCACGCCGCGCGCACTTGCCATGATCGAGCGCTGCGACGTCGTGGCAGCGGAGGACACGCGCGTGACCCAGCGACTCCTGCAGGCGTACGGCCTGCAGCGCCCGATGATGCGTGCCGACCGCCATCGCGAGCAGTCCGCCGCCGCCGTGCTTCTCGAACACCTTGCGCAAGGTCACCGCGTGGCCTACATCAGCGACGCCGGCACCCCAGGCATCAACGACCCCGGCGCCGCACTGGCACATGCGGCGCGCGCTGCCGGCCATCAGGTCATTCCCTTGCCCGGCGCGAGCAGCGTCATCGCGGCGCTCAGCGCCAGCGGGCTGTCGCTCGACGCCGGCTATGCCTTTGTCGGCTACGTGCCGGCAAGCGCGCAGCAACGCGCCCAGTTCTGGCGCGAAGCCCTTGCCTCGCCCAGACCCGTGGTGTGCTTCGAAGCACCCCACCGTATCGAAGCCAGCCTGGCGTCCCTGGAGGCGGAATGCGGCAACGTCCAGGTTCGGGTGATCCTGGCCAAGGAACTGACCAAACAGTTCGAATCCATCGTCGACGGCACGCCGACAGAGCTGCTGCGCTGGCTGTGCGCCGACCCCCGGCACGCGCACGGTGAATTCGTGCTCCTGCTCGACCCACCACCGCGCGCCGGAGATGTCGGCGCCGAGGCCCAGCAATGGCTGCTGCGGCTGGCGCGCGAACTCCCGGCGTCGCGTGCCGCGGCGGTGGTGGCTGAAGTGCTCGGAGCCGATCGCAAATCGCTGTATCGGTGGCTGCTGGCGCGCGACGACACGGCGACGCCCTGAGTTGACGGGCCGAAGGGTGGAACTTTCGGCGGCGACGGGTTGTCCAATGACAACACGCCGTTTGCGCACCCGCGGCGCCCACCCTCACGTCCACCTTCCTTTGCTTCGCGCCGCCGCTGTCATCACTCTTGCCTGGCTCGCCGTGATCACCATCAGCGCACAGGCCGGGAACGCCGCAGGCCGCACGTTCGACGACCCAATCCCCTATTGCCGCGCCGTCGGCACCATCAACCATCCCGACCGCCGCTACACCGGCCCCCGGCTCCCCGTCTGGATGGCACAGCGTCTGGCCGTGGATCCCGCACGCGCTGACTGGGTTGCCTGGCGCTGTGCCAAGGGCGCGGTCATGGCGTGCGTGTACGGGGCGAATCTTCCGTGCGGGTCCAAGGCGCGCACCGGGCGCCGCCCGGACGAGGCGATCCGCGCGTATTGCCACACACATCCCGATGCCAACTTCGTCCCGATGATCGTCACCGGGCACGACTCGGCCGTTTCGTGGCGCTGCCGGGGCCGGCGCGCACAGGCCTGGCGCGTGGAACCCGTCGATGCGCAGGGCTATCTGAAGCGGATCTGGATCCCGGTCGCCCCATGAGCAGATGCGGCGCTTGCGCTCAGCCGCGCATCGCCCCCCAGGCGAGGTGCAAGCCGAATCCGCCAATGGCGACCGCGGTCAGTCGCAGCAACGCCGGACGCACTCCCGCATATGCGTGCCGCACGCGCCGATGCGTGAACAGCGTCGCCAGTGCCAGATGCCAGCTGATCGACAACACACAGATCGCCGCGACCGCGGCGACGCGTAGCGTCCAAGGAACTCCGGGCCCCACCAAAGCGGTGAAAATAGTCGAGAAAAACACCAGTGCCTTCGGGTTGGTGAGGTTGGTCAACAATCCGGCCCGGTAAGCCGCTGAGATCGACGTCGGCTCCGCGGCGCCCGCTTCCGTCGCAAGCATGTTCATGCGCGCCTGGCGCCAGATCGAACGGGCAACCACCACGAGATAAAACCCGCCCACCAACGCCACCGCTCGCTGGGCAGCTGGATGGTGCGCCAGCAGAACGCCAACACCGGCAGCCGCGAATGCAGCCTGCACGGTGCTCCCCGTCGCGACTCCCAGCGCGGTGGCGACGCTGATACGCCGTGGCGCGGCCAGCGCCGCGCGCGTCACTGCCAGAAAATTCGGGCCAGGTACTGCCAGCGTGGGCACATAGACGGCCGCCAACGCGGCCAACAGGGTCAAGGGATGCATGGCGTTCACGATTCCGCGACCTCGGTGGCCTCGGCAGTTGGAGTGGCGAGTCTGTTGCGCAACGCGGACAAGCGCGCGAGCGCGGTGGCCCGTCCGTCGGTCTTCGGCAGTTCGGCGCGCAGGTCGTCGAGAAACCGGCTGGGCGTGCAGCCACGGGGGTTGCGACCGGCCGCACGTCGCTTGCGGCAGTGGCTCAGGGTCAGGGTCTGACGTGCCCGCGTCACGCCGACATACATCAAGCGGCGCTCCTCTTCCAGTCCGGTGTCGGTGAGTGGTCGCTCGTCGGTGAAGAAGGGCAGCATGCCGTCCTCGCACCCGGCCAACCACACGTGCGGCCACTCCAGCCCCTTGGAAGCATGCAAGGTGGACAGGGTCACCGCGTCCTGCTGGTCCCCGCGTTCGGCTAGCTGGGTGATCAAGGCCACCATCTGCGCCATACGCTTGAGCGAATGACCATCTTCCTCGGACTTGCGGCCGATCCAGTCGCAAAAATCGTTGACGTTGCTCCAGCGCTGCGATGCTTCACGATCGTTGTCGGCGCTGTCACGCAAGTGGGTCTCAAAGCCGATGGTGGCCAGCAGATCGCGCAGCAGCGGGCCGGCGGGCTCGGTGCGCTCGCGCCAGTCGATGTCGTGCATCATGCGGGCGAACTCGCGCAGCGCGTCGGCCTGTCGCTGGCCCACCACCGCAGGCAGCGCGTCGCGAAACAGGGCATCGAACAAGGAAACTTTCCACTGCGTCGCAAACGTCCCCAGACTCTTCAGCGTGGACGCACCGATGCCGCGCTTGGGCGTGGTTACTGCACGCAGGAACGCGGGATCGTCGTCGGGGTTTGCGAGCAGGCGGAGGTAGGCGCAGACGTCCTTGATTTCCGATCGATCAAAAAAGCTCTGTCCCCCACTGACCACGTAAGGAATATTGGCCTTGCGCAGCGCTTGTTCGATCGGCCGCGATTGATGATTGGCGCGGTAAAGAACGGCAACATCGGACAGCTTCGCCCCACGCCCCCCGCGCAGCGCCTGCACCCGCGCGACAATGCGCTCGGCCTCTTCGTCGTCAGTCTCGGCTTCGCGCACCTCGACCGCCTCGCCCTCGCCGTGCTCGCTCCACAAGCGCTTCGGATAAATCTTGGGGTTGGATGCGATCACCGCATTCGCGGCACGCAGGATCGCGTTGGTCGAGCGGTAATTCTGCTCGAGCTTGATCACCTCAAGTTGCGGGTAATCCTTCGGAAGCTGGCGCAAGTTGTCCAGGGTAGCTCCACGCCAGCCGTAGATGCTTTGGTCGTCATCGCCGACAGCAGTAAATCGTCCAGCGCCGCCGGCAAGCAACTTGAGCAGCTGATATTGTGCGTCGCTGGTGTCCTGGTACTCATCGACCAGGAGGTAGCGCAGGCGTTTGCGCCATCGCTCCCGCACGTCGCCGTGCTGCTGCAGCAAGCGCAGCGGCAGCACCATCAGGTCATCGAAATCCACCGCCTGGTAAGCCGCAAGCTGCTCGGCATACCGGGCCCAGACCAGCGCGGTCTGGCGCTCCTCGGGATCGCGCGCCGTCGCCGCGGCCTGTGCCGGATCGAGCAGTGCGCCTTTCCATTGACTGATGCGCCATTGCCAGCTGCGCGCGAGCTTCGCATCGGTGGTGGCACCCGCTTCACGCAACAGTCCGGCGACGTCGTCACTGTCGAGAATCGAGAACTGCGCTTTCAGCCCCAGCGCGGTGCCATCCTCCCGCAGCATGCGCACCCCCAGCGCGTGAAAGGTGGAAATGACGAGTTCCCGCGCCGCTTTGCGGTCATCGAGCAAGGTCATGGCACGCTCACGCATCTCCGCCGCAGCTTTGTTTGTAAAGGTGATGGCGGCGATTTCGCCGGGAGCGTAGCCCGCCTTGAGCAGGCGGGCAATCTTGTGGGTGATGACGCGTGTCTTACCGCTTCCGGCACCGGCGATCACGAGACAGGGACCCCCGAGATGATTGACCGCGCGCTCCTGGGCAGCGTTGAGCATGGATGGAACCAAGATGACAGGAGAGCAAGTGTAGCGACGCGCAAGCGTCAAGCCAGCCACAAACCTCGAATCGCGGCGATCCCGTGAGCGCCGTGCGCACGCGCCACCGCCAGCATGGCCGGATCCATTCCGCCCAAGGCGTAGATGGGCAACCGGCTCTCCGCCGCCAGCGCCGCGAAGCCGGCCCACCCCAGCGGCGTCGCATCGGGGTGGGTGGCTGTCGCCAGCACGGGAGACAGCGTGACGAAATCGACGTTCAACGCTTGCGCCCGTTGCAACTGTGCCGCATCGTGACATGCCGCGCTGAGCATTGCCGCTTCCGGAACCGGGCGCGCAGTGCAGCGCATCAGCGCCGCACTGCCCAGATGCACGCCATCGGCAATGCGCGCAGCTTGCGTGAACACGCCGGACGGGGGGTTCGCGATCAAGTGAGCGCCATGGGCAAGGCTGATCGCGCGCACATGCCGCAGCGCAGCAAGGTATGCATCGGGGTCGGTCTCGAGGCTGCGGGCGCGAAACTGGATCAAACCGGTGCCTCGGCGCAGCACGCGGACGATTCCATCCATAAATACCTGAAGATCGGAAAACGCCGACGGATCAGGCGTCACCGCGTACAGCCGCGGAAGCGATGCATCGGCGACGCCTGCGGCAGCGCCACCGCAGGGCGTGAGCGCGCGCATGGGGGCCTTGCGCGCGGGCGCTGCCATTCAGCGCCCCGCGCTCGCGCGGAACCCATCGAAGCGCCCCGCCAATCCGTGTTGCCCCAGATAGCCCGGTGCAACGGCTTCCAGACTTGCCGGACGTTCCACACCGAGCTCGGGGGCAAAGCCCGGGAGAACCCCGCCCGCAATACTGGGCTGACGCATCGAATCGAGATTGTCACGGCTCATCAGTGGGCCGCCGGGCGCGAATTCCAGCAGCGTCGCCAGCAGGCGCGCCAGTGGCGCCGGAAGGCTGAGCACCGGCCGCCCACGCCCGTTCGCAATGCCGGCCCAGACCCCGGCAAGACGGACCAGTTCTCCGAGCGTGTACACGCCTGGGCCCGCCAATTCGTAGATACGGCCCACGGTCGCGGCTGACCGCGGGCCGCGCAGCGCGTGCTCGATCGCGCATGCGACGTCCCCGACATGCACGGGGGCAAAACGCTGATCAGCTCCACCCAGAGGAACGACCGGCGCGATGCGCTGCATTGCCGCAAACATGTTGAGAAAATTGTCCCCTGCGCCAAACACCACCGACGGACGAAGAATGGTCCAGCGCAACCCGGCCGCCGCGCGCAGGGCGGCCTCGCCATCCCCCTTCGAGCGAAGGTACATCGAGGGACCCCGGCTGTCCGCGCCGATCGCGCTGACGTGAACGACGCGCGTCACGCCCTCGGCCACACAGGCGCTCGCCAGCCTGTCGACCAGGCGCACGTGGGCGCGCTCGAAGGCGGGACCGTAGGGAGTACCGCGCCGTCCATGCAGAACGCCAACCAGATTCACGACGGCATCGGTGCCGCGAACGAGTCTCTGCAAGGTTGCCTGATCGAAGGTGTCCGTGGCGATCAGCTCCACCGTGGGCAGCGGCAACAGGTGCCGAGCGCGCTCACGTCGGCGCGTGGGCACGCGCACGCTGCATCCCGCTGCGCTCAGGCGCGCGACAACATGCGATCCGATGAAACCCGAACCTCCGAGCACGACGACGTTGCGCATTCCTTCTCCTTGCATACAGTCCTCAATCATTGCTGCCCCGCAATATCGCCGGACCGCTCCAGGTTCCGCAGCACGCGCCAAGCGCTGGCTCGGCACGGCTCCATGACCCACCGCTTCAGTTACGGCAACGACGCCAGCGACGGAGGCGGCGACGGCTCGGGACCGAATTGCCCGAGTCGCGACTCCAGCGATCGTGTCGTTCCACCCAACCGTATCGCATACACGGTCGCGTTGGCGAGCACGCGTTGCACGTAGTTCCGGGTTTCGGCGATGGGAATGTTTTCAGCGAAAATCGCACCCGCCATGGCCCGGGAACCGGCATCGTCTTGCTGCCACCAGCGCGCGGGACGTCCAGGACCGGCGTTGTAGCCCGCCGCCGCCATGGCCTCGGATCCGCCGAAGCGCTGCAACAGCATGCCCAGATAGGAGGCTCCCAGGGTGACGTTCGTCCCCGTGTCGGTAATCCGGTCGCGGGTGTAGTCGTCCATGCCGATCTTGTGGGCTACCCAGTGTGCCGTGGCGGGCATCAGCTGCATCAGCCCGTTTGCGCCGGCCCATGACTGAATCTGCGCGGCAAACCGTGACTCCTGCCGGATGATTCCGTAAATGAACGCCTCGCTCACGCCCGTGGTGCGCGCCGCCGATGCAACGGCGTTCTGGTACGGCATCGCGTAGCGCTGGGACCAGTCCACCGGGCCGCGCGTGTGCTCGCTGGCGGAAATGCACAGCATCCAGGCCTGCTGCGCGCATGCGAGTTGCGCCGCGGCATGAATGCTTCGTTCGCTGCGACCCGCAAGCGTGAAATTCCACTCACGCACAGCAGGACCGTAAATGCCGAGTCGAAAAAGGTCGAGTGCCCGTGCCAAGCCGGGTTGCCCGGCCATCGCGTCGACGACACGCGCGGGCAAGGGATCGGGGGCGGCCGGCAACGCCACCTGCTGGCCAAGCGCTTCCGTCGCGAGCTGGCCATAGTAGGTCCACGGTGACGCGATATCCTTGAGCAACCGGTGTGCGACGTGCCGGCTTCCCAATTCGCGTTCGGCGATGGCACGCCAGTAGATCCACATCGGCTGCTGCGCCTGGTTGCCGTCCGCCCAGGCTGCCGCTCGCCGTACTTGTCGCCAATCCTGTGCCCGCAAGGCTGCGCGAAGCATCCAGTCCAGAGTCAGAGGATCAGGGCGGTACCGGGAGTCCAGGGAGGCGGCGCGCCGAAACCAGGCGTCGGCGTTCGGCTCCAGCCCGACCGCCGCGCTGCGCGCGGCATTGAACGCGATGTCGGCGCGGTTGCGCGCACCCAGGCCGCGCAAGGTGTCGGAGGCAAGCAGTGCGAACACGCCGTCCGGTGATTGCTGCCCCTGGCGCAGCAGCGCCAGCACGAGCAGCTCTCTTTGCATGCCTTCGGCGCTGACACCATCGCGGCGCGCTGTCCGCACCAGGGTATCGGGATCGTCGATGGCGGCGGCGATGCCACGCCAGGCGCCCGGCGCAAGCGCCGGCGCGAATTGCAACGCGACCTTGGGGTGCCCACTGCGAAAGAATGCCCGCAGTCGCGACCAAAGCTGCGCTTCGTCGATCCGCCCCTCGGCAAGCAAGCTGCGCGCGGCCGCGTTGCAGCCCGCTCCCCCACCGGGCTGCGTGGCCCATAGCGCCAGCAGATCAGCGCTGGTGTCTTCTCCGTTGACTTCGGCACGGCGTTGCAGGTCGTAGCACATCACCTGCGGGTCATCACGCATGCGGAACCGGGGCAGGATGCGCGCGAAGTCGCTCCAGTCCTGCCGGCGGCCAAGTTCGAGCAGCCAGTCGTCGCGCAGGCGATCGAGCGCGTAGGTTCCAGGGTGGCGGTGCGCAAAGTCATCGAAATCGGCTTGCGTCATGCGTGTCAGAGCAGGCTTGACAGCCCAGTAATCAAGCCAGGGTGCCAGCAGATCGGAGCGCAGCGCGGGGTCCGGCGCGGCAGTGTCCTGGCCCCGGGCGATGGCCTGCGGGTCGCGGTGAACGTAGGCGTTCCAGGCGGCCAGGATCGCCGCATCACGCGTCTCGTCAGCCCGCGCACCCACGAACGGCGCGAGAGCGAGCAGCACCGTGATGCTGACGAGCACCAGGGCACGCAGGCGTGCGCCGAGCGCATGGACGGGCACGATATGCTTGAGCGATCCGACAAACTGCATGAGGCATACTTTACCGCGAGCTCGACATGCCCACATTAACACCCCCTGAGTTCCCGACGATTGACCGCGCGACGCTGCGCCGTGGCTTGTTGAAATCCCGCCTGCAGCTCCAGGATCGCGCAGCGCGCGAGGCGGCACTCAGCGCGTCGCTGGCGCGGGTTCTGCGCACTCTGCATCCGGAATGCGTGGGCGCCTATTGCGCCACGCGCGGTGAGTTCGATCCACATCCGACGTTGCAAGCGTTGCATGCCGAAGCCGGCAATGCGGCCCTCGCTCTGCCGGTGGTGGATCCGGCGACACACTCCATGCGGTTTGTGCTCTGGGCGCCGGGCGACGCGTTGCAAAAGGGCCCGTACGACATCGCCGAGCCGGCGCATCAGGACGCGGACGTGACGCCCGACGTGCTGCTGATTCCCTGTGTCGGATTCCTGGACATTGGATTGCGCCTCGGATATGGCGGTGGGTACTACGACCGCTACCTCGCGCGTCATCCAGAGATATTCACGATAGGCCTGGCATTCGACGTCTGCCGCATCGAGTCTCTTGACTCACAGCCACATGATCGGCTGCTCGACGTGATTCTCACCGAAACTGCTGCGTTTGGCATGGACGCTGGCATCGGCCAGGAGCCGCCGGCCCCTGCACCGGACTGATTGCAATGACCGCGGCCGGGCGAGGCTTTGACATCTCTGAGGAGCCGCTGCACCGCGATCCCCAGGGTCATCCGTGCAGCACGCGCTACGGTGACATTTACGCCAGTCGTGCCGGCGCCTTCGAACAGGCGCACGCCGTGTTCCTCGCAGGCTGCGGGCTGGCGTCCGCCCCCCGTGCGTGGGCAGGCCGCGGGCAGTTCGTCATCCTGGAGACGGGATTTGGCCTGGGCACCAATTTCATGGCCACGCTTCAGGCCTGGCGACATGATCCGGAGCGGCCGCAACGGCTGCACTATGTGGCCATCGAGTTGCATCCGCTCGCGGCGCACAGCCTCATCGATGCATGCGCCGACCCGGCACTGGACGGCATCGCCCGTGAACTGGCAGCCGCGTGGCCGGTGCCCCGCCGCGGCTTGCACACGTTGCATTTCGATGGCGGCCGGGTCAGTCTGACGCTGGCACTCGGTGACGCGGCAGCCATGCTCGCGCAACTCAGCCTCGGAGCGGATGCGATCTTTCTCGATGGATTTGCACCGTCACGAAATCCGGCCATGTGGAGCCCGGAAGTCATGAAGGGTGTCGCCCGCCTGGCGCGCCCTGGCGCGCGGCTTGGCACGTACACGGTCGCACGCCCGGTGCGCGACGCGTTGGCCGCCGCCGGGTTCGAGGTTGAGATGGCCCCCGGTTTCGGCGGCAAGCGTGAGCGGCTCCAGGCCGTGTTCGCGCCGCGCTGGCCGACGCGCCGGGCACCCCCGCGTGCGGCGTGGGCGCAATCGGCACCACGCCATGCGGTCGTTCTGGGCGCCGGACTCGCCGGAGCGGCGTGCGCACGCGCGATGGCCAATCGCGGCTGGCGCGTCGATGTGCTCGACGCGCGTACCGTCGCCGCAGGAGCTTCGGGGCTACCGGCAGGTCTTGCGCACCAGCGCCCGTCGCTGGACGACAACCACCTTTCACGTCTGACCCGACACGGCCTGCAATGGCTCAAGCGCGCGCTGGCCACGCTCGAAGGAGGCTGGATCGGGGGCGGTGTATTCGTGGCCGCGCCGAGAGAGCCCGCACGCCCACGCTGCTGGCCGGCGGCCATGGCGCGCACGGCCTCGGCGACCGAGGTCACGGCGCAGACCGGCATCCCGGTGCAGCTCGGTGGTCACTGGACCGACGGTGGCGTGGTCGCGGTTGCAGCCCTCGTACGGCAGTGGCTCGACCATCCATCCATTTCGCTACGGTCTGACGCACGTGTACAGACGGTGCGCCGCACCACGGATGGATCGGAGTGGGAGGCCCTGGGCGCCGACGGGCATCGGCTGGCGCACGCCCCCATCATGATCGTGGCCACGGCGCTGGACGCTGCGCGCCTGCTACCCCGCGCAGCTGACTGCGCGCCCTTGCGACCGCAATTCGGCCAGGGGTTCCTCGTCCCGGCATCGGCAATGGGACCGCTGGAGACCCTGCGGCATGGAATCATGGATGCCTGCTATGCATTGCCGCTGCCAGCCGCCGCCTGCGCGGCGCTCGAGCTGGCGCCGACGGCGCGCTGGTTGTTCGTGGGAGCCACTTACGAGGGTACGGGCGAGGCGCCCATGACGCCAGCCATGGCGTGGGATTACGTCAGGCACGGTCTCGGCGAACTGGTCGGCACGTTGCCGGTGGACATCCCGTCCAACGCCCGCCTGTTCTCGGCTGTGCGTGCGGTCACCTCGGACCGCCTGCCGCTGGTCGGCGCCTGGCCCGACTGGAACGCATCGCAGCGCCGCGGAGCGCGCGCCCTCGACCTTGCCCCTTGCGAGGGCCTGCATGTCTGCACGGGGCTGGGTTCGCGCGGACTCGTGCTTGCAGCCCTGGCCGCTGAAATCATTGCCTGTGCAATCGAGGGAGAGCCAGCGCCCCTGGAGCGCGACCTCCTCTCCGCGCTGGCACCAGGCCGGTTCACGCACCGACGGTAGCACTCGCGACCCGTCAATGGGGTTCAGGCGGCACCGATTCCCGGCGTCATCGCGCCGGGCGGTACCGCGGTGCGATGGGCTGCGGTGAAATCGAGCATGCGCTGGACCGGAAGACGGGCACGCGCCGCCAGCGCGGTATCGAGCTCGATCGCATTGCCACCGTCGCGCAGCACGCGCGCGAGCTCCTCCAGCCCATTCATTGCCATCCACGGACAGTGCGCGCAGCTCTTGCACGTTGCGCCGTTGCCAGCCGTCGGTGCAGCAATGAAGGTCTTGCCCGGATTTTCACGCTCCAGCGCATGAAACATGCCCGCGTCGGTGGCGACGATGAAACGCGTTGCGCTCGACTCGCGCGCGGCCCGCAGCAGCTGCGAGGTCGAGCCGACCACGTCCGCCAGCGCGATGACCGCCGCAGGGCTTTCCGGATGAACCAGCACGGGGGCGTCGGGCTGCTCTGCCTTGAGCAACGCGAGTTCCACCGCCCTGAACTCGTCGTGCACGATGCAGGCGCCCTGCCAGAGCAGCATGTCGGCGCCAGTCTGCTCCTGGACATAGCGCCCAAGGTGCTTGTCAGGGGCCCACAGAATTTTCCTCCCCTGGTCGCGCAAGTGTCGCGCAATGTCCAGCGCGCAACTCGACGTCACCACCCAGTCTGCACGTGCTTTGACCGCGGCGCTGGTGTTGGCATACACGACCACCGTGCGGTCGGGATGCTGGTCGCACCAAGCCGAGAAAGCGTCCGCAGGGCAACCAAGGTCGAGCGAACAATTGGCGTCGAGATCGGGCATCAGCACGCGCTTGTCAGGTGAAAGCATCTTCGCCGTCTCGCCCATGAATCGCACCCCGGCCACGATCAGGGTAGATGCGGGATGACGCGCGCCGAAACGTGCCATTTCCAGAGAATCGGCGACGATGCCACCGGTGGACTGCGCAAGGTCCTGCAGGTCGGGGTGCACGTAGTAATGCGCCACCAGCACTGCGTCCTGCGCGGCGAGACGATCACGGCACTCCGTCAGCAGCGCGACCCGTCGTTTCGCGTCGGGTTCGCCCGGCACGCGCGCCCATGCTTGGGCTGTGCTGCACACAGGAGTCTGGAATTCGATGGGGAACGTGGCAGCCATGTTCATCAGAGGCCAAGAAATTGCTTCGTGAATCGGTGGAAACGCGTGTCGCGGACGCAGAAGCCCTGCCCTCAGACGCCGTCAAAGCGCATCGAATAATCGATCGCGACGACGTCTTTGGTGAGCTTTCCAATAGAGATGCGGTCGACGCCGGTTTCTGCAAGAGTGCGGACCGTCGAAAGGTCCACCCCCCCCGACACCTCAAGCTCGGCACGCCCGGCGTTGAGAGCGACAGCTTCACGCAGTTGCGCCAGGTCCATATTGTCGAGCAGGATCATGTGCGCACCGGCACGCAGGGCTTCACGCAACTGCGAGAGCTGCTCGACTTCGATCTGCACGAACACACCCGCGGGGGCGAGCTCGTACGCGCGTCGCAGCACGGCATCGATACTTCCCGCTGCAGCAATGTGGTTTTCCTTGATCAGAATGCCGTCGTACAGCCCGATGCGATGATTGTGACCGCCGCCGACACGCACGGCATATTTCTGCGCCACCCGCAGTCCTGGCAGGGTTTTTCGTGTGTCGACGATACGCGCGCCGGTCCCGGCGACCGCTTCGACGTATTGCGCGGTGCGCGTTGCGACTCCCGAAAGGAGTTGAAGGAAGTTGAGCACCGTGCGTTCCGCGGTGAGCAGGGCGCGCGCCGGACCCTCGAACGCAACCACGATCTGGCCGGGCGCGACCCTGCCACCCTCCTCGACGTGCCAGGCCACCCCGGCGCCCGGATCCGCGGCGCGGATCGCTGCCTGCACCCAGGGCCGGCCGCATACCACCGCGTGCTCGCGTGCGATGATGCGGGCGCGAGCACGCGTGCCCTGCCCGATCAATGACGCCGTGAGGTCACCGCGCCCGACATCCTCCGCGAAGGCTCGCTCGACGTCGCGCGCCGCGACCGACTCCAGATCACGATCCTGATCGTCCATGGTTCTGTGACACCGTTGTGAATCCGTGAGTGTAAATCGCGGCAACGGCGGGCGCCGGGGCCGCGCGCTGCGCCGGACACGCGACGGCGAGCGTGTGGTTTATTGACCCTGCGCAATCTGAACATTCACTTTTGCGCGGTTCATGTGCCGAAGATCCTGATTTCTCGTTGATGATGCGTATTAACCCCTGGTTGACAACCATATATCAGTGGGCGCTAATATTGAGCACGATCAAGGAACATGCCATGGACACTGCCGTCGATTTCGCCCGAATCCCTCTCGAAACATTGCGAGGAAGCTGCTCCGGGCCGGAGCAAGGGCGACGCGTTGCCCAGTCCGAGGTGATGAATGCATGGCGCGGCGCGGCCGACTGCCGCAACTGTGGCGTGCGGCGTATCGCCCTGTTCGGTGCGCTGGGAATGGAAGACTTCAACCGCATTCATCAGGTCATCGACGACATGCAGTTTTCGTCGGGACAGATGCTGTTCAGCGAGGGGCGGCGCGGTGAATGGCTGTTCACCATCAAGACCGGGTTCGTCAAGCTTGAACGGGTACTGCCCGACGGCAACCACCGCATCACCCGCGTGGCCAAGCGCGGCGACCTCATCGGCCTGGAAAGCTTTATCCAGCAACCGTATCTGCACCATGCCTCGGCGATTGGCGCAGTGCGGGTCTGCCGCATTCCCGTCGACGTGATTCGCAAGCTCGAAGAAAGCATCCCGAACCTGCGTCAGGAATTTCTCGAGCGTTGGCACCAGGCGTTACGCGAAACGGATGAATGGGCGCTTTTGCTCGGCTCCGGCACGATCCCGTCGCGGATGGCGCGGCTGTTGCTGAAGCTTGCCGAGCCCGAACTCAACGACACCATCACGCTACCGAAACGCAGCGACCTGGGGGCCATGCTCGGCGTCGCTCTCGAGACTGCCAGCCGTGTCATCGCGCAATTCGAACGCAACGGCCTGGTCGAGCACGTCGGCCCGCGCCTGTTTCGCATCAACCGCGAGGGACTGGCGGCGCTCGTGACGCCGCCAAAAGCGCTCGCGCGCGCCGCCGCAGCGGGACGCTGACCGAATGACTCAGTCGGCGTCGGCCCAGCGGGTAATGGCCTCCCACTGTGCCAGATCCTTCGCCGCCTGACCCGGGCTGAGGTCCCACAGCGTCAGCCCATGCGCGGCCATATGCGCATAACCCGTCGTTTGCCGCAACATGCCGAGCACCGGGTATGGAAGCTGGGCAAAGAACTCCCGCAGGTGCTCCGCGGCGCGTGTGCGTTCGTCGACCCGGATGCCAACGAGACCGATGCGAAGGCCTTTGAGCTTGCGGTCGTCAGCAATCTTGTCAATGAATTCCTTCGCCGCGTAGATGTCGAACACTGAGGCCTGCACCGGGACAAGGAGACGGTCCGCCAGACGCAGCACATCATCGAAGCGCCATCCATGCAGACCCGCGGGGGTATAGATCACGACGTGTGTCGTCCCTTCGGGTGGGCGGGCGATATAGTCGGGTCCCAATCTCCAGGTAGAGATGGCGGGCGCCGCCTCCGGCCGCAGCGATAACCAGAGCTTCGACGATTGCTGGCGGTCGGCATCGCCCAGCATGACCTGATGCCCCTGATTGGCCCAATACCCCGCCAATTGCGTGGATAAAGTGGATTTGCCAACCCCTCCCTTGGGATTTGCAACGACAACGACTGGCATCTGCCAAACTCCTTCATCGGGCACCGGCCCGCACACAAATGCCAACTTTAAGCGAACTCGCTGACAGGAAGCCGGGTTTGCGCGCCAAACTTCAGACGATGGCGCAAGCCTGCTCAAAACTCAACCGCGGTCCGCGGGGGTGGACTCCGGAGGGGTCACCCCATCCGAGATTGCAGATGAAGTTCGCGCGCACGCTACTGCCGGCAAAAAACGCCGCGTTCACGGCCGCGGCGTCGAAACCGCTCATCGGACCGCAGTCGAGGCCGAGGGCGCGCGCTGCCAGGATCATGTAACCACCCTGGAGACTGGCGTTGCGCAGCGCCGTGGCGGCAATGAGCTCGGGCTGCCCCTCGAACCAACCGCGCGCGGCGGGCTGATGCGGGAACAACTCGGGCAGCCGCTCGTAAAACGTTGTATCCATGCCGATGATGACATTCACTGGAGCCGCGACAGTCTTGGCCCGGTTGGCCTCGCTCATGCATGGCGCCAGGCGCGCTTTCGCCTCCGCGGAGGTAACAAACACCAAACGCGCCGGCGAGCAGTTGGCCGACGTCGGCCCCCACTTCGTCAACTCGTACACGGCGTGCAGCAATGCGGTGGGCACCGGATCAGGGCGAAAGCGGTTGTGCGTGCGAGCACCGAGGAACAGTTGTTCGAGACTGGATTCCGGTAGGGACGAGGCCATTGTTTGCTCCTGGAACGTTTGACACCCTGATCTTGCATCAAAGGCACAATACGCGCAGTTTCTCCTGGATCCAAGCCTATGTTCAATCCAAGCAAGGACGAAGTCCGGCGCTTTTTCATCGATGCCTGGGCGCGGCGCGCCAGCGGCGTCCTCACACCGCTGGAATTGGTCGCCGTGGACTGGATCGGGCAGCATCCGGAGTATCACGACGAGATCTCGGCGCCCGACGCACTGGCGCACGACTACGGTGTCGAGCAGGGGCGCAGCAACCCCTTCCTCCACCTGTCGATGCACCTCTCGATCCATGAACAGGTGTCCATTGATCAACCTCCGGGCATCCGCCAGGCGTTCGCATTGCTGGCGGCACACGAGGACGTGCATGAAGCCCATCACGCCATCATGGAATGTCTGGGACAGATGCTCTGGACCGCGCAACGCAGCGGCCTCGCTCCCGACGGTGATACCTACGTCGATTGCGTACGTCGACGTGCCACCCGCGACCGCGGGCCGGCGCGATGACCAGTTGCCACCGCATGCGGTGGCGGCTGGTTTTACCAGCGAGGACGGCCGTGATCGGCAATCGCGTCGTGGGCGTCGAACTGCGGTGAAAATGCACCATGATGGTCCATTTCCAAGTCGAGCATGCGGCGCTCGAGGTCCGCAATATCGGTTGAATGGGCCAGATAGTCTTCGTCAAGACGCTGCTGCGCATCGATGTCGAGGAGAGCGTGAAGAAACTTCCGGAAAGCTTGCATGATCATTCTCCCCGAAGGGGAGCCAGTGATTAGGGTTAACCCTAATCTAGGCCCGATTGACGCGAAATTCAAGGTCATGTTGCCAGGACGTGCAACAAATCAGCCTGGGTATCGCTGCCAGCGTGGTCAGATCGCAGACAGAGGCATTGCTGCATAGCAACACGAACGGTGTGGGCTTTTCGCGGTTGCTGAGAAGCTGCTAAATTAGGGTTAACCCTAAATCACGAAGAGGCTTCCCAGCAGGGAGATCCACCATGCGCACCGTCAAACAATTTCTGCACAAGGTTTTTCCAGGTCTTGCGTCACAACTGGAACGCAACGAGCGCTATCTGGCGCAGTCTGTCGATGCGGCAGACCTCGAGCGTCGGCAACACGAACTCGAGAACGGCGATCTCCAGCGCGCGCCGTTTCTGCCGAGAGCGACCGTGCGAGGCGCTACAGCCTGGAGGCCGATGTGGTGACCACCGGCCACAGCCGGGACCCTGCTTGCGTGTTTTGCACGCCACCGCACGACGATGCAGCAACAAGCCCCGACACCGCCGCCGTCTTCAACCTCGCTTTGGCCGTCAGGACGCTGCTGCGCGCGCCGTTTGATGCGATGCGCGCGTACTACGCGAGCGCCGTTCGCGCCGGCGTCATCGAGCGCTCCAAAATCGGTTCGGCGCGGTTTGAGTGCAAACTGGCCGCCCTGGAGCGTGCAGCACTCGGGCCGTTGGCGCGGAGGGTTTGATCTCGCGTCAGCAGAAACACCAACAGTTCCTGCTCGATGTGAGAGGATTGCCTCAACCTGCATCAGGTTTTCCCCTCCGCCTTGACTTGCGACCATTTCGCGCCGCGTCCCTTTCCTGTTGGGGCAATCACCCCCTCGGCCTTCATGGCGCGCAGGATCACGCGCACCATGTCGCGGCTGATGCCGGGGCAGGCTTCCTCGATCTCCGATATCGAGAAGGGCAGTTGGCGTTTGAGAATCTCAGAGCGAACGCGGTCACCCTTGGCGCCCCGGCCGCGTTCGATGGTGCCCACGCGCTCTTCAAATTCCTTGTAGGCGCGCAACAGGGCACCCCAGAAGTAGTCGAGCCACGGGGCGATGTTGTGTGCAGCTTCGTGCCAGCCCTGGGAGCTGGCTTCCAGCGTTTCGTAGTAGCTCTCCTTCGACTCTTCGAAGATGCGCTCCAGGCTGATGAAGCGGCCCACCGCGTAGTCGAAGTGGTAGAGCAACTGCAGGGTCAGCAGTCGTGCCATGCGGCCGTTGCCATCCGGGAATGGGTGGATGCAAAGGAAGTCGAGGATGGCCAGCGACACCAGCACCAAGGGGTCTGCCAAGTGCTGGTCCAGGGCCAAGCGGTAGCGCGCGATCAGGTCAGCCATCGCGATGGGCGTTAGGTGCGCGGCAACCGGACGAAAGCGGATGCGTGAGCTGCCATCGGGGTGGCGCTCGACGATGTCGTTGCTGGTGGCCTTCCAGTGCCCGCCTGGTTGGGGCATGTAGCGGTACAGCATGCCGTGCAGCTGCAAGACCGTGCCTTCGGAAAACGGCATCTGCTCGCCGCTCTCATGGATCAGACCGAGGGCATCGCGGTAGCCTGCCACCTCTTGCTCGGAACGGCTTTGCGGCGTGGCATTCTTGAGCACCAGTGATTTGAGCCGGTGCGCGGCGACGACCACGCCTTCCAGGCGGTTCGACGACTCGGTGGACTCGACCACTGCCACTTGTCGCAGGTCGCTCAGGACCTCCGGCGATTGCGCCACGAAGAGCTGCTGCTTGCCCCTGTACTCACCCAGGGCGCGCAACGTCGCCAGCTGCTGCGCGTCGAAGCGCAGCTTGACGAGGTAGTCTTGCAAGAGTGATTGCATGCGGCAGCATCCCGACGAGGAAAAATGGGGTAATACTACTGCGAATTGGGGTATTTTGGATCTTCATTGCCCCAATAACTCGATGTTTACCCCAATTGGCCCTGTCGGATCAGCTAGCGGACTCTGGTTCGTCGAGGTTTGGCATCCGCCCCCATTGGTGCCTGAGGCAATACGCCGTCACGGTGTACGGGTGCGAAGGCCACAAGCAGCCAGCTAAGCGCTGTACCTCTGCAGAGAAGTTCATGGCGCTCGCGACCTGAACGACGACAGGGGTCTCGGCCGTGCCGGGCAACAGCGCCTTGATCATCGACAACGCCACCGCCGGTGACGGCACCCCAAGCGCCCCAGCTCGTCGTGAAATTCCAGGCCAATTGGCTGCGCCATGACGCGCTGCGCGGCTCCGAGCGGCCGCTTTTCTGCGTCACCATCAGGCTGCAGAAAATTGTCTGGACAGCATCGCTACGCGCCCCATCACGCATCGACCAGGAACCTGGGCGCGAACAACCTTAACGAGCAATCAGTCGGGGCCATCGGCTTGCCTCCTGGAAGGGCTTCGGCCCCGCTCGACGCGTACAGACATTGTTTGCGGGTACCTACGGAACGAATCCGTATGGCGTAGCTGTCGTTGGTACGACTGAGCTTCGGCTTGAAGTCCTGTTCCTTGAGCTCGGCGACGTACGCCTTGAGTTTACGGCGAGGCCACGACCGCAAATCTGCCACCAATTTGCCACTAAAGGTCTCGGAAACGACGAAGCCCCGACAAGCGGGGCTTCGTAAGTTCCTGATTCCTCAGGGAAATCTGGTCGGGGTGAGAGGATTCGAACCTCCGGCCTCTACGTCCCGAACGTAGCGCTCTACCAGGCTAAGCTACACCCCGAATTTTTCGCCGCCTCGCCTGTCGACAATCCGGCAAAGCATCGAAGTGTATCAGAGCAAGATCGCTCTGGCTAGAAGCGAAACCGCCTTGCCTACGGCTGGTTTGGCGCGGGGAAGGCCGGCAGTGCGACCACCGCTTGTCTGAATGAACAAAGCCCGCCGATGGCGGGCTTTGTTCATTCAGACGCAACCGCCAGCGATTCAGCGCTTTGCTGCGTGCCCGTGGTGCGCGTGCAAGGTGTGCAGATACGCGACGATGGCCTCCGCCTGCGGCTGGCTGAGGCGACCCTCCCATTTCGGCATCGGCGCATCGAGACGATCACCATCCTCGTCCCTGGCTTGCAAAATGGCGCGCAGAATCAGCGCGTCGTTCTCATGGTAGGTGTGCTCGAGCCCTGGGGCCTGCAAGTCAGCCGACACCGCGTGCGCGAAATGGACACCGCCGTGCCCATCAGCACGATGGCAGGAGGCGCAGTGCGCGTTGTAGAGCTTGTGGCCGAGGGCAATCTGCTGCGCATCCGTGCCGGCCGCGAAGGCCGCCGGGGCCGACCACAGCGTCATGGTGGCAGACAGCGCAAACATCGCGGCGGTGGTGAGGGATTTGAATTTCATAGGTGTCCAGAAAACGACGAGCTTGTGCGTTGAAAAAAGGTTACGAAGGTCCCGATACCATCGATACGGTCGGCCACGCATGGCCGACCGTATCGAGGTCAGAAGCTGAGGGATGCTGACAAAAAGACCGCGCGCGGTGCACCCGGGTTTGCGATGATGTAGCCACCGTTGGGTGTCTGGAAATAGCCACCCTTGGAAATGTACTCCGTCGAGTTGTACTGCTTGTTCAGCAGATTCATCACGCTGAGGCTGACAGTGGCAACCTGTGCACCCGGAATCATGTGTGCGAGCCCGGCGCTGCTGTACTTGACCTTCAGGTTCAACAGGTTGTAGCTCGGATTCTGCTGGGTCGACGGTCCGCCTACAGTGTTGTCATAGAGGTAGGAGGCGCCGTTGTACTGGTCCCACAGCGTGGTGTCGATGACGCCATCGGGACGGAAATAGCGGTACGTGACCCCGAAGTTGGCGGTGAGCTTGGGCGCGTTCGAGACCGGCATGCCGTTGAAGCTCTGGCCTGAACTGAAGTTCACATACGAGTCCCAGTTGCTGGTCAACCAGCCCACGTTGGCGAACCCCAGCCACTGGCGATTCACATTCGCGCGCAACTGCAGATCAGCCCCCGTCAGAGTGGCCGAACCACCTCCGAAGATGGTTTGATTCGGGTTGTTGGGGTTGCTGTACCTGATGGTCTGGTTCGTCAGCTGCGTGCGGAACACGTCGATGCTGGCGTAGACGTCGCGCAAGCCTGCCCACTCCTTGCCGTCGTAGCGCAGACCCATGTCATAGGTTTTTGCTTTGACCAGCTGCAGCAGGGCCAGGTTCGGCGCCACCGCGCTACCGGTATCGTAATTGCTCTCGCTTGGGTTGTGATACGCGATACCGTAGCTGCCAAACGCGCTCAACTCGGGGTTGATCGCAAGATTGGCACTGAGCGAGGGCTCAACCTTGTGAAAACTGGTTGAAACGTCAGGACTTGGATCACCGGCGGTCGAGGCCACGCCGAGTGCGGTTGTCTCTCCCAGGCTGCCGTTGGAGAAGTTGGTCTCGAAATTGACAAAACGGACCCCGGGAACAATCGTCAGACCGGTGGTGGGGGTGACGGTGTCCTGCAGGAACGCTGCCCAGTACTGGTTGGTCGTCGTGTTCAGCGAAACACTGTTGCCACCTGTGTTGATGTCAGCCGCAGTGAGGCCATTGCCTTCCAGACCGATGCCGGGGCGCGGGGTGTAACCGATGTACTGGTTGGTCGAGCGGGAATTGATGAAGTACCCGCCGTAGCTCAGCTTGTTCCATGGGTTGATGGTTTGATCGAAGGCCAGGCGATCACCAAATGTCAGCGAATGCTCGATGTAGTACTCGCCATTCGCGCCGCCGGTCAGGTAGTAGTTCTGCCGGTAGTGATTGATGTTGCCGTTGCGGATCCATGCGGTGTTCGACATCTTCAGGTCCGGCGCCAGATTCAGGCGCAGACGACCCCAGTACATATAGTCGACCACATAGTTGTGCTTCTGCCATACCGTGGCCGGCAGGGTCGAATAGAAGCCGCTGGTCTGCTGGCTGTAGATCGGACCGATCGCGTTGCCTTGACCGTCGGTGCCGTTCATGCCGATGCCACTGGCAGTGGCCGCGGCGCCGCTGATCGGGATCATATTCGGCCGGTGCTCGTCGTTCTGCACCGCGTAGGCACCGAAGCTCAGCGACCCGTTCTGCAAGGATTTCCGGGTCTTGGCGTATGCCTGCAAGGTATGGGATGGCAGATTGCTGACACCATCGCGAATCGCGTGGCTGTTGGCATTGGCAACGCCGAAGACGGAAGACCATCCATTGTGATCGCCCGTCTGGTGCACCACGGACTCGACACCGGTATGGAAGCTGCCGTACGACAAGTCGACCTTGGTGTGCGCGTGCGCGCTCGGCTGCAACGGAATGAAATTGATCGTGCCGCCCAGACTGTTGTACCAACGCTCGCGCGCGTTGCCCGGACCTTGCACAGCGTTGATGCCTTGCATCAATGCGCCGATCGGCACTTCGGGAGAGTGCCAGCCGGTCCCTTGGACCAGACTGTTGAGAGGGACGCCGTCCAGTTCAGCGGTGATGGCATTGGTTGCCAGATCGCCGGGAATCGAGTTGTAGCCGACCTTGACGCCACGCATCGAAATCTGCGAGCGCGAAGACACGCTGCTCGCGTTGTAGCTGGTGATCCGCACGTTCGGCAGAATGGAGAGCGCCTGCATCCCGCCACCATCCGGACCGAAAAGGTCGATCTCGGACTTGGTCACAGCCTTGACCGCCTGGGTCGAGTTCTTCAGCTGTTTGCGGTTGTAGACCTTGCTGGAGAATTGCTTGTTCTTTTGCGGTGCGCCGACGTTGGCGCTGCTTTGCACCGACCCCAGATCGGTGGGAGCGGCCTGAGCCTGGGCGGTCGACGCGATGACCAGCAACACAGCCTGGGACATCAGGGTCAGTCGGAAGGACTGCTTGTTCATGCTTACTCCAAGAATTGCGACGGAATGCCGGGTGGCCCAACGGGTTCAGTCCGCCATTACAAGGACGTGACATGAAAGGGTCATGGCACAACCCTATCCCGTTCCTATCCAAACCACGAATGCTGCGTCGCGCGCCCTTGCCAGGGCGGCATCATGCAGATCAATGCGGACTCAAGCCTCGAGCAGCGGGTTCGGCGCACGCAATTGCCAGCGGTAACCAACGCCATGCAAGGTTTGCAGACAGTCGCCAAGATTGACCTGTCGCAACAGGCGGCGCAAGCGCGCCACCGCATTGTGCAAAGCCTGGTCACCGGCAGAGGCTGGAATATCCAGCGCCATTCGCAATCTGGCGATGCTGAGCACGCGGTCTGGATTGCGCGCGAGAGTAGCTAACAAGCGCAGGGACTGCGGGGGCACCGCATGGCGTTGGCGCTGGCACTGCATCTCGCCGGCAGCAACCAGCAGGGTG
The DNA here is from genome assembly GCA_027311065.1 of Thiomonas sp. Taxonomy (GTDB): domain Bacteria; phylum Pseudomonadota; class Gammaproteobacteria; order Burkholderiales; family Burkholderiaceae_C; genus Thiomonas_A. The sequence goes on along the minus strand of DAICZP010000094.1, from coordinate 43,072 downwards.
ACACCCTCGCCGAGGGCCAGATCGCCATCCACGGAACTGAACAACCGATCACGCAGTCGTTCCAGCTGCAGCCTCACCAGCGCCGGTGACGTCTGGCGCGGCAGCACGAGATCCGCCCCGGCCCGAAACAGCATCGCGGCGGTCGTGCCGGCGAGGTCATCGACGAGCACCAGCACGACGACATCCCCCGCGCAATCGAGCTGCCGCACCTGCATCAACCACGTATAGATGCTTTGCTTGGATCCTTCAGTGCAGCAAATCACCACCCCCCAGGCCCGACCCAGCCGCAGGTGCTTCAAGGCTGAATCGGGATCGAATACTTGCGCCGTTGCCGCTGGAAACGGGTCATCCTCGTCGCTAAAACGCACATGCAGCAGCGCGTGCGTCCTGTCGCCGCCAAAACCGGCGAACAGGGTTGACCCATGCAACAGCGAGACACCTAGCGCATGGACGGACTGCGCTGCCTGCAGCAGTTGAATATGCATGGGGAATGTGCCAGGATCAAAAAGGCCATTTCATGACTTGTGGGTGACAAGGTCGTGACAGCGCGCATTCCTGACACAGCAAGGTGTTGTTTTTCGATGCCCGACGGCTCGTGCGGCGCGCCCCTCGGCTGTCGACACCGGGGTCGTCCGCAAGCATCCTGGTCGACCATCACAACGGCCCGCCTTCGCCCACTTTCCGATACACCGAGGCGAACCTGCCCTGTGCCGCAACGCCGAAGTCCCCCGGCGCATACTGCAGCAACCAGTCGCCTGCCTGCCCGCGCAGCAGATCTCCTCCCGGAGATCGGGCCACACTGAATGGTTCGATCATCTGCTTGGCCAGCACCGGCCGCGGCCTGGCCGCATAGCGCCCGTCCTGCCACATCCCGGTTCCCGACAGCGGCTGATACTTGTCTTCGAAACGCGCGCGCGCGACCGCCCACCGGCTGCCGGTGGTGCCCGTGACCAGTGCGTCACCCGCAGCGTAACGATTCGGCCCTTCCAAACTTTGCAATTCGCCGCTTTCGCGCGCGAAATGCACAGTCACCAGCTCCGTCTTGATGTAGCGTGCCGCGTCCGGGTCGGTTGTCAAGTCAACGTTCTGCAGTTCAATCATGCGCGACCCCGCAGCGGCGGCACTCAGGCGCTGCGTTGCAATGAGTAATCACAAAGATCGTGCAAAGCCTGTCGCTCGATGCCGTGCGGGAGGTCGGCCACCGCGAGACGCGCACGGTCCAACTCCGCACGCGCGACGGTATGCACCTCGCCAATGGCATCGCAGGCTCGGACGATGTCAAGAATGCGTGGCAGATCCTCGACGCGACCTTTGCGGATGGCGTGCTCGATGCGTGCCCGATCAGCGGCGTCGCTGCGCTGCATGGCGACGATGAGGGGAAGCGTCGGTTTGCCTTCGCGAAGGTCGTCACCAACGTTCTTGCCCATGTCACCAGCATTGCCGCTGTAGTCAAGCGCATCGTCGATGAGCTGGAATGCCGTGCCGAGCGCACGTCCGTACGTCGCCGCCTGGTCTTCACGCACGGCATCGCACCCGGCGAGCACGGCGCCAATACGGGCGGACGCCTCGAACAAGGTCGCGGTCTTGTAGTAGATCACCTGCATATAGCGACCGACATCGATCGCGGGATCATGCATATTCATCAACTGCAGGACTTCGCCCTCGGCGATGACGTTGGTCGCGTCAGCGAGGATTTGCAGCACCCGCAGGCTACCCGCCTCGACCATCATCTGGAATGCGCGCGAGTACAGAAAATCTCCTGACAGCACACTTGCTGCGTTGCCGAAGGTCGCGTTCGACGTCTTGCGTCCCCGACGCAGTTCGCTCTCGTCGACGACATCATCGTGCAACAGGGTTGCAGTGTGAATCAGCTCGATCACCGCGGCCAAACGGTGGTTGAGAGGCCCGTCATAGCCATGGGCGCGTGCAATCAGCAACAGAAGTGCCGGGCGCAGTCGCTTGCCGCCCGCTGCCACGATATAGGTCCCGATGGCGTTGATCAACTGCACATCGGACACCAGATTGGCGCGTATCGCGGCATCGACATCGCGCATGTCGCCTGCAATGGGCGCGAGGATGGTTTGGATCGGAACGGTCACGACGAGCGCAATGGGTCGGGCGGGCGCAGATGCCTGCGAAGGGGAGAATCGGAAGGCATTCTATCCAGACCCCGGCACGGGATGCCCTGCCCGGCCCCGCACTTGCGGCAGCGGCTGGCTTTTCATGCATTTTCTGATAGACTACTGCGTTTCCGCGCGCTTGAGCACAGCCTGCCGGGCACGGAGTCAGGTGTTGATTGCGGTCAATGCCAGATCTGGCTGGGCCAGGAGTTGGACCCGCTGGCTGGCCAAAATCCGGGCCAAGGTCCAGGCCAGGATGGGCCGGCCCCGACTGGGGCAGGTCTGCGGTGGGTGCATCGCAAGTTTGCGGAGTTTTACGCGGCGTGCGCCTGAACGGCGTCTTCCGCATCATCAATCCAGGAGTATTTCCATGTATGCGGTCATAAAAACCGGCGGCAAGCAGTATAAAGTTTGCGCCGGCGAAAAGATCAAGGTAGAACAGTTACCCGCAGACATTGGCCAGGACATCGTGCTCGACCAGGTACTCGCCGTTTTCGACGGCGCGGACATCAAGGTCGGAACCCCGCTGGTTGCGGGCGCGACGGTGAAGGCCAAAGTCTTGGCCCATGGTCGTGGCGACAAGGTGCATATTTTCAAGATGCGCCGTCGCAAGCACTACCAGAAGCGCCAGGGTCACCGGCAGAATTACACCGAGCTGCAAATCGACAGCATCGCAGCCTGAGTCAGCGGAAGGAGTCAAAGACATGGCACAGAAAAAAGGCGGCGGCTCGACGCGCAACGGCCGCGATTCGGAAGCCAAGCGACTGGGCGTGAAAGCGTTTGGTGGCGAAGCCATCCCGGCGGGATCCATCATCGTGCGTCAGCGTGGCACGCGCTTCCACGCCGGCGTCAATGTCGGCATGGGCAAGGACCATACGCTGTTCGCGCTGGTCGATGGCCGGGTGAAGTTTGGACACAAGGGCGAATTCAATCGCCAGTACGTCAACGTCACCCCGCTGGAGTCGGCCGAGGCCTGAGTCCTGCAGTGCAGGCGCTCGCTTGGGTGGGCGCCACCTAGACATCACCCTCAAGCCCCGGCTTGCGGCGCTGGCGAAACGGCGAGCGCATGCAACCCGGGGCTTGTCCTTTGAAGGTCGCAGGGACGACTTCCTGCCGCCCTTCCTCTCCAGTCTGCGTGAGGCACCCCGTGAAATTCATCGACGAAGCGCGTATCGAGGTCGTTGCCGGCAATGGCGGTAATGGCTGCGTGTCGTTTCGGCGCGAAAAATTCATTCCGTTCGGTGGGCCTGACGGAGGCGACGGCGGCCGCGGGGGCAGTGTCGTGGTCGAGGCTGATTCGAACCTCAACACGCTGATCGATTTTCGCTATCAACGCCTGTTCCGGGCCCGCAACGGCGAGCAAGGGCGCGGCTCGGACTGCTTCGGCGCGGGCGCTGAGGACACGTTGTTGCGTGTACCGGTTGGAACCGTGATCCGTGACGAGGACACCGGCGAGGTCGTCGCCGACCTCACCAAGTCGGGCGAACGCGTGGTCGTCGCCCGCGGTGGCCAGGGTGGCATGGGAAACCTGCGCTTCAAGTCCAGCACCAACCGCGCGCCGCGCCAGAGCACGCCGGGCGAACCCGGTGAGCAGCATCGCCTCCACCTGGAACTCAAGGTGCTCGCAGATGTCGGCCTTCTGGGCATGCCCAATGCGGGAAAGAGCACCCTCATCACCGCGGTCTCCAACGCGCGTCCGAAGATCGCCGACTACCCCTTCACCACCCTGCACCCGCAGCTTGGTGTGGTGCGCGCAGGCGAAGGGCGGAGTTTCGTCATCGCCGACATTCCGGGGTTGATTGAAGGTGCCGCGGAGGGAGCAGGCCTGGGGCACCAGTTCCTGCGCCATCTGCAGCGCACGCGCGTGCTGCTGCATCTGGTCGACATCGCCCCCTTCGATCCTGACGTCGACCCGGTGAAAGAGGCCCGCGCAATCGTCGCCGAACTGAAGAAATACGACGCTGATCTGGCGGCGAAGCCGCGCTGGCTGATCCTCAACAAGATCGACATGGTGCCGATCGACGAACGTGGGGAGCGTATCGCATCGATCAAGCGCAGACTGCGCCACAAAGGTCCCGTTTACGCCATTTCGGCACTGGCGCGCGAAGGCCTCGACCAACTCATCAATGATCTGTACACGGCCGTGCAGCGGGCAAATCCGGATCTCGTGCCAACGACCACACCCGACCCTCGCTTCACGGCCGATGACGACTGACCTCCAACCCCTGCGCTCCGTCATCGCCGGTGCGCGCCGCCTGGTGGTCAAGGTCGGATCCAGCCTGGTCACCGACGAGGGACGCGGCATCGACCACGTCGCCGTCGCGCGGTGGTCGGCGCAAATTGCCGCCCTGCACGATCTGGGCAAGGAAGTCATTCTGGTGTCGAGCGGAGCTATCGCGGAAGGTATGAAGCGTCTGGGCTGGACGCGCCGCCCGCGCGAAATCCCGGAACTTCAGGCCGCCGCCGCCGTCGGCCAGATGGGGCTGGCGCAGGCTTATGAATCCGCCTTCAGCGCGCACGGGCGACACTGCGCGCAGGTGTTGCTGACCCACGCGGACCTCGCCGACCGCGCACGCTACTTGAACGCGCGCAGCACCCTGCTGACCCTGCTCGCGTACAAGGTCGTCCCGGTCATCAACGAAAACGATACCGTGGTCACCGACGAAATCAAGGTAGGGGACAACGACACCCTGGGCGCACTGGTGACCAATCTGGTCGAAGCCGATGCGCTGGTGATCCTGACTGATCAGCCGGGTTTGTTTTCGGCGGATCCGCGCAAAGATGCGTCGGCGACCTTGATTGTCGATGGCCGCGCCGACGATCCATCGCTGGCGGCGATGGCCGGCGGCGCGGGAAGCAGCATCGGCAAGGGAGGCATGCTCACCAAGGTGCTGGCTGCGCGTCGGGCTGCCAAGAGCGGTGCGCACACGGTCATCGCCAGCGGGCGCGAGCCCGATGTGCTGCTGCGTCTCGCCGGCGGCGAATGCATCGGCACCCAGCTGCGCGCCGGCAGCGCCAAGCTGGCCGCACGCAAACAGTGGATGGCGGACCACCTGCAACTGGCCGGGCGCGTCACCATCGACGCTGGCGCCGCGCAACGCCTGCGCGATGGCGGGGCCAGCCTGCTGCCGGTCGGCGTGGTGGAGGTCGCGGGGGAATTCGAGCGCGGCGACGTCATCGCCGTGGATGACGAATATGGCCATGAAATCGCGCGAGGCCTGAGTAACTACGCCGCTGCCGAGGCGCGGTTGATTCGACGCGCCGCCACGTCGCAGATCGAAACGATTCTGGGCTATATCGAGGAGCCGGAACTCATTCACCGCGACAACATGGTCCTCGGCACCTCCTGAGCGCCCCAGGGACGGGCTGCGCCCAGCCCGTCCCCCGTGGGGATTGAGGAAACTTGGGGCGGCCCGGCGTTTCCTCAAGAGCGCCATCAGTCTCTCCCCGAGACTGTACACAGATTGTGCAGCCCTTGCCCACCGGATCCCCACAGTTTGCCCACAGCAGATGGATGGCCCCTCCCGGGCTGATCAGGGCATGACGCGATCACCGTGCAACCCGGCGCGAAGCCGGCGCTCGATGGCGGGAATGTCACCGTTGACGGAGAAGTCCTTGCAAAAATATTGGGTATCAAGCACGGCATGGAGATTGCCTCCACCGCCGACATCCACCCCGATCCACGACGCCGGCGGCACCGGGTCCCAGCGGCGGGCACCGTCATTCCACAATGCGTTCAGGCGCCAGGTTTCATCGGAACAGTTGAATTCCTCGCTGTTCACGTTGTCGACGCCGGAGGCGCTGCGCGCCACCAGGGTATAGCGCAGATGGTTGGCATCGGGACGTCGAAGGCTCGCCAGATCGACGTAGAACCGCATGCTCGCGCTGCCCGGAAACGGTACCTGCACGAGATCTGCCTTGCGCGGTGGGGGTGGCATGACGAACGGCGCGCGCACAACCTTCTGCACCGGGCCGAGCAGGATGGCCGGATCATCGGCGTCCTGGGCGCGCGCCGCCCCACCCACCGTCACAAACGCGCCGAGAAGAATGGACGCCATGAGGCGCTTTCGCACGACCACCGTCATTTGAACAACTCGCCCGATACCGCCTTCGCAGCCGCTTCGGCGCGCGCGTGGCGCACGTTCCCCCGCAGATAACGGGTGCGCGGCTCGACGCGCGGAAGCAGTCGAGAGAGTTCCGACAGCGCCTGCTGGTAGACCTCGCGCTTGAATTCGATGACGGATTCCAAGGGAATCCAGTATTCGTTCCAGCGCCATGCGTCAAACTCCGGGTGGTCAGTGGCACGCAAGCAGACATCGCTGTCGCGGCCGGTCAATTGCAACAGGTACCAGATCTGCTTCTGGCCCTTGTAAATGCCGCGGCTGTCGCGCCGCAGGTACTGCTGGGGAACGTCGTACCGCAGCCAGTTGCGCGTGCGCCCAAGGATGTGGACGTGGGCCTGCTTGAGGCCGACTTCCTCATAGAGCTCGCGGTACATCGCCTGCTCGGGGTTTTCGCCGGCATTGATGCCGCCCTGCGGGAACTGCCACGAATGCGCACTGACCCGCTTCCCCCAGAACACCTGGTTTCTGGCGTTCAGCAGGATGATGCCCACGTTCGGCCGATAGCCCTCGCGGTCCAACATGGCTCACATCCTTGTCTTCTAGAATCCAGTTCTGATTATATGCAGGGCCACGGCCATCGCCGTGCGCCAGCCCCACGTCGCTCCCTGAAGGCCTTCCTCCCATGCGCGCTTCCCGCTTTTTCATCTCCACGCAAAAAGAGGCGCCATCCGACGCCGACATCGCCAGTCAGGCCTTGATGCTGCGCGCCGGCATGATCCGCAAGCTGGCGGCAGGCCTTTACACCTACATGCCCCTGGGGCTGCGTGTCGTACGCAAGGTCGAGGCCATCGTGCGCGAGGAAATGAACCGCGCCGGGGCGCTTGAACTGCTGATGCCCGTCATCCAGCCGGCCGAGTTGTGGCAGGAAACGCATCGATGGGACAAATACGGCCCCGAGCTGCTGCGCATCAAGGACCGGCACCAGCGCGATTTCGTCGTGCAGCCAACCTCGGAGGAGGTGGTGACCGACATTGCTCGCAATGAAATCCGCTCATGGCGCCAGCTTCCGGTTAACTTCTATCACATCCAGACCAAATTCAGGGACGAACGCAGGCCGCGTTTCGGCGTGATGCGCGCCCGTGAATTCACCATGAAGGACGCTTATTCCTTTGATCGCGACTACGCCGGCGCGCAACAAAGTTACCAGGTCATGTTTGATGCATACCAACGCATTTTCCAACGCTTCGGCTTCGATTTCCGCGCTGTCGCGGCAGACACCGGGCAGATCGGCGGGACCATGAGCCACGAGTTCCACGTCATCGCCGACACTGGGGAGGACGCCATTGCCTACTGCCCCGACTCCGACTACGCCGCCAACGTCGAGTTGGCTGAAGCCCTGCCCGCGCAAGACCATCGTGCCGCCCCCTCGCAGCTGCTGCAACGCACCCCGACACCTGGCGCCGCCAAATGTGAGGAGGTCGCGGCGCAGCTGGGGCTGGCGCTTCAGGCGACGGTGAAGTCCGTCGTCATGGCGGTCGATGCGCCCGCCGAGCACAACACGCAGGCCGGGACCGCGTTGATGCTGCTGCTGGTGCGTGGCGATCACCAGGTCAATGAGGTCAAAGTTTCCAAGCTCCCCGGCATGCGCGATGCACGCATGGCCACCGACGTTGAAATCCTCGAATGGTTCGGCTGTCGCCCCGGGTACATCGGGCCGATCGGCACCGCGCGCCCCATGCGCATCATCGCCGATCGCACCGTTGCCAACATGCATGATTTCGTCGTCGGGGCCAACGCGGAGGACGCTCACTTCACCGGCGTGAACTGGGGCCGGGATCTTCCCGAGCCGGAAGTGGCCGACATCCGCAACGTCGTCGTGGGAGACGCGAGCCCGGACGGCAAGGGATGGCTGTCGATCTGCCGCGGCATCGAGGTTGGCCACGTGTTCTATCTCGGCACCCGCTACTCGGCGGAAATGGGTGCGACCTATCTCGACGCGAATGGAAAATCCCAGGTGCTGGAAATGGGTTGCTACGGCATCGGCATCACCCGCATCCTGGGCGCATGCATTGAACAGAATCATGATCCGCGCGGAATGCTCTGGCCCCAAGCCATCGCGCCGTTCGAAGTCGTGGTCTGCCCGATCGGCTATGACCGCATCGAGGCTGTGCGCAACGCCGCCGACGCGCTACTGCAGGAACTGACCGGCGCTGGCCTCGACGCCGTGCTCGACGATCGTGGGGAACGCCCCGGTGCAATGTTCGCGGACTGGGAACTCATCGGCGTCCCGCATCGTCTGGTGGTATCCGAGCGTGGCCTGGCTTCCGGCACCCTGGAATATCAGCATCGCCGCGACACCGCGGCCACTCCCGTGGCGCTGGCGAACGCTGTTGCGCACGTGTGTCGTCGCGGTCAGGCGGCGGCGTGAGGTGAACATGGCGCGAACGCGTCGCCTCGCAGCCGCGCTGGTACTGGCGCTCGGCTGCCTGTCGCGCGCCGAGGCCGGAACCCAGCGCGAGGAACAGCTCGCCGATGCCGTGCGCCTCGCGCTTGCTGGCGAAATCGCCGAGACCCGACTGCCATCGCCGCACTTCGACAACCCGGCACAACTGATCAGGCATGTGTTGTGGATTGCCACCGAATCGACGCGCCTGCGACGCAAGATTCCCGACCGGGCGGCGCGCGAGGCACTGCTCGAAACCGCGTGGTACGAGGCGCGGCGCGCGGGCCTCGAACCCGCGCTCGTTCTCGGGTTGATCCAGGTCGAGAGCGGCTTCAACAAATACGCGGTTTCGCGCGCCGGGGCGATGGGCCTGATGCAGGTGATGCCGTTCTGGACCCACCAGATTGGCGACGGCAATGCGCTGACCTTGTTCCGCATGCGTGTCAACCTGCGCTACGGCTGTGTCATTCTGCGGCACTATCTCGACGAGGAGCACGGGGACCTGTTCCTCGCCCTTGGACGCTACAACGGCTCGCGCGGTCGCGCAGCGTATCCGGATGCCGTACTCGCGGCACGCCGCGCATGGGTGATCAATGCCAGCGCGACGCGGGTGGCCATCCGCGCGCCGTGATGACATCCGGTCCGTGCTTCAGCGCCGCGGCATTCCGGCGCCACCCATGCGCTGCATCAACTTGAACATTTTGCTGCCGCGCATCTTCTTCATCATGTCGCGCATCTGGGTGAACTGCGCGAGCATCCGGTTGACCTCCTGCACTTGCACACCTGATCCGCTCGCAATGCGACGCTTGCGCGACGCTTTGATCAGGTCAGGTTTGCGCCGCTCAAGTGGCGTCATTGCACAAATGATTCCCTGCATGCGACGCGCGTCACGTTCCGCGCGGTCCATGTCAGCCTGACCGGCACGCGCCTGAAGTTCCGCGGGAAGTTTGTCCATCATGCCCTGCAGGCCGCCCATCTTGTTCATCTGGCGCAGCTGCATCAGAAAATCGTCGAGGTCAAACTGATCACCGGACTTGACCTTTTGTGCCAGCTGCTGGGCGGCTTCCAGATCGACGGTGCGCTGCGCCTGCTCGACCAGCGCCAGCACGTCACCCATGCCAAGAATGCGGTCGGCCATGCGCGACGGATCGAAGGCTTCGAGTCCGTCGATCTTCTCCGAAACTCCCGCAAACTTCACCGGCGCACCGGTCACATGGTGCACCGACAGGGCAGCACCGCCGCGCGCATCGCCGTCAAGCTTGGTGAGGACCACGCCTGTGAGGGGTACGGCGTCATGGAAAGCGCGGGCGGTGGCCAACGCATCCTGGCCCTGCATTGCATCCACCACGAACAAGGTTTCCACTGGCTGCAAGGCGGCGTGCAGGGCGGCGATTTCATGCATCATGTCGGCATCGACCGTCACACGCCCGGCCGTGTCCACGAGCAGGACGTCGACGTGATGGGCGCGTGCGTACGCGATGGCGCGTCGGGCGATCTCAAGCGGCTTCTCGTCGGGCGTGGACGACAGGAACTCGGCACCCGCCTGCGCCGTGACCATTTCCAACTGCGCAATGGCCGCGGGCCGGTAGACGTCACATGAAACCGTCAACACTTTCTTTTTCTGGCGCTCGATCAGCCACTTCGCCAGCTTGGCCGTCGTCGTGGTCTTCCCCGCCCCCTGCAACCCTGCCATCAACACGACCGCGGGAGGCTGCACCGCCAGATTCAAGCCGCTCACGCCCTCACCCATCAGAGCCGCCAGCTCGGCGTGTACGACGCCAACCAGTGCTTGGCCGGGTGACAGCGAGCCGACCACCTGCTGACCGAGCGCCTTCTCCTTCACGCGCGCAGTGAACTCGCGCACCACGGGCAAGGCGACATCAGCCTCGAGCAGTGCCAACCGCACCTCCCGCAACATATCGGCGATATTCGATTCGGTGATGCGCGCTTCGCCGCGGATGGTCTTGACGACCCGCGACAAACGCTGGGTAAGATTGTTGAGCATGGAGCTGACCTGGAATAGACACGGCGCCCGTTGAAACTGCGCCTGGCGGTTCGACCCGGAGAACGGCACGGCCATTCCCTCGGTTACACTGAATCCATGTGGATTTTAGTCAACGGCATCGCCTTCGCCTTTTACCTGCTGGCGTCGTTCATGGCGCGGCCACGCGCCGGAAGCGCCCCGAGGGCCACCGGCCTGCCAACCCTGCGCGATCCCGCCACCGTCACGATGTTGCTCGCATGGCTGGCCCATGCGGCCACGTTCGGGTTGGTGCTCGATGGTCTGCACGACCCCGACTTTGGTTTCGCCCCTGCGTTGTCGCTCACATTCTGGCTGGTGGCAGCCGTCTACTGGGTGGAAAGCCTGTATTACCCCCTGCAGGGGCTGCGCTCGTGGATCTGCCTGCTGGCAGCAATTTCACTGCTTTTGACCTGGTTTTTTCCGCCTGACCGTCTTGCTCCGCACGGGGCGGGACTTGAATTTTTCCTGCACTGGGCCATGGGGATTGCCGCCTATGGCCTGTTCGCAGCCGCCGTTCTGCATGGCCTGATGCTGTGGTCAGCCGAGCGTGCACTGCATCGACGCAAGGCCAATTTCAAGGCGCTTGGCCCTGCTCTTCCCTTGCTCACGCTCGAAAAACTCACATATCGCCTCGCCGTGCTCGGCTTTGCCCTGCTCAGTGCGTCGCTGATCTTCGCCATTCTTTTCAGCAGTCGACTGTTCGGCCGGCCGTTTGAATTCAACCACCAGACCGTCTTCGGCGTAGCCTCCTGGCTGCTTTTCGCCGTGCTCCTGCTCGGCCGCAGCATCCTGGGGTGGCGCGGACGCGCGGCGCTTCGCTGGCTGTTCGCGGGCTCCGCCCTGCTGCTGCTGAGCTACGTCGGTTCGCGTTTCGTCCTCCAGGTGATCCTGCATCGCTGAGTCCATGCCCACGAGGCCGAGTTCTTGAAGTACGCCGTTCTGTTCATGGTCGTCATTGGGGTGCTGCTGTTCGTCAAACGCGGCCAGCAGCAACGCGCCCGCCAGAAGTCGTCGCAAATGCGCGCGCGACCCATGGCACCCGAACCCATGCATGCGTGCGAGCGTTGCGGAGTCCACGTGCCTGCCAGCCGCTGCGTCTGGAAGGACGGATCGGCATACTGCTGCGATGACCATGCCCGCCTGGGCTGACCTGGGTCGCGACGCCACCGACACCGGCTTCGGCATTCCCGGAAGTGGCGCACCAACCATGCTCGCAGGGGTCGTCGCAGCCGCCACCCCCACGCGCGAGCGCCAGCGCGCCTTCCGTCTGCTCGGGCTGGCGCGGGTGGCAATGGCCGTGCTGCTGTTGGCGTGGTTCCTGTTGACCGCCGATACACCGCGCCGACCAGCCCCCTTCGTAGGGGTGGACCTCGGTCTGGCCTACCTGGCATTGGCGTCATTCCACGTGTTGCTGAGCCTGACGCGCACACGCGCGTTCGGATGGCAGATGCTCGCGGGCGTCGTCACGGATCTGGGAATTTTCGGGTTGATGCAGTTTCTCGGCGGCGTTCCGGCGCGCGAGTTCGTGTTGAGCTACACCCTGCCGGTGCTGGCCGCCGGGCTGTTCGGAACCCTGCGTTTCACACTGGCCACCGCCGCGGGGGTGGCGCTGATTCTGTTGTCGCACGCGCTTTGGACCCAAGGCATGTTGTCCGCCGGCGCGGAGCCGCAGCTCATCGGCGCCGGCTTCGTTGGCGCTGCGTACTTTGCGATGGGAGCGCTGGCGTGGCAACTGTCGCAGCGTCTCGCCCGCCAGGAGGATCGCGCCCGCCGCAGCGAGATCCGCGCCAATCGGCAGCTGGCGATCAATCGTCACGTGCTGCTGGAGCAACCCGACGGCGTGCTCGTGCTCGACGGCGCGCTGCGCGTGGAAACGGCCAACCCTGCCGCGGGCCGCCTGCTCGGACTGCGCGACTGGGAACTCGACGCACCCGGCGCGGAGCCATTGACACGGTATCCGGGCGCCTCCATCCTGGCCGATGCGGTACGGCGGCAGGCTGGCTCGCAACACGAGCCCGTGGTGTTCGACGCCCCCGGAGGCCTGCGGCTCCAGGCCAGGGTGCAACCGTTGCGCAACCTGCCGGGTGGACCGGCATATGTCGTGTTCGTGCAGGATCTGCGCGATGTCACCCAGCAAATGCAGCAGGAAAAGCTCGCGGCACTCGGGCGTCTGGTCGCTGCGGTAGCACATGAAATCCGCAACCCCCTCACGGCAATCTCCCAGGCGAACCAACTTGCCAGCGAACCAGGGCTGAACGCGCCGCAGCGCGCACGCATGAACGCGCTGATCGCGCAGAACGTCGATCGCCTCAACCGCATCGTCGAGGACGTGCTCGACCTGGGCCGTGCCGGCACGCCCGACACCATCGACCTGCAACCGCTGCGCATGCTGCGCGAGCTGCAATCGGAATTTTCCCCGGAGCCAACCGGGCGCATCGCGGTGTTCGCCGACGACCCGCTGGCCACCGTGCAATTCGACCCGCAGCACCTGCGTCGGGTCCTGGTCAACCTCCTCAGCAACGCGTGCCGCTTTGCGAGTGCAGGCGAAGGGGCGATCCGTGTGCGTCTGCGCGGCACACGGCGACTGCGAGAGATCAGTGTCGCCAACGACGGCCCGGTCGTGGCCCCTGAGCTGCGCGCGCAACTGTTCGAGCCGTTTTTCACCACCGACAGCCGCGGCACCGGCCTGGGACTGTATATTTGCCAGGAATTGTGTGCGCGTCATGGAGCGCGCATCGAATACCGTGTACGCCGTGCGCAAGGCCCGAGCGCATTCGGTGAATTCGTCATCCATCCCCAACTCGCGCGACACTCCCCCCGACCATGAACGACACCACGCCCGCGCGCATTCTGGTGGTCGACGATGAACCCGACCTGCGCGAGCTATACACCCTCACCCTTGTCCGTGAAGGGTGGCAGGTCGACGAGGCTGGCAGCGTAGCCGGCGCGCGCGCCCTGCTGGAGCAGCATCGCTTCGACGCCGCGATCGTCGACATGCGCCTTCCCGACGGCAGCGGGCTTGACTTGCTGGCCTGGGCCAGCGCCCAGCGCCGTGGCGAACGCATCATCATGGCGACGGCGTTCGGTAACGCCGCCAACGCAGTGCAGGCGCTCAAGTCGGGCGCATTCGACTACCTGACCAAACCCGTCGACCTGCGCCAGTTGCGCCAGGTCGTGCGCTCTGCACTGACGCAGTCGCAGCCGGCGGCGCAACCCCCGCGGCAGGCTGCCGCGCTCGATGCCATGGTGGGAACTTCAGCACCTATGCGTGCGGTCAAGGATACGCTGGGGCGCGCCGCGCGCGGCATGGCTCCGGTGCTCATCCAGGGTGAATCGGGGACCGGAAAGGAACTTGCGGCGCGCGCAGTGCACGAACTCAGCAACCGCGCCACGGGTCCCTTCATCCCCGTCAACTGCAGCGCGATTCCCGAGCACCTGCTGGAAGCCGAGTTCTTTGGCTATCGCAAAGGTGCATTCACCGGCGCCATGGCGTCGCACGATGGTTTTTTCGTGGCAGCATCCGGAGGAACCCTGTTCCTTGACGAAATCGGCGAGTTGCCGCTGTCGATGCAGGCCAAGCTGCTGCGGGCAGTGCAGGAGCGCAGGGTGCGCGCACTTGGCGAAACCGCTGAGTTCCCGGTCGACGTCCGACTGGTCAGCGCCACCCACCGCGATCTTGCCGCATGCGTGGCTGCGGGAACATTCCGGCAGGACCTTTTTTATCGGCTGAACGTCATCGATCTCGTGCTGCCCCCGCTGCGCGAGCGCATCGATGACTTGCCGGTGCTGGCCGAGGCGCTGCTCGCGCGCATCCGCCGGGACCATGAACGCCCCGGGCTGACGCTCCAGGACGACGCGTTGCACGCGCTCGCCGCGCATTCGTTCGCCGGCAATGTCCGGGAACTCGAGAACCTCCTGCAGCGCGCCGCCGCGCTCGCCGCAACCGATCGGATCGGCGCGGCAGACCTCGCCCTGCCGGGGACCCCGGGCGCGCGGCTCGCACCACGCTCGCCACGCGCCGCCGCCGGCAGCACGCTTTCCATGGAACTGCCCGCGCATCTGGACCAGATCGAACGCGACCTGCTGCTCGACGCGCTGCGCCGCAGCCACTTCGACCGCACCGCGGCAGCCCGGTTGCTGGGCCTCAGTCCTCGCCAAATGCTGTACCGCATGCGCAGGCTCGACGTACCGGATGGCGCCACCGATGCACGCTGACGACCACGCTGGCCTGTTCGCGGCGGGTTGGTACCGCTACGCCGCGCACCACCCTTCGCCGCATGCCGACGCGCGCCCGCGGAACATGCCCGTGGACCTTCTCGTCGTGCATGCCATTTCCCTGCCAGCCGGGGTCTTCGAAGGCACGGCCATCGATGCGCTGTTTCTCGGCACCCTCGACACCGACGCGCACCCGGCGCTGGGCGACTTGCGCGGACTGCGCGTGTCGTCGCATTTCCTCATCCACCGCGACGGCCGCCTTGTGCAGTATGTGTCGTGCGACGCCCGTGCATGGCATGCCGGTGAATCACGGTTCGGGCACCGCGCACGCTGCAATGATTTCAGCATCGGCATCGAACTCGAGGGTACCGATCAGGTTCCGTTCGAAGCGGCACAGTACGACACTCTCGCAGGTGTCACCCAGGCCTTGCTCGAAGCGTATCCGCTGCGTGCGATCGTCGGCCACGCGGATATCGCTCCTCAACGCAAGACCGATCCCGGACCCTGCTTTGACTGGAACCGCCTGCAACGCGCCACCGGGCTTGCCGCCAGCGCATTCCCCTTCATGTCGGGTTGACAAGGGCCACGACGCCGCATCGGGAAATACACTAGCTCTAGGGTCTTGCAACCATCAGAGACCCTATATATAGTGTGAGCAATGCCAGACGGTCACGTCTGATGCCATCCAGAGGCCCTTCTTGCGGCAGCATGATCCCGATGCCATCTTCCAGACCCGCCTGCCTCTCGACCAAAGCCGTCGTCGTTGCGGTCACATCCAACCATTCACGTCCGTCGCGGCCCGCCGCGGAATCAATGTCCAGCCTCGTGACGCGGGCCTCGACGGACCGTCCATTCCATTCAGGAGACCTTGCGTGAACATCGCATCCATGACCCCCGCCGAGCCACAAGCGTCCATTCCGAAGCCTGTCGCCGCCACGCCGCCGGACCAGGCGCAGGACTGGGCCGACTACAAAATCATCCGTCGCAACGGCGCAGTGGTTGGTTTCGAGCCGGCCAAGATCCAGGTTGCCCTGACCAAGGCCTTTCTCGCTGTGCAGGGTGGCCATAGCGCGGTGTCGGCAGCGATGCGCGAGCAGGTCGAGCAACTGACGCAGTCCGTCGTGCGGGCGCTGCTGCGCAGTCGCCCCGGTGGCGGAACCTTCCATATCGAGGATATCCAGGACCATGCGGAGCTTGCGCTCATGCGTGGTGGCCACCATGAGGTCGCCCGCGCTTACGTGCTCTACCGCGAACGCCGTGCCCAGGAACGCGCCCGCACGCGACAGGAGTCACCCGCCGCGGCGACAGTGATGCACGTGGTCGATGCAGGCGTGCGCAAGCCACTGGACCTGGATGCCCTCCAGACCCTGGTGCGCTCGGCCTGCTCCAACCTCGGTGCGGACGTCAAGGCCGAACCCATCCTGGCGGAAACCCAGCGCAACCTCTACGACGGTGTTCCGATCGACGAGGTCTACAAGGCCGCCATCCTGGCGTCACGGACCCTGATCGAGAACGACCCCGGCTATGCGAAGGCGACCGCCCGCCTGCTGATGCACACCATCCGCAGGGACGTGCTGGGCGAGGAGGTGACCCATGAAGCCATGGCCACGCGCTACGCCGAGTACTTCCCCCAGTTCATCAAGGAGGGGATCGCGCTCGAGCTTCTTGACGACAGGCTGGCGCAATTCGATCTCGCGGCCCTGGGCAAGGCACTCAGGCCGGAGCGTGATCTCGGCTTCGATTACCTGGGGCTGCAAACCCTTTACGACCGCTATTTCCTGGCGGATCGTTCCAACACGCATCACAACAAGGACGGTCGCCGGATCGAACTGCCGCAGGCGTTCTTCATGCGCGTGGCCATGGGACTGGCGCTGAACGAAGTCGACCGCGAGCGACGTGCGATTGAGTTTTACGACATTCTTTCAAGCTTCGATTTCATGTCGAGCACGCCGACCTTGTTCAATTCCGCGACCCGTCGGTCCCAGCTCTCGAGCTGCTACCTCACAACGGTGGCCGATGATCTCGACGGCATCTACGAGTCCATCAAGGACAATGCACTATTGTCGAAATTCGCAGGTGGATTGGGGAACGACTGGACGCGGGTGCGGGCGCTTGGCAGCCACATCAAGGGCACCAACGGCCGGTCGCAAGGGGTCGTTCCATTCCTGAAGGTGGTGAACGACACCGCGGTCGCCGTCAACCAGGGCGGCAAGCGCAAGGGTGCGGTCTGTGCCTATCTGGAGACCTGGCACCTTGACATCGAGGAGTTCCTTGAACTGCGCAAGAACACCGGCGACGACCGCCGACGCACGCATGACATGAACACCGCGAACTGGATTCCGGATCTGTTCATGAAGCGCGTCATCGAAGGCGGCGAGTGGACGCTGTTTTCGCCATCCGACGTCCCGGACCTGCACGACAAGTTCGGCCGTGACTTCGAGCAGGCCTACCAGCGCTACGAGGATCGGGCACGTGCCGGCGAGATCAAGTTGCACAAGACGATCCCGGCATCGCAGCTGTGGCGCAAGATGCTTACCATGCTGTTCGAAACCGGTCATCCGTGGATCACGTTCAAGGATGCCTGCAACGTGCGTAGCCCGCAGCAGCATGTCGGGGTCGTGCACTCAAGCAATCTGTGCACCGAAATCACCTTGAACACCTCGGCGAACGAGATCGCGGTGTGCAACCTGGGCTCGGTAAATCTGGTCGCGCACCTTCGCCAGTCCGCTGACGGAAGCTGGAGCCTGGACCATGACAAGCTCAGGCGCACAGTCGCGACGGCGATGCGGATGCTCGACAACGTGATCGACATCAACTACTACGCCGTCGCCAAGGCCCGCAACTCCAATCTGCGCCACCGCCCGGTGGGTCTGGGGATCATGGGCTTCCAGGATTGCCTGCATCTGGCCCGGATTCCGTATGGATCCCAGGCCGCGGTGGAATTCGCCGACCGGTCCATGGAAGCCGTGTGCTACCAGGCCTATTGGGCCTCGACCGAACTCGCGCAGGAACGCGGCCGGTACCAGACCTTTGCGGGATCACTGTGGGATCAGGGCGTTCTGCCACTCGATACGCTGAAGCTGCTGGAACAGGCGCGGGGCGGCCATGTGGACGTCGACCTGTCGAGCACACTCGACTGGGAGCAGCTTCGGGCACGCATCCGGACCCATGGCATGCGCAATTCAAACTGCGTGGCCATCGCCCCGACGGCGACGATTTCGAACATCATCGGTGTCGATGCGTGCATTGAACCGACATTCCAGAACCTGTATGTGAAATCGAACCTTTCGGGCGAATTCACCGTGGTCAACCAATACCTCGTCCGCGACCTGAAGGCACGCGGTCTGTGGGACGAAGTCATGGTGGCGGATCTCAAGTATTTTGACGGCAGCGTGCAGCCGATCGACCGCATCCCCGCCGATCTCAAGCAGCTCTATGCCACGGCGTTCGAAATCGATACGCACTGGATCATCGAGGCTGCGGCGCGCCGCAGCAAGTGGATCGACCAAGCGCAGTCTCTCAATATCTATATGGCTGGCGCATCCGGCAAGAAGCTCGACGAGACCTACAAGCTTGCGTGGTTGCGCGGGATCAAGACCACCTATTATCTGCGCACCATGAGCGCGACACATGCCGAGAAGTCGACCGTGAAGGCCGGCAAACTCAACGCCGTTCCGCAATCAACCGCGTCCGCGGCGAGCACCGCGGCGCCCGTTCCCCCCACGGCAGGATCCGACATCAAGTTTTGCGCCATCGACGATCCGGCGTGCGAGGCCTGCCAGTAATCCACCGAAGATGCGTAACGTTGGTTTTACACGTCATGCATCTCCAGGGGATCTCGGTTTTCGTCGACACCAGCCCATGCAACGTTGAGTTGCCGGGTTGAACGACTGATAATTCATCGAAGGAAACGATATGCTGAATTGGGAAGAAAATACCGCAAACCCGGTCACTTCAACCGCTGGCCTCCTCGCGGCCTTCCCCACGACCGCGACGCCGTACGTGGCGGAAGCCTCCGCGCTCGGCTACAGCCAGCGCGCGGCGTCCACCGATCGCGTCCATGCCGAGGACAAGCGCATCATCAACTGCAGCGCCGACGTCAACCAACTGGTGCCATTCAAGTACAAATGGGCTTGGGAAAAATATCTCGCCTCATGCTCGAACCACTGGATGCCACAGGAAGTGAATATGTCCCGTGACATCGCGCTGTGGAAGGATCCAAACGGTCTGACTGACGATGAGCGTCGTATCGTCAAGCGTAACCTCGGCTTTTTCGTCACCGCGGATTCGCTGGCTGCCAACAATATCGTTCTTGGCACGTATCGACACATCACCAACCCCGAGTGCCGCCAGTTCCTGCTGCGTCAAGCGTTCGAGGAGGCGATTCACACGCACGCCTACCAGTACATCGTTGAATCTCTCGGCCTGGATGAGGGCGAGATCTTCAATGCGTACCACGAAGTCGAGTCGATCCGTAACAAGGATGAATTCCTCATCCCGTTCATCGATACGCTGACGAACCCCGAGTTCCGGACCTCTGGTTTCGGTGGCAGTGAACGCAATGACCAGGAACTTTTGCGATCAATCATCGTCTTCGCCTGCCTCATGGAAGGGCTGTTTTTCTACGTCGGCTTCACGCAGATTCTCTCGATGGGTCGCCAGAACAAGATGACCGGCGCGGCGGAGCAGTATCAATACATCCTGCGCGACGAGTCGATGCATTGCAACTTCGGCATCGACCTCGTGAATCAGATCAAGCTTGAAAATCCCCACCTGTGGACCCGGGACTTCAAGGACGAAATCACCGCACTGTTCCACAAGGCTGTCGACCTTGAATACGCGTACGCCGAGGACACCATGCCCAGGGGTGTGCTGGGTCTGAATGCATCGATGTTCAAGGGGTATTTGCGCTTCATCGCCAACCGCCGCGCACAGCAGATCGGGCTGGATCCGATGTTCCCCCATGAGGAGAATCCGTTCCCATGGATGAGTGAGATGATCGATCTCAAAAAGGAACGTAACTTCTTCGAGACGCGTGTCATTGAATATCAAACCGGTGGAGCATTATCCTGGGAGTAAAGGGCACCACGGACAGGTTGACCACCAGCCAGCCGCCTTGGGGATTCAGAAAATTTTGAACGGAGCTTGGCGCTTCCGCGAGAGATCAATTCTTGCAGCGGCCGCATGACAGGTACATGATTTGCCAATTTCTGACAGGATCGACCAATTGAACGACCCCGCGGGCATCCGGCAACGCGCCGCTTCGGCTCGCTGGCTGCGCGTCGATCCATCCTTGTTCGCGTGCCCCGGCGAATGCCGTGGCGCCACCCCGCCATTGGCGGGGTTTTCCACATTCACCGTAGCTGCCGGCAATGACCGGCGCCGCGGGAATGGCCCTGAGCAGACCAGCGCTGGTTGGCACAGGGTTTCACCCCGTAACGCATTTTCAAGTAACCCGTATCGGAAACCGCCGGGAGGTGGGGCCAGAAGGAGCCTTGGATGCGACCGCGGTGATCTGACCTCTAAGACACGTGATTAAGGAGAATCCGCATGGCAACTGCATCCAAGAAGGCCGCACCGGCCAAGAAGACCGAGCCGGCGAAAAAAGCCGCTCCGGTGAAAAAAGCCGTCACGGCGAAGAACGTTGCACCAGCGAAAAAGGCTGTTGCAGCGACGAAGGCCGCTCCGGTGAAAAAGGCCGCTCCGGCCAAGACGGCCGCGCCCGCCAAGAAGGCCGCTGCGGTGAAGAAGGCCGCTCCCGCCAAGACAGTCGCGCCCGCCAGGAAGGCGGCTCCAGCGAAGAAGGCTGCCGCGGCCAAGACAGTCGCGCCCGCCAGGAAGGTGGCTCCGGCCAAGAAGGCCGCGCCGGCGAAGGCGGCCGCTCCAGCCAAGAAGGCCGTGCCGGCGAAGAAGGCGCCTGCTCCCGCCAAGAAGGCTGCTTCGGCGAAGGCAGCAGCCGCTCCAGCGAAAAAGGCTGCCGCAGCCAAGAAAGCCACGCCAGCCAAGAAGGCTGCGACCGGCGCAACGGCGTCCGCCAAAACCACGCTGAGCCCGGCAGCCGCATGGCCCTTCCCGACGGGCGACAAGCCCTGAGCAAGGCAATGGCGCAGTCATGAACCTGGGCCGGCGACGGCCCGGTTTTTTGTCGATGCATCCCCCGCCTCCCTTCACGCCATGGCTGCGCGCTGACGGACTTGCCTGCATCCTGGACATCGCCGTTCAGCCCGGCGCCAAGCGCTCCGAGCTCGTGGGACTTCATGACGGAGCGCTTCGAATTCGCGTTGCGGCGCCAGCACTCGATGGGCGCGGCAACGCTGCGCTGTGCGGCTGGATCGCGCAACGGCTCGACATTCCAAAACGCGATGTGTGCATCCTGCGGGGCGACAAGTCCCGGCGCAAACAAGTGCGGGTCGCACTGCCATTGCCTGTCGTACATGCCATCCTCGATGCCGCGCTCCGGGACATTCCCGCGTCGTGATCGCTTCCTGTTCAAATACAAGACATTCCAGTCCACTTTTCGGCATCCCGCGCAACATCATGAGCATCAAGTCAGACCGATGGATCCGCCACATGGCGGTCGAGCATGGCATGATCGCCCCATTTGAGCCGCAGCAGGTCCGTCAGTCCGCCGACGGACACCGCATCGTCAGCTACGGCACCAGCAGCTACGGCTACGACATCCGTTGCGCGCCCGAGTTCAAGGTGTTCACCAACGTCCACAGCACGGTGGTTGATCCGAAAAACTTCGATCCACGCAGCTTCGTCGATATCGAAGCGGATGTCTGCATCATTCCTCCGAACAGTTTCGTCCTCGCGCGCACGGTGGAGTACTTCCGCATTCCCCGCAACGTGCTGACCATCTGCCTGGGTAAAAGCACCTACGCACGCTGCGGCATCATCGTCAACGTCACGCCGTTCGAACCCGAATGGGAAGGCTATGTGACACTCGAATTCAGCAACACCACACCGTTGCCAGCGAAGATCTACGCCGGCGAAGGCTGCGCACAAGTGCTGTTCTTCGAAAGCGACGAAGTTTGCGAGACCAGCTACCGCGACCGGGGTGGCAAGTACCAAGGGCAGCATGGTGTGACGCTGCCCAAGACCTGAGACATCGCCCGCTGTGCGCGCATCGACCCTGACCGCAAATTGGCAGGCAGCACATGCGACGGCATCGAAGGTGCGTTCGAGCCGGCTCCGCTCAGCACTGCCGCAACGCGGCGATGCGCGCTCGCACCTGCGAGGGCGCCGTCCCGCCGATGACCTGCCGCGAGTCCGCAGAACCGCGCAGCGTGAGCACATCGCAAACGTCCGGACCGACCGCGGGGTGCATCTCGCGCAACGCATCGAGGCTCAGCGCCGACAGGTCGCGACCCGACTCCGCGCAAGCGCGCACCGCCCGCGCCACGACTTCATGTGCGTCGCGGAACGCCAGCCCTTTTTTGACCAGATAGTCGGCAAGGTCGGTCGCGGTCGCGTGACCCTTGCGCGCCGCCACCTCCATCGCGGGCGCGTTGACTTCGATCCCGCGCACCATGTCCGCGAACAGGGTCAGGGTATCGAGGATGGTGTCGGCGGTATCGAACAGCGGCTCCTTGTCCTCCTGATTATCCTTGTTGTAGGCAAGGGGCTGCCCCTTCATCAGCATCAGCAGCGCTTGAAGGTGACCCACCACGCGGCCGGTCTTGCCGCGCGCAAGCTCAGGTACGTCCGGGTTCTTTTTCTGCGGCATGATGCTCGACCCGGTGCAATAGCGATCCGGCAGGGTAATGAACCCATACGCCTGCGACATCCACAGGATCAATTCTTCGCTCAGGCGCGAAATATGCACCATGATCAAGCTGGCTGCTGCACAAAACTCAATGGCAAAATCCCGGTCACTGACGGCGTCGAGCGAATTGGCGCAGATGGAATCAAACCCCAGGGCACGCGCCACCATGTCCCGATCCAGCGGGTAACTGGTTCCCGCCAGCGCGGCGGCACCCAGGGGCAGCCGATTGGTGCGACGGCGGCAGTCAGTCATGCGTTCGGCATCGCGGCCGAACATCTCCACATATGCCAGCAAATGGTGGCCGAATGTCACCGGTTGCGCCACCTGCAAATGGGTGAAACCAGGCATGATGGTGTCGGCATGCGCCTCGGCCACGTCCAGCAGTGCCTCGCGCAACGCGCCGAGCCGGTCCTGGATGCTGTCGATGGTGGCGCGCAGCCACAACCGGATGTCGGTGGCCACCTGATCATTGCGGCTGCGCCCGGTATGCAGGCGCTTGCCGGCGTCGCCCACGAGCTGGGTCAGCCGCGCCTCGATGTTCAGGTGCACGTCCTCGAGCTCAAGCTTCCACGCGAAGGCACCCGCCGCGAGCTCCTGCTCGATCTGCAGCATGCCACGTTCGATGTCGGCCAGATCCTGCGCGTTGATGATGCCCTGGGCGGCAAGCATCCGCGCATGGGCAAGCGAACCCATGATGTCGAACGGCGCCAGACGTTTGTCGAAACCGACAGACGCCGTGTAGCGCTGCACAAGCTGGTCGACTGGCTCGGAAAACAATGCGGACCATGCCTGTTGCTTGCGGTCGAGGGATGAACTCATGGGGGATCGTTGCGAACGGTGATTGATGTCATCGGGCCCTTGGCCCGTGCGTGAAGGAGATTGTATTGGCGCACGCTTCCAATGACTCCGGACACGGCCTGGGTGGCGGCTCTGCCCACGGGGCGCTTGCCAGCGCCTGCACGGCGGGCGCGGCGTTGCGGGCGTATGTGCTGGTCAACGGCGTCGCGATCGCACTCGCCCTCGTCGGACCACCGCACGGGTGGGCGACGGCACTGCTGCATGCGCTTGCCGTCGCCGAACCCGCCACCGGATTGTGGATCGGTGCACTGTTCCTTGCACGCGCGCCGCTACGCAAGGCTGGCCCTGCGTGGCAAGCGGCCACCGCGATTGCCGCAGCCGCCGGTGCCGGCTGGGTCGCTGACCTTCTGGTGGCAAGCGTGGGAGCGCAGACGCCATGCTGGCGCGCTGCCGCCCTGGGCGCCAGCCTGGCGGCGCTCTTCGTACGCGACCTGCAACTGCGCGCGCGCGCTTTAGGGCGCTCGATGACGCAGGCGCGCCTCGACGAGTTGCAGGCTCGCATTCGGCCGCACTTCCTGTTCAATGCGCTCAACGCCGCGAGTGCCCTGGTCCACGATCAACCAGAGCGCGCCGAGAGCGTGCTCGACGACCTCGCCATTTTGTTCCGCGCCACCGTCAGCCGCACCGGAACCCTGTCCCTGGTGCGCGACGAGGTCGACCTCGCGCGCCGTTACCTGGACATCGAGCGCGTACGCTTCGGCGCGCGCCTGCAGGTCAATTGGCAGGTGGATGCCGACGTGGAAGCCGCGCAAATGCCGTCGCTGACGCTCCAACCCCTGGTGGAAAACGCCGTTCTCCACGGTGTCGAGTCGCTCCCCGGAGCTTGCCACCTCGACATCGCCATCGCGCGCGTGGCCGGGATGCTCGAAGTCGCGGTCACGAACGACTTCCGCCCCCGGGCGTCCAGCGTCACGCGCGGAACCGGCGTGGCGCTGACCAACATCACCCAGCGTCTGCGCCTGCTCTACGACATCAGCGCCGACATCGCCCACGGACCGATCGGTGGTGATGCGCATGGCGAAGCCCAACGCTACCGCGTGCGCATACGCCTGCCGCGTTGAAGCCGCACCGCGCAAAAACTTCGACCGCTGCACGTCAGACCTTTCAACGACATCCAATCCCGAACGATCAGCGCATCAACGTTCTTATGCCCTACGATGCGGCAGGCAGTCGCGCGAAATCCTGAGCACGCTGATGAACATTCTGATCGTCGATGATGAACCGCTGGCACGCAGCCGGCTGCGGCGCATGCTCGAGGCCCTTCCACAGTGCGCCGTCGACCGCATCGAAGACGCGGGAGACGTGGACGCGGCACTGGACACCGTCTCGCGTGGCTCGACGCACCTGATTCTGCTCGACATCCGCATGCCCGGACGTGATGGGCTCGACCTGGCGGCGGAACTCCAGCGTCGGCGCCCACCGGGAGCCGCACTCCCGGTGGTGGTGTTCGTCACCGCGCACGACGAACATGCGCTTCAGGCATTCGAACACGGTGCGACCGACTACCTGACCAAGCCGGTACAGCGTGAGCGCCTGCAGCAGGCATTGCAACGTGTGCGGCCGCTGGTTGCGATGGCGAGCGTCAGCCGTCGCAACGACGACGCGGACGCGGTTCTGCTGGTGCATGCGCGTGGGGAACTGCTGCGGGTACCCGTTGGCGAAGTGCTGTACTTTCGTGCCGACAACAAATACACGGCGGTGCGCACGGCATCACAGCTGCATCTCATCGATACGCCGCTGGGGGAATTGGAGCAGCGCCACCGCACCCGTTTCATCCGCCTGCACCGCGGCGCGCTGGTCGCACGCGACGCGATTGCTGCCGTGCTGCGCGCACCCGACCGCGCCGATACCGACGAGGGCGGAGACTGGCTGGTGCGCGTACGCGGCATCCCCGAGACCCTGCCAGTCAGCCGCCGGCAGCTCCCGCTGCTGCGCGAGTGGCTGCGCAACCAGTCCGCTGGCGACGCATCAGCGCATGAGTAGTGCCATTGCGGCGAAAACCAGGCAGTAGATGCCAAACGGCCGCAGGGCCTTGACCTCGTGCCCGTGGAACCAACGCATCAGGAACCAGGTTGAGGCCCAGGCACACGCACCCGACAGCAGCCCGGCGACGCCGATCACGCCGAGCAGTGCGTGTGGCACCCCTGCATGCAACAGCTTGGGCACCTCGAGCAGGCCCGCGGCAGCGATGATCGGTGTCGCCATGAGGAACGAATAACGGGCGGCAGCCTCGTAATCCAGTCCGACCCCCAACCCCGCCACCAGCGTGGCACCGGACCGCGAGAAACCGGGGATCAGCGCCAGCGCCTGCGCCGCACCGACCACCAACGCCCGTCCCCAGCCGAGATTGGCCAGATCAGCACGCGCAGCACGATGCTTGAGCATATCGCCGACGATGAGCAGCACGCCATTGAGCGCCAGCGCGACCGCCGCGAATCCGAAGCCGCCAAACAGCGCCTTGATCCGGTGCGCCAGCAACAGCCCCAGCACCCCGGCGGGGATGCTGCCGACGACCAGCAGCCACAAAAGCCGCGCCTGCGGGTTGCCCGTGCCACCGCGCGCACGCAGCCAGCCGCCGATCAGGGCCACCCAATCACGCCGGAAATACACCAGCAGCGCCGCAGCCGTGCCGAGATGCAGTACGACGACAAAAGGGAGAAACCAGTCGGCGTCCCTGGCGATCGGCCAATGCAGCAGTGCCGGCACCAGAATGCTGTGCCCCAGGCTTGAAATGGGGAACAGCTCGGTGACGCCCTGCAGCGCCGCCATTGCCAGGAGGTAGAGGTCGTTGGAATGCATCGTGACTCCGCGTGAATTGGTTGGATTCGGCCGCGCGGGCGCGGCTGGCGCTGACAGCGCGAATCCGCGATTCTTGCAGCATTCACACGACACGGGTATGACGGGCCGCATGCCAGTCGCGCCAGAATTCACTGGAGCTGTCACCCGCCGGGCCGGATGGGCGTGCGCGCGATCAAGTTTGGGCATCGATCCCACGGCTCTTCGGGCACGGAACGCGGGGATGACTTGACCGATCTCTATAATCCGGGCCTTGCAGCCGTTTCACTCCCCAATCACCTCGACCCTGTCTAGCCTGCGATGAAAAAGCTGATATTTGCAGCCGCGCTGCTGCTCGCCGCTTCGGCACAAGCCCAGACCGTCAGCGGCGACGCGGCGGCCGGCAAGAGCAAGATCTTCATGTGCGAAGGTTGCCATAATGCCGGCCCCGGCTACAAGACGGCCTTTCCTGACGTCTACGACGTGCCGATGCTCAACGGCCAGAATGCCGGCTATCTGGTGCAGGCACTGCAAGACTATCGCAGCGGCGTGCGTCGCAGCCAGACCATGCATGCCATCGCCAGCTCGCTGACCGACAAGGACATGGCCGATATCGCCGCCTATTACTCCCAGCCGAAGGGCGCCAATTGAGCCGGATGATCCACGTGAGGAACGCAACGATGAACACGCTGTTTGCACGCTTGTGCGCGCTTGCCTTCGCCGGCACCTTGGGATTCGGCGCCGCAGCGCATGCCGCCGACCTGAAGAAGGGCGAAGATCTCGTCAACAAAGGCGGCTGCATGGGCTGCCATGGCGCGGGGTTGGCGAAGCCGGTGGCGCCGACCTATCCGGTGATCGCAGGACAACCCGAGTCCTATCTGTTTCACGCCTTGCAGCAGTATCAGGCCAAGCATCAGACGCCGATTTATGGTCGCGCCAATGCGATCATGAGCGGGATGATCGCGGCGGATACCACCCAGGACCTGCACGATATTGCGGCCTATGTCGCCAGCCTTCCAACCCCCCTCTACGCGCCTGACCGCACGCACTCCAACTGAGGACTGCGTGCCGCGCATGCGAGAGCCGCCGAGGGGCGGCGTTTTTTCATCGGCCGTACCGGGGTCGTCATATCACCAGACGCGGTGGACATCATTCTCAACCAGATCCCCAGTCAACACTGGGCCACCGGCGGCAAACTCTGGAGCGAGCGGTGAAACGCGCGGCGCGGGACTCCATCGGCGTGTGAGGCGATGCCATGCCTCGCCCCCAACCTGCACCGACCTCCTCCGATCGATGTGACGCCATGACCGGAACCATTCCAGCACCCCATGCCGATCCGCGCGGCTTTCTGCGTGCGCTGTTCGACGTCGCCGTTGCCAGCGCGCAGCCGTTGCACGCCATGGCTCCTGTCCTTCCATGCCCACCCCGCGGCCGGACCGTGGTCCTGGGCGCTGGCAAGGCTGCGGCTTCCATGGCTGCCGCGCTCGACGCGCTGTGGCCATCGGACGCACCCCTGAGCGGGCTGGTGGTCACGCGGTACGGCTACATTCCGGATGCCGTGCGCGCGCGACCCGGCCGCATCGAAGTCGTCGAAGCGGCGCATCCGGTTCCGGATGCGGCGGGAGCGTCGGCTGCCCGGCGCATGCTGGAGCGCGCGCGCGGCCTCACCTGCGACGATCTCGTGATTGCGCTGATCTCTGGCGGGGGTTCCGCGTTGTTGCCGCTGCCGGCACCCGGACTCACACTCGCAGACAAGCAGGCAATCAACCGCGCTCTGCTGCTCAGCGGAGCCACGATCGCAGAAATGAATTGCGTGCGCAAGCACCTCTCGGCCATCAAGGGAGGGCATCTTGCCGCGGCCTGCGCACCTGCGCGCGTGGTGACCTTGCTCATTTCCGACGTGCCGGGGGACGATCCAGCGGTCATTGCCAGCGGTCCAACCATTCCCGACGCCAGCACGTGCGCGGACGCCCTGGATGTGGTTCGGCGCTATGGCATCGACCTGCCGTCAGCGGCGCGGACGGGCCTCGAGCGCGGATTGTTCGAGACGCCGAAGCCGGGTGACCCGGCTTTCGCCGCGCATGCCGTGCACTGCATTGCGACGCCACGCATGATGCTCGATGCCGTGGCCGCGGCGGCGCGCAGCGCTGGCATCGCGGCGCATGTCCTGGGCGACGATATCGAGGGTGAATCCCGCGATGTCGCGCTGGTGCACGCCTCGATCGCGCGCAGCGTGGCGCGTCACGGCGCACCCTTTGCGCGCCCCTGCGTCATTCTCTCCGGCGGCGAGACCACGGTCACCGTGGCATCCGGGTGTACCCCCGGCCGCGGCGGGCGTGGCACCGAATTTCTGCTTTCCCTCTCCCTTGCCCTGCAGGGCGAGCCCGGCATATGGGCGCTGGCGGCGGACACCGATGGTGTCGATGGAAGCGAGGACAACGCCGGCGCGTGGTTGAGCCCCGACCTTCTCGATCGTGCCGCGGGCGCAGGCCTGCGCCCGCGCGCGATCCTCGAAGCCCACGACGCCTACAGTCTGTTCGAAGCCACCGGGGACCTGCTCGTCAGCGGACCGACCTACACCAACGTCAACGATCTGCGCGCCATCCTGGTCCTGTGACACAACTGCCTCCGGTTCGTGGTGGCAATGCGCCGCAGGGCTTCACGCTGCTGCAAGGTGATACGCTCGCTCAAGGGTTCCGCACCTCCTCAGATGTCCATCGCCATGTCCACAGTCCATCACCGCATCGGCACCCCTTTGTCTCCCACGGCGCTCCGGGTCATGCTGCTCGGCGCCGGAGAACTCGGCAAGGAAGTCATCATTGCACTGCAGCGACTCGGTGTGGAAGTCATCGCCGTCGACCGCTACGCGAATGCGCCCGGGCAGCAGGTCGCGCATCGGGCGCATGTCATCGACATGACCGATCCGGCGCAATTGCACGCCCTCGTCGCGCGTGAGCGCCCGCACCTGATCGTTCCCGAAATTGAAGCCATCGCCACCGAAGCGCTGGCCGACATCGAAGCGGCGGGGCTGGCCGAGGTCATCCCCACGGCGCGCGCAGCCCAGCTCACAATGAACCGCGAGGGCATCCGGCGCCTCGCCGCCGAGGAACTCGGGCTTCCCACATCGCGTTATGCATTCGCCGATTCACCCGCGGCGTTGCGGGCGGCCATCGACGGCGGCATCGGCTACCCGTGCCTTGTCAAGCCGGTGATGTCCTCGTCGGGCAAGGGCCAGTCCACCCTGCACGGGCCCGACGATGTCGATGCGGCATGGAACGATGCGATGTCGGGCGGACGTGTACATCATGGGCGGGTCATCGTCGAAGCCTTCGTGGATTTCGAAGAAGAAATCACGCTTCTCACCGTCCGCGCGGTCAACCCCGAAAGTGGCGGCGTCGATACAACGTTCTGCGAACCGATCGGACATCTCCAGGTGCGCGGCGACTACGTCGAGTCGTGGCAGCCGCAGCCGCTGTCCGCGCGCGCACTCGAGCGGGCGCGGGAGATCGCGCGCCGCGTCACCACGGCGCTGGGTGGGCGCGGCATTTTCGGGGTCGAGCTGTTCGTGCGGGGCGACGATGTCTGGTTTTCCGAGGTCAGTCCTCGACCGCATGACACCGGGCTGGTCACGCTGTGTTCGCAGCGACAATCGGAATTCGAGCAGCACGCGCGCGCCATCCTCGGGTTGCCCGTGGACACCGCGCTGCGCGAACCTGGGGCCTCAGCGGTCATCTACGGCGCGGTCGACGCGCTCGCCATCGCCTATGAAGGCGTCGCGCAGGCGCTGGCAGTCCCGCGCTCCGACGTGCGACTGTTCGGCAAACCTGAAAGCTTCACCCGCCGACGCATGGGGGTGGCCCTGGCGTGCGGCGCGGACACGGACGAAGCGCGCGAACGCGCGCGCCTCGTGGCATCGCGGATTCGACCTATCCGGTGAACCAAAGGCATGTTCCGACCATCCATGGCAAACCTGCGACATAATCGGGGTACAGTGTTGAACGATTTCGCGCCGCTCGTTTACAAAGGGGCGGCTGCCCCGCATCATTGAACGCGCGCTCCACGCCTGCGCCATGTCGACCGTCATCCAAACTTCGCCGCAGAACAGCCGCTCGCCGAACCTGCTTTCGGGACTTGCCCACGCTCTGGTGCAGTCGGATCAGCTCGCGCGTGCGACCGCGGAGCAGATCCAGAGGCGCGCAACCGAGTCGCGAAGCAGCTTCATCGCCGCGCTGCTCGCCACCGGGTCGATGACGGCCGCCGAACTCGCGCACTGGATCAGCCGCACGTTCGCGCTGCCGCTCATGGACCTCGACGCGCTTGATCCCGAGCGCGTCCCAAGCGGGGCCATCGACCCCCAGATCATCAAGACCTACAAAGTCCTGCCGCTCATCAAGCGCGGGAACAAGCTGGTCGTGGCCACGGCGGATCCGGCGGATCACGAGGCGGAAGACAAGATCAAGTTCCAATCGCAGTCGTCGGTGGAGCTGGTCGTGGTGGAATACGACAAGCTGGCGCGCTGGATCGACCAGAGCACCCAGACTGCAAGCACCCAGCTGAGTGCGCTGGTGGGTGATGAATTCGATCTTGCCGATCTCGACGACGGCAGCATCGAGGCCAGCGCCGAGCGCGACCTTGGTGCTGAAGTCGATGACGCGCCTGTGGTGCGATTTCTGCAGAAAATGCTGGTGGATGCGATCAACATGCGCGCATCGGACCTCCATTTCGAGCCGTTCGAAACGTTTTATCGAATCCGTTTCCGCATTGACGGCGAACTGCGCGAAGTCGCCCAGCCGCCGGTCGCCATCAAGGAAAAGCTGGCCTCCCGCATCAAGGTCATCTCGCGCCTGGACATTGCGGAGCGACGGGTTCCGCAAGACGGTCGGATGAAATTGCGGTTCGGTGCCGACCGCGCCATCGACTTCCGCGTCAGCACCCTGCCGACACTGTATGGCGAGAAAATCGTCATCCGCATTCTTGACTCCTCGCTGGCCAAGATGGGCATTGACATGCTCGGCTACGAACCCGAGGAAAAGGAACGCGTACTTCGCGCCATCAAACGCCCGTACGGGATGGTTCTGGTGACGGGTCCGACCGGCAGCGGCAAAACCGTGTCGCTGTACTCATTCCTGAATCTGCTGAACCAGCCCGGAGTGAACATTTCCACCGCAGAGGATCCGGCGGAAATCAACGTACCCGGCATCAATCAGGTCAACGTCAACGACAAGGCGGGTCTGAGTTTTGCCACGGCGTTGCGCGCGTTCCTGCGTCAGGATCCCGACATCATCATGGTGGGCGAAATCCGCGACCTCGAAACCGCCGACATTTCGATCAAGGCGGCGCAAACCGGCCACATGGTGTTCTCCACCCTGCATACCAACGATGCGCCGACCACGCTGACACGTCTGATGAACATGGGCGTGCCATCGTTCAACATCGCCTCCAGCGTCATCCTCATCACCGCCCAGCGGCTCGCGCGCAAGCTCTGCGGCCAGTGCAAGGTCCCGAACGATATTCCTCCTTCCGCGTTGCTGGAAGCCGGGTTCGCGGAGAGCGAACTCGACGGATCCTGGAAGCCGTATCGACCAGGCAAGTGCAGCGCCTGCAATGGCACCGGTTACAAAGGTCGCGTCGGCATCTACCAGGCCATGCCGATCAGCGAGGAAATTCAGCGCATCATCCTGACACACGGCACAGCGATGGACATCGCCGATCAGGCCAAGCGCGAGGGCGTGCGTACGCTGCGTGAATCTGGCCTGATCAAGGTCAAGCTCGGGGCGACCTCGCTGGAAGAGGTTCTCGCGGTAACCAACCAATAATCCGCCGACCGTATTCGGAACGACGACGCGCATGGCCACATCCAGCAGCACCCCGAAAGAGTTCCTGTTTGTCTGGGAGGGAAAAGACCGTCAGGGCAAGACCCAGCGGGGCGAGATACGCGCCGGCACCGAGGCGATCGTCAACGCCTCGCTGCGGCGCCAGGGCATTCTGGTGACCAAGGTCAAGAAGCGCAAACTCGCGCGCGGCCGAAGCATCAAGAGCAAGGATCTGTCGACGTTCACGCGCCAGATGGCGACCATGCTGCGGGCGGGAGTGCCGCTGCTTCAATCATTCGAGATCGTCGCACGCAGCCATCCGAATCCGTCCATGTCGCGGCTGGTGAACGACCTGCGCAACGACGTCGAGACGGGGACGAGCCTGTCGGCCTCGTTCCGCAAATATCCCAGGTATTTCGACCATCTGTACTGCAACCTCATCGAGGCCGGAGAAGAGGCCGGTATGCTCGAGTTGCTGCTCGATCGCCTTGCAACCTACCAGGAAAAAACCCTGGCGATCCGCGCCAAGATCAAGTCCGCCCTGACCTACCCGATCGCGGTGATGGTGGTGGCGATGATCGTCGTCACCATCATCATGCTGTTTGTCGTTCCGACATTCCAGGACGTGTTCAGCCAATTCGGTGCCGCCCTGCCAGCCCCCACGTTGTTTGTGATAGCGCTGTCGAATTTTTTCGTCCATTACTGGTACATCCTGTTTGGCTCGATGGGTATCGGGGGTTACTTTGCATTCCAGTCCTGGAAGCGATCAGCCAAGGTTCAGGAGGCCGTTGACCGTGGCTTGCTGCAACTTCCCGTGTTCGGCGAGTTGATCCGTAAAGGCGCGCTCGCACGCTGGACGCGGACCCTGGCGACGATGTTCGGCGCTGGGGTGCCGCTGGTCGAAGCCCTCGACTCCGTTGGGGGTTCGTCCGGCAACATCGTGTACCGTCGGGCCACGGAGCGCATCCAGCAGGAAGTCGCCACTGGCACCAGCCTGACAATGGCGATGCAGTCGAGCGGCGTGTTCCCACCCCTGGTGCTTCAGATGACCGCCATCGGTGAGGAATCGGGTTCTCTCGACCAGATGCTCGGCAAGGCCGCCGACATCTACGAAGCGGAGGTCGACGAAATCGTCAAGGCGCTTTCGAGCCTGCTCGAGCCCATCATCATCGTCGTGCTCGGGGCCCTCATCGGGGGATTGGTGGTCGCCATGTACCTGCCCATTTTCAACCTCGGCAAGGTGGTGGGTTGAACGTCGGAGCGATTGCCAACGGTTTGCCACCCGGATCGATGCCACTGCTCGCGGGCCTCATCGGCCTGCTGGTGGGGAGCTTTCTCAATGTGGTGGTGCTGCGCCTGCCGGTCATGCTGGAACGCGCGTGGCGGCTTGAAGCCGAGGCCACCCTCGCTCCGGAAACGGTGGCCGTCGATGAACCGCCGTTCAATCTGCTGCGACCGGGGTCACGCTGCCCGCATTGCAGTCAACCCATTCTTTGGTGGCAGAACGTTCCAGTGCTGAGCTGGCTGTGGCTGCGCGGGCGCTGCGCCTCGTGTGCGGCGCCAATCTCGGTGCGCTACCCGCTGGTGGAATTGGGCACAGCGCTTCTCAGCGCCGCGGTGATCGCTGAACGCGGCGCGTCGGCATGGAGCTGCGCGCTGCTGGTGCTGCTCTGGAGCCTGATCGCGCTCGCGCTCATCGACTATGACACCACGCTGCTGCCGGACGTCATCACCCTGCCGCTGCTCTGGGTCGGATTGCTGCTGCAAACGCTGCTGCAGCCGACGTTCATCGACCAGTCGGTCTGGGGTGCAGCCCTCGGCTACGGGTCACTTTGGAGCGTCTATCAGTTGTTCAAGCTTGCCACCGGCAAAGAAGGGATGGGCTTTGGTGACTTCAAGCTGCTCGCTGCCCTCGGCGCCTGGTTCGGTGCCTGGACGCTATTGCCGCTGATCCTGTTATCGACCATCACCGGTGCCGTGATCGGGATCGGCCTGCAACTCGGCGGGATCACCCAACGCGGCAAACCGATCCCGTTTGGTCCTTTCCTCGCCACTGCAGGAATCGTGACGCTTCTCCTGGGCCCTCAACGCCTGTTGAGCTGGGTCCTTCCAGGCAGTGCCTGACACGCCTTCCGTCGAGGCTCGTGATCCGCGCTCCCACCGCCGGCTCGTCGTTGGGCTTACCGGCGGCATCGGCTCGGGAAAGTCGGCGGTCGCGGACATGCTCGCCGGCCTGGGCGCCGGGGTGCTCGACGCCGACGCGATTGCCCATGAGCTGACCGCGCCAGGGGGCGATGCGATCGAGCCGATCCGCAACGCGTTCGGCCCAGCCATGATCACCGCGGCGGGAGCGCTGGATCGCACCCGCATGCGCGAGGCGGTTTTCGCCGACGAGCGCCTTCGCCACCAGCTCGAAGCGATTCTCCATCCGCGCATCGGGACCACGCTGCGGGCACGCGCCGCCAGTACCCCTGGACCGTACCTGGTGCTCGTCATCCCACTGCTCATCGAAGGGATCGACCGATGGCGTGCAAGCGTCGACCGCATTGCGGTGGTTGATTGTCCGCAAAGCATGCAAATTCAGAGGGTCATGGCGCGCTCAGGCCTCAGTGAGGCACAAGCCCGTGCGATCATCGAAGCTCAAGCCACCCGCGCGCAACGGCTGCGGCTGGCCGACGACCGTATCGACAACGCGAGTAGCATCGAAGGGTTGCGCGCGCAGGTTGCAACATTACATCAACAATATTGTTCCCTTTGATTTACCCCATCGCCCGAGAGGCCGCGTGAGACGTTTGAAATCCTTGGCGACATGCGTGACAATGCGTCGGGCGGTGTTTGCGGAGCCTGGCACCGGTCCCGGCTTGTTGCCCACGCCTTTCGCCAAGCTGAACCCCGACCGACGCAAACTCCAATCCGGCCCGTGATTCTCTACGAATATCCACTGTCCGAACGCGTACGTACACTCCTGCGCCTCGAGTACCTGTTCCGTCGGGCCAACGTGCTTTTGCAGCGCGGGCATCCCTTCGATCACCACTACGCGATGGTGTCGATGTTTGAGATCATGGACGTGACGACGCGCCAGGACCTCAAATCCGACCTGCTCAAGGATCTCGAGCGCCAGCGGCAGACCTTCCTGGGCTATCGGGGCAATCCTTCTGTCGCCGAAGACACGCTCGGCGAGGTGCTCGCCGAAATCGAGGCTGCGTTTCAGGGCCTGAGCCAGCAGGTTGGCAAGGCGGGGCAGTCGCTGGTCGACAATGAATGGCTGATGGCGATTCGAAGTCGCGTCGGAATTCCGGGTGGGACTTGCGAGTTCGATCTTCCCGCCTACTATGCTTGGCAGCATCTACCCGAGGACGCGCGCCGTCACGACCTGCTGAAGTGGATGGATGTTTTCAGTCCGCTGGTGATGACGGTGGAACTGTTGCTGCGACTGCTGCGGGACGCCGGTATCGCGCGCAAAGCCATCGCCGCCGGCGGAACGTTCCAGCAGACACTCGGGGGACGCACCTTCCATCTGATGCGCTTGCGCGTTGACGGCACGCTTGGCGTGGTCCCTGAAATCACGGGACACCGCCTGATGGTCTCGGCGCGCTTCATGCGGCCCGACAGCGACTGGAAGCTCAAGCCGGTCTCAAGCGACGTGGCGTTCGAACTGGCGCTTTGCGCGTGAGCCAGCGCATGGAAACGAGACCCGCCGAGCGCGTGGTGCGCTGCCCGACCTGTGGTGGACCGAGCCGGTTCGCCACAGGGAATCCGTGGCGTCCCTTCTGCTGCGAAGCCTGCCGCGATCATGACCTGGGTGCCTGGGCCAGCGAAAGCTACCGGGTCGAAGCGCGGCCGGTCGAAGATGATGACGACGAGGCGTCACCGCTGCACTGAGCCTGCCGCATCAGGTCCGATCCGGCCCTGGTCGCGTTCTTCAGCAAGCCACGCCAGCACCGGAATGGTCCCAGGCAAGACCGGCGTCACCATCACCGGCAACGTCTGCCAAGCGAGTTGCTGGCCTTCCCGGGACTGCGGCTCGCCCATCCATCCCGTGACTTTACAGAATTGAAGATGAACCCGCGCATGCGGGTAGTCCACTTCACACGAACGCCAGTACGTCGCCTGCAAATGCGACAGACCAAGTTCCTCGTGAAGTTCCCGCTCCAGCGCCTCTGCCAGGGTTTCACCCGCTTCGATCTTCCCACCTGGGAACTCCCAGTAGCCAGCCCATGGCTTGCCCTCGGGCCTGCTCGCCAGCAGGAAACTGCCATCAGGCCGCAGCAGGACGCCGACGGCGACCGGAACGGCGGATCGGAGGGGGGGGTCATGCGCTGTCACGGTCGCGCCGATTT
Organism: Thiomonas sp.; assembly: GCA_027311065.1. GTDB lineage: Bacteria > Pseudomonadota > Gammaproteobacteria > Burkholderiales > Burkholderiaceae_C > Thiomonas_A. The sequence continues at coordinate 6,653 of DAICZP010000094.1, read as the reverse complement.
GCGGCCGGCCCAATCGCGCGCAAACTGCCAGGCGATACGCCCGGAGCGAGATCCGCGCTCGAGTGCCCAAAGCAGTGCCTCGGAGTGCCCCTCTCGTGCTTGCTCCGCGCTCGCACCGAATGCGCGCAACCAATGCTCTGCAATCGCCAGGTAATGATCCTGGTCGAAGGCGTAAAAACTGACCCACAAGCCGAAACGGTCGGAAAGGGAAATCTTTTCCTCCACGACTTCGGTGGGATGAATCTCGCCATTGGCGGCGTGTTCGTACCCGAGGTTGTCCCGCATCGACTCTGGAAGCAGGTGGCGCCGATTCGAGGTGGCGTAGATCAGCACGTTTTCAGGCTGCGCCGACATCGAGCCGTCGAGGACGGATTTGAGCGCCTTGTATCCCGCCTCGCCCTCGTCAAAGGACAAGTCGTCACAGAAAATGATGAAACGCTCCTTGCGGGAATCGAGCAGTTCCATGAGATCCGGCAAATCGACCATGTCGTCCTTGTCGACCTCGATCACCCGCAAGCCTTTCGAGGCGTACTTGTGCAGACATGCCTTGACGAGCGATGATTTGCCAGTTCCTCGCGCGCCCGTCAGCAGGACATTGTTGGCAGGTCGCCCCTGCACAAATTGCCGCGTATTGCGCTCGACACGACGCTTTTGTTCGTCGATCCCCTGCAGATCCGACAAACGGATCGGGGCCAGCACCCGCACCGGACGCAAGCCCCGACCGGATCCGCTCCGACGCCAGCGGAACGCCACCCCCGCGTCCCAGTCAGGGGCTGCGGGCGCGTTCCCGAGCCTCTGCTCCAGGCGATCGAGCACGCGCTCGGCATGCTCGAGCAGGGCTGCAAGACGCGCAGGCAGCTCCATCATCGGCGCTCAACTCCGGTAATCGGCATTGATGGACACGTAGTCGTGCGACAGATCGCAGGTCCACAGCGTGGCCGAAGCACCGCCGCGGCCGAGAACGATACGAACGCCGATTTCCGCCTTGGCCATCACACGTCGACCTTCGGCTTCGAGGTATTGGGGATGACGGCCACCACGCGTTGCGACGTGCACGTCGTCGAGATACAGGTCAACGCCGCTGACATCCAGATCGTCGACCCCTGCATAACCCACCGCCGCCAGGATGCGCCCGAGGTTCGGATCGCTGGCGAAAAAAGCCGTCTTCACCAGCGGCGAGTGCGCCACCGCATAGCCGACCAGACGCGCCTCGTCACGGCTGCGGGCGCCCTCGACCGAGATTTCGATGAACTTGGTGGCGCCTTCGCCGTCCCGGACAATGGCCTGGGCAAGCGTTCGTGCCACCTCGGTCAGGCCGGCGCGCAACGCGGCCGCCTGCGGGCCGAGCGGATCGCTGATCAGCGACAGCGTCGCGTGACCCGTCGCAGCAATGACCAGGGAGTCGTTGGTGGACGTGTCACCGTCGACCGTGATGGCATTGAAAGATGCATCCGCGACCTCGCGCGCCAACTGCGCGAGAAGATGCGGCGACACGCGCGCATCGGTGGCGATGAAGCCCAGCATCGTGGCCATGTTCGGGCGAATCATGCCGGCACCCTTGGCAATCCCCGTGATGGTGATCTCGACACCATCGATGGTCACGCGGGTGCTGGCGGCCTTCGGCACCGTATCGGTGGTCATGATCGCTGCCGCGGCGCGCTCCCAACGCTGCGCCGACGCGTCAGCAATTGCGGCCGGAAGCGCGTCGACCAGACGGTCAAGCGGCAATGGTTCGAGAATCACTCCCGTTGAAAAGGGCAGCACCGCCGCTGGCTGGATATGCAGAAGACTGGCCAGTTCCGCGCAACTGCGCCGGGCTGCCATCAATCCGTCGGCGCCGGTCCCGGCATTCGCGCATCCGGTGTTGATCACCAGCGCGCGCATGGATGCGCACTGCATGGCTCCCAGGTGCTCGAGGCTCACCTGCACGGGGGCAGCGCAGAAACGGTTGCGCGTGAACACGCCACTCACCAGCGTGCCGGGCTCGAACAGGAAGACGGTGAGATCGTCGCGGCCGGCCTTGCGGATGCCCGCCTGCGCGACACCGATGCGCACGCCCGGAACCGGGTGCAGCAACGCCGCGTCGAGGGGGGTGAGGTTGACCGCCATGGTTGCGCTCCCTGATTGCGTATCGGTTCGTTGCTCGTTCGCCTGCCGGTATGCTCGTCCCGGGTCAGCTCAATTGGCCGTGACAGTGCTTGTACTTCCTGCCACTTCCGCAAGGACATGGATCATTCCGGCCGACCTTCGGTGCTGCGTTGACGATGGGTGTGTGCGATGCCAGGGCGGCCGCCGCTGCCTCGGCCGCCAACCGGGAGACATCATCGCCGTCGGGTGCCCCGGCACCGGCTGCATCCGGATGCTCGAACACCAAGTTGTGCAGGCTTTGCGCCCGCTGCTCGATTTCCTCGGCCGCCGCTTCCGCCTGCTCCTGACTCTGCACCTGCACGGTCATCAGCGTGGTGGTGACATCGGCCTTGACCGCTGACAGCATCTGGCCAAAGAGCTCAAACGCTTCACGCTTGTATTCCTGCTTCGGTTGCTTCTGGGCGTAGCCGCGCAAGTGGATCCCCTGACGCAGGTAGTCCAGCGCCGACAGGTGCTCACGCCAGTGCTGGTCCAGTGACTGCAACAGGACCATGCGCTCGAAGGACGCAAAATTTCCCTCACCGACCATCTCGACCTTGGCCTTGTAATGCGCATCGACGGCTTCGATCACGCGCGTGAGGATATCCTCATCCGTCACGGTCTGATCATCATGGATCCATGGCTGCAGCTGCAGTTCGACCTGCCACTCGTCACGCAGCACCCGCTCCAGCCCGGGAATGTCCCACTGTTCCTCCATGCTCTGCTCGGGCACGTAGGCACGCACCAGGTCGGCGGCGCTGCCGTGGCGAAGCTCCAGAACCTGGCCACCGACATCCTCGTTGTCGAGAATGGCGTTTCGCTGCTGGTACATGATCTTGCGCTGCTCATTGGCGACGTCGTCGTATTCGAGCAACTGCTTGCGAACATCGAAGTTCCGCGCTTCGACCTTGCGCTGCGCCGATTCGATCGAACGGGTGACCATGCCGGCTTCGATTGCCTCGCCCTCGGGCATTTTCAGCCGTTCCATGATCGCACGCACGCGGTCGCCGGCGAAAATACGCATCAGCGGATCGTCGAGCGAGAGGTAGAACCGCGATGATCCTGGATCACCCTGGCGCCCGGAACGTCCGCGGAGCTGGTTGTCGACCCGGCGCGATTCGCTGCGTTCGGTGCCAACAATGTGCAGTCCCCCCTGCGCCAGCGCATGATCATGCAGCGATTGCCACTCGGCGCGCAGTTGCTCGATGCGGCGCTGTTTTTCGCCTTCATCGAGCGCGGCGTCCGCAGAAATGAACTCGCATTGCTTCTCGACGTTGCCCCCGAGCACGATGTCGGTTCCCCGACCCGCCATGTTGGTGGCAATGGTGATCATTTTCGGGCGCCCCGCCTGCGCGACGATCTCGGCCTCGCGGGCGTGCTGCTTGGCGTTGAGAACCTGATGGGGCAACTTCGCCGCGTCGAGCAGGCTCGAGAGGTGTTCACTGGCTTCGATCGAGGCAGTGCCGACCAGCACCGGCTGGCCGCGCTCGAAACAGTCCTGGATGTCGGCGACAACGGCGTTGTCACGTTCGGGCCCGGATTTGAAAACCTTGTCCTGATGGTCTTTGCGCTGCGACGGACGGTTGGTCGGAATGACCACGGTTTCGAGGTTGTAGATTTCCTGGAACTCGTATGCTTCCGTATCGGCGGTCCCGGTCATCCCCGCCAGCTTCGCATACATGCGGAAATAATTCTGGAAGGTAATCGACGCGAGCGTCTGGTTTTCACTCTGGATCGTGACGCCTTCCTTCGCTTCCACCGCCTGGTGCAGCCCATCGGACCAGCGACGTCCGGCCATGATGCGGCCGGTGAACTCGTCGACGATGACCACCTCGCCACGCTGCACCACATAGTGCTGGTCGCGGTGATAAAGATTGTGCGCACGCAAGGCGGCGTACAGGTGGTGCATCAAGGTGATATTGGCCGGATCGTACAGTGTGCTGTCCCCGGGGATCAGGCCCATGTCGCCAAGGATGTGTTCAGCTTTTTCGTGGCCGGACTCGGTCAGATAGACCTGGTGGGCCTTCTCGTCGACAGTGAAGTCGCCCGGCTTCTCGACACCCTTGCCAGTGATCGGGTCTTCCTCCCCGATCTGCCGCGTCAGCAGCGGCACCACGCCATTGAGCTTGAGGTACAGATCGGTGTTGTCATCCGCCTGGCCCGAAATGATCAGCGGCGTGCGCGCCTCGTCGATCAGGATCGAGTCCACCTCATCGATCAAGGCATAGTTGAGGCCGCGCTGCACGCGCTCACCGGGCTCGAACACCATGTTGTCACGCAGGTAGTCGAAGCCGTACTCATTGTTGGTGCCATAGGTGACGTCAGCGGCGTAGGCGGCCTGCTTCTCTTCCTTGGACATCTGCGGGAGGTTGATGCCGACGCTGAGGCCCAGAAAGTTGTAGAGCCGTCGCATCCACTCGGCATCGCGCTGCGCAAGGTAGTCGTTCACGGTAATGACATGCACGCCTTTGCCGGCCAGCGCATTCAGGTACACCGGCAAGGTTCCCACCAGGGTCTTTCCCTCGCCCGTCCGCATTTCGGCGATCTTGCCATCGTGCAAGGCCATGCCACCGATGAGCTGCACGTCGAAGTGGCGCATCTTCAGCGCGCGCTTGCCTCCCTCGCGCACGACCGCGAAAGCCTCGGGCAACACGGCGTCGAGCGCGCGTCCTTCGGCGACCTGCTGCTTGAACTCGGCGGTTTTCGCACGCAGTTCCTCGTCGGTGAGTTTCTCGTACTGCGGCTCGAGCGCGTTGATACGTTGGACGACGCGACGATACTTGCGCAGTAGCCGCTCATTTCGGCTGCCGAAAATACGAGTCAAGAAGGAAACAGGCATGGAACGTCCCGAGGCGGCACGGTGCCAGGTGTAAAAGCCGCCTGAAGCGCGCCCGCCATGTTGCGGTGTAAACCTTCATTCTAGCCAGCGCCTTGCCTGGCGCGCCCGGATGCCCGCTGTAGGACAATGACGTACCGGTCATCGCCCTCCATGTGTGCACGAACCAGCTCCCGCTTTGCAAAACCACCTCCCCCGGCGCGGCGCGCCTCGCTGCAGCAATGGATGCAGCACAGCGAGGCGCTGCATGCGCTGCGCGGACGGGCGACAGACTCGCGGACGATGTGGAATACATTACGCGCCGTCGTGCCAGCTGCGCTGGCCAGCGGGATCCAACCCGGCAGCCTGGACGGCGAGGCATGGACGCTGTGTGCTTCGTCGTCGGCCGTGGCCGCCAAACTCAAGCTGGTGCTGCCGCTGCTGCTGCGCCGCCTGCGCCAGGACGGCTGGCCCATTCAGCGCATCGCGATCCGCGTCGCCACACCAGCGCCGACACCGACGTTGACGCCGCCGACCCGGGTGCTCGCTTCGCGGGCGCCGGACGCAGTGCGCGAGCGGCTTCGGGAGCTGCGGCGGCGCCGCCACGCAGACCCCGATCCCGAGGCGTGACTCAGGCGGCCGGGCGCTGGGATGCGCGAAATCCCGCGGGCGCCGCCGCCGCGTCGGTGAAACTGATGACCTCGTACGCGTCGGGATCAGCCTCGAGTGCCCGCAGGAGCGCGTTGTTCACTGCATGACCACTTCGGTAGGCGCTGTAGGCTCCGAGTATCGGATGCCCGATGACGTAGAGATCACCAATGGCGTCGAGCATCTTGTGCCGGACGAATTCAGCGTCGTAGCGCAGTCCCTCCTGGTTCAGGATCCGCGACTCATCCATGACGATGGCGTTTTCCATGCTCCCACCCTGGGCCAGGCCGATTTCCCTCAGTGCGTCGACGTCGCGCATGAACCCGAAAGTGCGGGCGCGAGCGATGTCCCGCACGTAGGCAGGCATGGAAAATTCGAAGCTGAAATCCTGCGCGGTCTGATCGATGGCCGGATGGTCGAATTCAATGGCAAAGTCGAGCCGGAATCCGTCGTGCGGGTCGAGCCGCGCCCACTTCTCGCCGTCGCGATCCTGCACCCTGACTTCAACGCGCTTGCGCACGCGCACAAACCGGCGCGGGACTGGCTGCTCGACGACACCCGCCGATTGCAGCAAGTACACGAAACTTGACGCGGAACCGTCGAGGATCGGGATTTCCTCCGCGTCAACCTCGATCAGCAGATTATCCAAGCCAAGACCGGCACATGCCGATAGCAGGTGCTCGACCGTGTGAATGCGGGCACCGTCGACGCCAATGGTGGTCGCCATGCGTGTATCCACGACCGACTGCGGGCCCAGAGAGATACTCACCGGCTGCGGCAGGTCGGTGCGGCGGAACACGATGCCATGGTCTGGGGGAGCCGGATGCAACGTGAGCTCCACGCGCTCGCTGCTGTGCAACCCGACGCCAACGGCGCGGTTGCTGGACTGGATCGATCGCTGCAGGATCATGGTTGAAAAATGTATTGTCTGCTGTTGTTCGATCGTTTTGGAGTGATGTTAGCGGCGCGCCGACAGCGGCGCTGCCTCCGGCCGATACGGCGGCAGGCACGCGCGCAGCGGGGCGCGTCGCGCGCCATCTGCGCGGCGTGGGGGGGGGGGGGG
>DAICZP010000092.1 GCA_027311065.1 Thiomonas sp. | reverse complement strand
CCGCGCCGCCGCAGCTGCGGCGACGCCGAAGACATCCTCCGCTCCAGCCACCGCCATGCCGACCTCGAAGACTCCGAACACCGCCTCCAAGCCTGCTGCCGGCGCCGCTGCGAAGCCGGCTGTCAAGTCGACGAAGGTGCGCGCGCAAGCGGACGAGACGCCAGTAAAAACGGCCCCCAAGTCGGTCGCCGCCGCATTGACGAAGACAACCGGCAAGGCAGGCGCAAAAGCCACCGCCAAGGTCGTCGAGACGCGCGCGCTCAAGGACGACCACCTCCCCGCGGACGACGTGGCGGCGATCATGCCTGACGAAATTGACGAAGCCGCTGCCCCGGCGGCGGCGTTGCCGCGCGGCCGCCGTCCTTCGCGCGCGAAGGAAAAACAGCTGCTCAAGGAATTCGGCTACGACGACTCGAACGTCACCGAAGAGGAGCTCGTACGCCGGCGCCAACGCCTGAAAAATCTGATCAAGCTCGGCAAGACCCGGGGCTTCCTCACCTACGGTGAAATCAACGATCATCTGCCCGACAATCTGGCTGATCCCGATCTGCTGGAAACCATCATCAGCATGCTCAACGACATGGGCATCGCGGTGTACGAGCAGGCCCCCGACGCGCAAACCTTGTTGCTCAACCAGCACGGCCCGACCACGTCGAGTGACGAGGAGGCCGAGGAGGAGGCAGAGGCTGCCTTGTCCTCGGTGGATTCCGAATTCGGCCGCACGACCGATCCGGTGCGCATGTACATGCGTGAAATGGGCACTGTGCAACTGCTCACCCGCGAGGGCGAAATCGTCATTGCCAAGCGCATCGAGGAAGGCCTTCGCAAGATGATGCTGGCGATTTCCGCGTCGCCCGCAACGGTGGCCGAAATCCTGGCGATGGCTGCTCGAATTGCCAACAATGCGCTACCGGTGGATGAAGTGGTTGACGGCATGGTCTCGGATGACGAATCGGACGATTATGTCGCCGAGGAAGACGTGGACTTCGCGCTGGCTGACGAAACTGATGAAGACGATGAGGCCTCGGCAGCCGCCGCGACCTCGGTCAAGCTCGAGGAACTCAAGGCCAAGGCACTCGAACGCTTCGCGCAGGTGCATGATGCGTTCATGAAAATGCGCCGCGCCTACGACAAGGACGGCTACAAGTCGCCCGGGTACATGAAAGCCCAGGAGCAGATTTCGAGCAACCTGATGGAAGTGCGGTTCACAGCGCGTACCGTCGAAAAGCTGTGCGATCTGCTTCGCAGCCAGGTGGATGAAGTCCGTAAGCAAGAACGTGAAATTCGCCGCATCGTCGTCGACCGCTGCGGCATGCCCCAGGAGGAATTCATCAAGTCCTTCCCCGGACATCAGCTCGACCTGTCATGGGCCGAAGCGCTCGTGCATGCCAACCGGCCCTACAGCGCGGTCATGCACCGCAACCTGCCGAGCATCCAGGAACTCCAGCAGCGCCTGATCGATACCCAGAAACGCGTGGTGGTGCCGCTGGAAGATTTCAAGGATATCAATTCCCAGATGAGCCGGGGCGAGCAGGAAGCGCGCGATGCCAAGCGTGAAATGATCGAAGCCAACTTGCGTCTGGTCATTTCCATCGCGAAGAAATACACCAATCGCGGCCTGCAGTTCCTGGACCTGATTCAGGAAGGCAACGTCGGACTGATGAAGGCGGTCGACAAGTTCGAATATCGCCGCGGCTACAAATTCTCGACCTACGCGACCTGGTGGATCCGTCAGGCCATTACCCGGTCCATTGCCGATCAGGCGCGCACCATCCGTATTCCGGTGCACATGATCGAAACCATCAACAAGGTCAATCGCATTTCCCGTCAGTACCTTCAGGAAACAGGAACCGAGCCTGATGCATCCATCCTTGCGGAAAAGATGGACATGCCCGAGGACAAAGTCCGCAAAATCATGAAAATCGCCAAGGAGCCGATCTCGATGGAGACGCCCATCGGTGACGACGACGACTCGCATCTGGGTGACTTCATCGAGGACACGGGCATGCTCGCGCCGACCGATGCGGCGCTGCAAGCCAGCTTGCGCGAGGTGGTGAAGGACATCCTCGACTCGCTGACTCCGCGCGAAGCAAAGGTGCTGCGCATGCGCTTCGGGATCGAAATGGCCAACGATCACACGCTCGAGGAAGTCGGCAAGCAGTTCGACGTCACCCGCGAGCGCATCCGCCAGATCGAAGCGAAGGCCCTTCGCAAACTCAAGCATCCCACCCGCTCGGACAAGCTGCGAAGCTTCCTTGATTCGCTGTGAGCACCGCGCCCCTTTGAACCGGAAGCGTGTGCGTTGCCGCGGAGAGACTTGCGTCGCGGAGAGGCTCTGCCGCTGGCGGTCGTTGTCGAAGCCGGAAGCATACGCAGCCAGTGCACTGCCTGTCAGCGCCCGGTCCCCGCAGGAACAACGCTAGACTCAGCGCCATGTCGAATTTGCGCAAACCCGTGACGCGAACTGTCGTATTTGCCGACATTGTCGGCAGCACCGGGTTGTACAAGACGCTGGGAGACAGTTCCGCGGCCCGGCTCATGACCTCGACCACCCAGACCATCGCTGAAGCCATCCGTGCCGAAGGCGGCGAGGTTGTCAAGACGCTTGGAGACGGTTTGCTTGCGGTCTTCGACCAGAACGCGGCGGCCGTGCGTGCCAGCAGCGAGGCGCAACGCGCGCTGTCTCCGCGCGGTCAGGCGGGCCCGGCCGGGGTGAGACTGAAGGTCGGACTGTCCCGGGGCCCCGTCGTTCTCACCCCGGGGGATTGCTTCGGGGACGCTGTCAACGCTGCTGCCCGCCTTTCCGACTCTGCTGCGGGTGGCCAGATCCTGATCGCCGACGCCGTGGCGGAAGGCCTGGATCCCGAGCAAACACCCTTATTGCGAAGCCTTGGGGCCATTTTCCTGCGAGGCTATGACATCCCCGTGCCGGTCCACCAGATCGAATGGGACGCCGGCTGGCTGAACAACCAGACCCAGCCCCACGCCCCCACCATGATGTCGACAACGGGCCAGCGCCTGGGGTTGACATGGCTCGACCAGACCAAGGATTTCAGCTTCGATCAAGCCCCGGTTGCCATCGGCCGCAGCCCGTCGAATTCCTTCGCAGTGAATGACATCCGCGTGTCGCGCCAGCACGCGCGCATCGAATGGCGGGGCAGCTATTTCATGCTGCTTGATCTTTCCAGCAATGGCACCTGGGTGCGCTTCAACGCGCAGGACAACGTGCTGGCGCTGCGGCGCAACGAGTGCGTCCTGCACGGGCGCGGAGAGATCAGTCTGGGCGCCAAGCCGGCTGACCCCACGGCGCCGACCGTGCAGTTCACGATCCATACGGATTGACCACCCCCCGCTCACCCCCGGCACCCGGTTCCATGACACCTCCGCCTTCGACTCCGTCCTTCCGCCACGGCACATCTCCCCGCGTGGGTGTGGTGCTGCTCAATCTCGGGACTCCCGACGCCCCGACCGCCCCGGCGCTGCGTCGTTATCTGGGCGAATTCCTCAGCGACCGGCGCGTCGTCGAACTGCCCGCCGCACTATGGCAGCCCTTACTGCGCGGCGTCATCCTGCCGTTGCGCGCGCCCCGTTCGGCGGCCAAGTACGCCACCGTATGGCTGCCCGACGGATCTCCGCTGGAAGTCGGCACCCGAGCACTGGCGCAGGCGCTCGAAACCACGCTGCGCGCGCGTGGGCATGACGTCATCGTGCGCCACGCCATGCGCTACGGCAACCCCTCCACCGCGTCGGTGCTCGACGCGCTGCGCGACGCCGGCGTGACGCAACTGCTCGCGGTCCCACTCTATCCGCAGTACTGCGCGGCAACGACCGCATCCTCCCTGGATGCCGTGATGCACTGGATGATGCGGCAGCGGCGCCAACCCGCGCTGCGCACCCGTCGCAATTATGCTGACGCGCCTGGCTACATCGCTTCTCTGGCCGCGAAAGTGCGCGCGCGTTGGGAAGCCGAAGGCGAACCCGAACAATTGCTCATGAGCTTTCACGGCATGCCCCGACGAACCCTCGATTTGGGTGACCCCTACTTTTGTGAGTGCCATAAAAGCGCACGCCTGCTCGCCGAAGCGCTGGACCTGCCGTCGCAGCGCTGGCGCGTGACGTTCCAGTCGCGCTTCGGCCGCCAGGCATGGCTGCAGCCGTACACGGAACCGACGCTGCGGGAGCTCGCCCGCGCCGGCTGCCGTACTGCGGACGTCGTATGCCCGGGCTTTGCGGTCGACTGTCTCGAAACGCTGGAGGAAATCGCCATTGAAGGCAAGCAGGCCTTTCTGTCGGAAGGCGGCGAGCGGTTTCGTTACATCGACTGCCTGAACACCGACCCGCGCTGGGTCGAGCGGTTCGCCGACGTGGTGGCGGGTGATCTGCAAGGTTGGCCGACGCTGGAGCCAGTGCATGCCCAGGAACTCGCCGCGAGCCGCGCGCGCGCGCTCGCCATGGGCGCGGAGGCGGGCACAGGCTCGGCGCCCGCCAGATCCTAGAATGACGGTGGCTCCTGGAACCCACGTGACAGGGGCCTCCACCGTGCTCCCCCGTCTGCTTCGTCAAGCCACCCCCTGGCTGGCCGACACGCTTGTGCTCGCGCTGGTTGCCACCTGCCTGTTCTACGGGCTGGGTGGCCCGCCCCTGCGAGACAACAATGAAGCCCTGTATGCGGATATCGGACGTGCAATGTTCCAGGGAGGCAGCTGGATCATTCCGCACCTCGATGGCGTGCCGTACATCGAAAAGCCGCCGATGCTGTATTGGCTGATCGCGGCAAGCTTCAAGATATTCGGATTCGGCGCCTGGCAAGCCAGGTTGCCGGACACGGTTGCCGCCTGGCTGACAGCGGCCGGCTGCGTCGCCTACGGACGTTGGATGGGCGCCCCGCTCGCTGGCCGTTTCGCAGCGCTGGTGTGCGGCACGGCGCTGGGTTACGTGCTCATTGCGCGCACCATTCTGTTCGATCCATTGCTCGCCCTCGGCTGGCTCGCAGCCTACGCCCTGGTGGCGCGCGCAGCGCATGATCGTGACCGCCGGTGGCTGCGGCTGGCCATGGTTCCACTGGCGCTGGGCATGCTCACCAAGGGACCCGAAGCGCTCCTCCTGCTGGGCCTGGTCGGCCTCGTGCAGCTGCTGCTCGATCCGGCGCCAATGCAGCGCACGGAGTTGCTGCGCTTTTACCTGGACCCGTGGTCGATTGCCCTGCTGTTGGCGCTGGTTGCGCCATGGCACCTGGCCGCAACGGCCAAACAACCAGGATTTGCCTGGTTTTATTTTGTCAACGAAACGATCAACCGGTTCCTCGGAACCCGGGTGCCGGCGGATTTTCACACCGGCCCATGGTGGTACTACGGACCCAAGCTCCTGATCGGGCTATTCCAGTGGGTACCCCTGCTTGTGGTGCTGGTCTGGCGTACTCCGCCGGCTGATGGCACCAGCGCGGCGGCCTCGAGCGCGCGCTGGGCGCGCAACGCCGCTGTGGTGCTGATCGTGTTCTATTCGACGGCCAGCAACAAGGGAGCCTACTACCTGCTGCCCACCGTTGTGCTGATCGCGTGGTGGGGCGGGGTGCGTCTGCAAAAAGCGCTGGACCGTGACCGGCTTGCCGACGTCCTCGCGCCGCTTGGAGCGGCTGCGCTGGCGTTTGGCGTCGCGGCGCTGGCCTTGTTCGCCGCGACATTCACTTCGGCGTTGCATGCCACGCTGTTGCGCGTGGGCATGCCAGCCTCCGAATTCACCGTCATCCCCGTGCTCATCGGCGCGCTGGCGCTGGTCTCGATGTTTGCCGGGTTGGCGCTGCGCGCGGGTCGGCTGCACACCGGACTGCTCCTGTATGGGCTGGCGGGGCTGGCCATGGTGATCTTCGCGACACGGATGGACATCGTGAAAACCGATGACACCTCCCAGCAACGGGTCGCGCAGGCCATGCACGCCATTCTTCCTGCCGATACGGAAATTTTTTCCTGGCAGACCTTCGAGGACCAGGACGCCTCGCTGCTTGCTTATGGCTTTCCCAGGCTCCAGATCATCGACAGCACCAGCGCCGATCTCTGGTTCGGCTGCCACCACGCGTCTGCAGACGCGTCGCCGTGCGTCGGCAGCGCCGCGATCGCGCGCGCGCGCAGCGCCGGCCGTGCATTCGCGATCTGGGTCGCACGCGATCGGCTGACGTCATTTGTTGCATCCGGACTTGGGAACGACCTTCGCCAACTGCATTTCCGCGACAGCGTAGTGTTTTATTCACTGCCCTCGCCTGGAAGCCGGAAAAATCCACGAACGACGTCTTGAATTCGGCTCGCCCGCCCCAAGTTGCTTGCCCGTACGCCCGCCACGCGGCACTGTCCGACGATCATCGAACCAGACCCATGAACCAGGAAGCCGACATTCCCAGCACCCCCGAGTCCGATACCCAGGCCTCCGGAGCGTCCGAACCCGATGCGCTGGAGCAGGCGCTGAAGACCGCCCAGGATGAACTTGAGGTCCTGCGCGACCAGTTTCTTCGCGCCAAGGCCGAAGCGGAAAACACGCGGCGGCGCGCCGAGGAGGAAACAGCCCGCGCCCGCAAGTTCGCGGTCGATGCGATGGCGCAGGAGCTTCTCCCCGTCAAGGACAGTCTCGAAGCTGCGCTGGCTGACACGAGTGGCAATATCGAGGCCCTCAAAAAGGGCGTTGAGCTGACCCTGAGCCAGTTGCGCGGCGCCTTTGAGCGCAGCCGCATTGGCGAGGTCAGTCCCGCGCCGGGTGACCGTTTTGATCCGGTCCTGCACCAGGCGATTGCCAACGTGCCGGCGGATCAGGCCCCGGGTACGGTCGTTACCGTGCTGCAAAAGGGCTACACCCTGGCCGAGCGCACGCTGCGCCCGGCCATGGTGACGGTCGCAGCGCCGGCGCAGGCTTGAAATAGGCGCCAGCGGCTTCATTTAATCTGCAGCTGAACACAATGCAAACAGGCTGGGCGCGTCAAAGCTCATCCCGTACGAACGATTGAATATTCTCGGAGTTGAACATGGCAAAAATGATCGGGATCGACCTCGGCACGACCAATTCCTGCGTCGCGGTCATGGAAGGCGGCACGTCGAAGGTGATTGAAAACAGTGAGGGCGCGCGCACGACGCCGTCAATCATTGCTTACATGGAAGACGGTGAAATCCTGGTCGGTGCCCCCGCGAAGCGCCAGGCGGTCACCAATCCCAGAAACACCCTCTACGCAGTGAAACGCCTGATCGGGCGGAAGTTCACCGAGAAGGAAGTGCAAAAGGACATCGGCCTGATGCCATATGGCATTGTGAAAGCCGACAACGGAGATGCCTGGGTCGAAGTGCGCGGCAAGAAACTCGCCCCGCCCCAGATTTCCGCCGAAGTGCTGCGCAAGATGAAAAAAACCGCCGAGGATTACCTCGGAGAGGAAGTCACTGAAGCTGTCATCACGGTTCCCGCCTACTTCAATGACAGCCAGCGCCAGGCGACCAAGGACGCCGGCCGCATTGCCGGTCTGGACGTCAAGCGCATCATCAATGAGCCGACAGCGGCTGCTCTGGCCTTTGGTCTGGACAAGGCGAGCAAGGGCGATCGCAAGATCGCGGTGTTCGATCTGGGTGGCGGTACGTTCGACATTTCCATCATCGAGATCGCCGACGTCGACGGCGAGAAGCAGTTCGAAGTGCTGTCAACCAATGGCGACACCTTCCTTGGCGGCGAGGACTTCGACCAGCGCGTGATGGATTACATCGTCGCCGAGTTCAAGAAGGAGTCAGGCGTCGATCTGTCCAAGGATGTGCTCGCCCTGCAGCGCCTGAAGGATGCCGCCGAAAAAGGCAAGATCGAGCTCTCCAGCACCCAGCAGACCGAAATCAACCTGCCTTACATCACTGCGGACGCGTCAGGCCCGAAGCACCTGAGCATGAAGCTCACCCGCGCCAAGCTCGAGGCCCTGGTCGACGAACTGATCCAGCGCACCATCGATCCCTGCCGCATCGCCATCAAGGATGCCGGCGTCAAGATAGGTGATATCTCCGACGTGATTCTGGTCGGTGGCATGACGCGCATGCCGAAGGTGCAGGAGACCGTCAAGGAGTTCTTCGGCCGTGATCCGCGCAAGGACGTCAATCCCGACGAAGCCGTGGCCGTGGGGGCCGCGATTCAGGGTTCGGTGCTGTCGGGTGATCGCAAGGACGTGCTGCTGCTCGACGTCTCGCCGCTGAGCCTCGGCATCGAGACACTGGGCGGCGTGATGACGCCGATGATCAAGCGCAACACCACCATTCCGACCAAGCACACCCAGGTCTACTCGACCGCCGACGACAACCAGCCGGCGGTGACCATCAAGGTGTTCCAGGGGGAGCGTGAAATGGCCGCGGGCAACAAGCTGCTCGGCGAATTCAACCTCGAAGGCATTCCTCCGGCACCCCGTGGTTTGCCACAGATCGAAGTCACCTTTGACGTGGATGCCAACGGCATTCTCCATGTCAGCGCCAAGGACAAAGGCACCGGCAAGGAAAACAATATCACCATCAAGGCCAATTCGGGACTGAGCGAAGACGAGGTGCAGCGCATGGTGCGAGACGCCGAGGCCAACGCCGCCGACGATCACCGCAAGCGCGAGCTCATCGACGCACGTAATCAGGCCGATGCCGCCGCGCATGGCGTGCGTAAGTCCCTGACGGAACATGGGGACAAGCTCGATGCCGGTGAAAAGGAATCCATCGAGGCCGCACTGAAGGACCTGGATGAGGCAATCAAGGGCGACGACAAGGCCGCGATCGAGGCCAAGACCGAGGCCCTCATGACGACCAGCCAGAAACTCGGGGAAAAAATGTACGCCCATGAGCAGGCCGCAGCCGCCGGCGCATCGGCGGGTGGCGAAGGTCGCGCCGGCGCGAACGCCGACGACACCGTGGTCGACGCCGAGTTCAAGGAAGTCAAGGACGGCAAGGCTTGATTCCCGGGTTCCCTGGATTGCCTTGACGGCAGGCGGCATGCAGGGAGGGTGACATCACCCTCCCTGTTTGCGTTTTCAATCAGTACAGCATGGATCACGGCCATGTCCAAGCGCGACTTCTACGAAACACTCGGTGTCCCACGTGATGCCGACGACGATACCCTGAAAAAGGCCTACCGCAAGCTGGCCATGAAGCACCACCCCGATCGCACGCAGGGTGACAAGGAGGGGGAGGAGAAATTCAAGGAGGCCAAGCTCGCCTACGAGACGCTGAGCGATCCGCAAAAACGCGCCGCGTATGACCGCTACGGCCACGCCGGCTTGGATCCTTCGGCCGGCGGCATGGGCGGAGGATTCGCAGGCGGTGGTGCCGGCTTTGCCGACTTCGGCAGCATTTTCGAGGAGATTTTTGGCGGCAACGGTGGCGGCGGCGGTCGCCGCGGCGGTGGCGGCCAGCAGGTGTATCGCGGCGCCGACCTGAGCTACGCCCTGACCCTCACGCTGGAGGAAGCCGCGCGCGGAACCAGCAAGTCATTGCGGATCCCGTCGTGGGACGCCTGCGATACCTGCGGAGGCAGCAGCGCCAAGCCCGGCACGCAACCGAGAACGTGCCCGACCTGCAACGGCAGTGGCGCCACCACCCAGCGCATGGGTCCGTTCGCGATGCAACAGACTTGCCCGCATTGCCACGGTAGCGGCAAGATCATTCCCGATCCTTGCCCGAGTTGCCACGGCCAGGGACGGATCAAGCGTCAGAAGACGCTGGAAGTCCAGATTCCCGGCGGCATCGACACCGGCATGCGCATCCGCTCCACCGGCAATGGCGAGCCCGGCGTCAATGGCGGGCCGCCCGGCGACTTGTATGTGGAAATCCAGATCAAGCCGCATTCCCTGTTTGAGCGCCATGGCGACGACCTGCACTGCAAGATTCCGGTCAGCATGACGGCGGCGGCCCTTGGTTCGCGCATCGAGGTGCCGACACTGGCGGGTGCTGCCGAGATCGACCTGCCCGAAGGCACGCAGTCGGGCAAGACCCTGCGCCTGCGGGGCAAGGGAATCAATGGCATTCACGCCGGGCATCCGGGCGATCTTTATTGTCACATTGACGTCGAAACGCCGGTGCGCTTGACCGATGAGCAGCGCCGCCTGCTCCAGGAGCTCGATGCGGCATTCAAAAAAGGGGGCGACCGCCACTCGCCGGCCGGAAAGACCTGGACCGACAAGGTGAAAGCGTTCTTCAAGTAGTGACCATGGTCCAGCTGCATCCGCGCATGCCGCGCGGATGCGACAATGTCCGACTTGCTGAAACCCCAACACCGACGACCGACGATGGAAGCCGAACAACTCAACGCCCTGTCTGCCCAACTTCGAGACCTCTCGGAACGCACGCGGCGACTCCGGGGGTATCTTTGACTACGATGCCAAAGCTGCGCGTCTGAGGGAAGTCAGCGCCGCGCTGGAGGACCCGAAGGTCTGGGACGATCCCAAACGCGCCCAGGATCTGGGCCGGGAAAACCGGGCGCTCGAGGCAGTGGTGCTTGACATCGATCGCATCGAGCGCGAACTTGCCGACCAGAGTGAGCTCTTCGAGCTTTCGCGCGAAGAAGACGACGACGCCACCCTGCACGCCATCGCGGAGGACACTTCAGTCACGGCGAAGCGGGTGGAGGACATGGAATTCCGCCGCATGTTCTCCAATCCGATGGATCCGGGCAACTGCTTCATCGATATCCAGGCTGGTGCCGGTGGCACCGAGGCGTGCGACTGGGCTTCGATGCTGCTGCGCCAATATCTGCGTTACAGCGAGCGGCAGGGATTCAAGGTTGAAGTGCTCGAGGAATCGAGTGGCGACGTCGCCGGGATCAAGAGCGCATCGATCAAGGTCGACGGCGACTACGCGTATGGTCGGCTGCGCACGGAAACCGGGGTGCACCGGCTGGTGCGCAAGAGCCCGTTCGACTCTTCGGGTGGTCGGCATACCAGCTTCGCAAGTGTGTTCGTCTATCCGGAAGTCGATGATTCGATCGAGATCGACATCAATCCGGCGGATGTGCGCATCGACACCTTCCGGGCCAGCGGGGCGGGTGGCCAGCACATCAACAAGACGGATTCGGCGGTCCGCATCACCCACGTACCCACCGGCATCGTCGTTCAATGTCAGAACGACCGCTCGCAACACAAGAACCGCGCCGAGGCATGGGCCATGCTGCGCTCGAGATTGTTTGAGCACGAACTGCGCCTGCGCCAGGCCGAACAGCAAAAACTCGAAGACAGCAAGAGCGACGTGGGCTGGGGGCACCAGATCCGCTCCTACGTGCTTGATCAGAGCCGTATCAAGGATCTTCGAACTGGCGTGGAGATCTCCAATACCCAGAAGGTGCTCGACGGCGACCTCGACGAGTTCATTTCCGCCAGCCTGAAACAGGGCCTTTGAGCCCCACCGCCTCACCGCCATGTCATCCGAACGCACCCACGCCATTCAACGCAGCAACTATGCTCCGCCGGCCTACGCGGTGGACCAGGTCCATCTTGAATTCGACCTTGACCCCGACCGCACCCGGGTCAAGGCACGCCTGCGCATGCGCCGCAATGCGGGCGTCGCCGCTGACGCACCGCTCCTGCTCGACGGCGAGGACATCGTCCTGCAATCGCTCATGCTTGACGGTCGCGCCTGCATCTACAGCCAGGTTGCCGGCGGGATCAGGCTCGAACGTCTGCCTGACGCGTTCACGCTGGACGTCGTCAACACATGCAGTCCGCGCACCAATACGCGGCTGTCAGGCCTCTATGTGTCGGGAGACGCTTTTTTCACCCAATGCGAAGCGGAGGGCTTTCGTCGCATCACCTACTGGCCCGATCGACCTGACGTGATGAGTCGATTCACCGTCGTGCTGCGCGCAGACGCGAGGCGCTACCCGGTGCTGCTGAGCAATGGCAACCTGCTGTCTGAAACCATGCTGCCGGACGGACGGCGCGAGGCTGTCTGGGAGGACCCCTTTCCCAAGCCGTGCTATTTGTTCGCCCTGGTCGCTGGACACCTGGTCAGCCGCGAGCAGCGCGTGCGCGCCCGCAACGGACGTGAGCATCTGCTGCAGGTGTATGTGCGCGAAGGAGACCTCGACAAGACTGAGCACGCCATGCGCTCCCTCGTGAATTCGGTTGCCTGGGACGAGCAGCGTTTCGGCCTGAGTCTCGACCTCGACCGCTTCATGATCGTTGCCGTGAGTGACTTCAACATGGGCGCGATGGAAAACAAGGGCCTGAACATCTTCAACACGAAGTACGTTCTTGCCAATCCGGGGACAGCAACTGACGTTGATTTCCAGAACATCGAATCGGTGGTCGGGCACGAATACTTTCACAACTGGAGCGGTAACCGGGTCACATGTCGTGACTGGTTCCAGCTCAGCCTCAAGGAAGGACTGACCGTCTTCCGCGACCAGGAATTCAGCCAGGACCTGGCGGCAGCAGCCGGTGGTGGCTCGGCGCGCGCGGTGCGCCGCATCGAGGATGTGCGTGCACTGCGCGCGGTACAGTTCCCCGAGGATGCCGGTCCGATGGCGCATCCCGTGCGCCCGGATGCGTATGTCGCCATCGATAATTTCTACACCCCGACCGTCTACGAAAAAGGCGCCGAGGTGGTGCGCATGATGCAGACCCTCGTCGGTCGCGACGGCTTCGCGCGGGGCCTGGCGCTGTACTTCCAGCGCCATGACGGTCAGGCAGTGACCTGCGACGACTTCCTCGCGTCCGTCGTCGACGCAAACCCGGGTTCCGATCTCGAGCGTCACTGCGCGCAATTCGGGCTGTGGTACGCGCAAGCCGGCACCCCCCATGTCAGCGCACGCGGGCAATACGACGCCATGGCCCGTACCTTCACCCTGACCTTGCACCAGATGTGCGCGGCGACGCCTGGACAGCCTGATAAACCGGCACAGGTCATTCCGGTGCGTATCGGCTTGCTCGACGCGGCTGGCAACAGCATGCGCTTCGGTGTCGATGGCGCCGCCTCGACGGATGAAGCCTTGCTGGTCCTGACCGAACCACAACAAAGTTTTGTGCTGCACGACGTCTCCAGCGCCCCGGTGCCATCGCTCCTGCGCGGCTTTTCGGCGCCTGTGGTGCTGGACGACGGGCTGGACGATGCGCAGCGACTCGTGCTCCTCGGTCATGACCCGGATGCCTTCAACCGCTGGGAAGCGTCCCAACGCCTCGCGCTGGCGCGCCTGCTGCCGGCAGCACGCGGCGAAGCCAGCCCCGAAGCCGACGACGCCTGGATTGACGCGCTGCGCAATGTGCTGTGCGACCCGGCCCTTTCGCCGGCATTCAAGGAACTCGTCCTGACGCTCCCCGGCGAAGGCATCATCGCCGAACAACTCGACGTCACCGACCCGGCGCGTATTCGCGCAGCGCGCCAGCAACTGCGCCTCGCCCTTGCGCGCCGCTTGCAGGATGACTGGGAGCAAACCTGGTACGACCTCGCGCCCCTGGACGGCTACGCCCCCGATTTCACGGGCAGCGGCCGTCGTGCACTGCGCAATCTGGCGCTCGCCCAGCTATGCCATCTGGGCGACGCACAGTGGCAGGGTCGCGCCTACCAATTGGTCAAGGATGCTGACAACATGACCGATCGTTTCGCCGCGCTTGGGGCGCTGGTGAGCTCCAGCGCTCCGCTGGCCGAGGTCGCGCTGGCACGTTTCGCAACCCAGTTCGCACATGAACCGCTGGTCATGGATAAATGGTTTGCCCTGCAGGCCTCGGCACCGGGGGCAACTGTGAGCACCATCGAAGCCTTGATGCAGCACCCTGACTTCAGTCTGCGCAATCCCAATCGCGCGCGCAGCGTCATCTCCACGTTCTGTCAAGCCAATCCAGGCAGTTTCCATCGCGCGGATGGCGAAGGTTACGCTTTCTGGGCCACCCAGGTTCGCGCGCTCGACGCCCTCAACCCGCAGGTGGCAGCCCGGCTCGCCCGCGCCCTGGACCGCTGGCGCAAACTGGCCACGCCCTACGCGGCTGCGGCCGAACTGTCGATGCGCGCGCTTGCCGCGCATCCCGGGTTGTCCCCCGACACCCATGAAATTCTTGATAAGGCCTTGGCCTGAACGGCCTCGAAGGACCAACACCATGGGCATCGACACACACCGAGATCAGATCAATCTCAGCCGCTGGCTGATCGAGCAGGAACGCAACCACGGTCGCATTCCAGGCTCGTTGCGCCTGCTCATCGAACAAGTGGCGCGCGCCTGCCAGCGCATCAGCCGCGCCGTCAGCCGCGCTGCGAGCAGCGGTGTGCTGGGAAGCCTGGGCAGCGAAAACATCCAGGGCGAAGTACAGAAAAAACTCGATGTCATCGCCAACGACGTGCTGCTGCAAGCCAACGAATGGGGCGGACACCTCGCCGCGATGGCTTCGGAAGAGCTCGAAACCATCCACACCATTCCGCACCGGTTTCCTCGCGGTGAGTATCTGCTGATGTTCGATCCGCTTGATGGGTCGAGCAATATCGACGTCAACGTCACCATCGGGACCATTTTCTCCGTCCTGCACTTGGCCGAGGGCGCTGCCAATGTCGGTCCAGAGCATTTTCTGCAACCAGGGCGCAAGCAGGTCGCAGCTGGCTATTGCACCTACGGCCCGCAGACAACCCTGGTCCTGACCGTCGGGCACGGGGTGGCCGAATTCACTCTGGATTTCGACGAGGGCGGCTTCGTGCTCTCGCGCGATCATGTGCAGATCCCCCGCACCACGCACGAGTTCTCGATCAACATGTCCAACATGCGCCACTGGGCACCCCCCGTGCGGCGTTACATCGATGAATGCCTCGCCGGCTCGCTGGGCCCGCGCGGCAATGACTTCAACATGCGCTGGGTCGGCAGCATGGTTGCCGACGTCCACCGCGTGCTCTCACGCGGTGGCGTATTCCTCTATCCGTGGGACGCGCGCGAACCTGATCGTGCTGGCAAACTTCGTCTGATGTACGAGGCCAACCCGATGGCGCTCCTGGTCGAGCAGGCCGGTGGCATGGCCATCGCCGGTACGGCCCGAATTCTCGATATCGAACCCACCGGCTTGCACCAGCGCGCTGCCGTCATGCTCGGATCGACCGAGGAAGTCGCACTGCTGCAGCGGTACCATGCTGAGCAGGATCCGCATTCCCACACCACGATCGGTTAGAATGCTCTGTTTATCGCCGGTGTAGCTCAGTCGGTAGAGCAGCTCATTCGTAATGAGAAGGTCGAGGGTTCGATTCCTTTCACCGGCACCAATGAAATCAAGAACTTAGCCCGCACATCGCGGGCTTTGTTTTTCTCGGGGTGACACCGGGGTGACAATTCCGAACAGTCGCGCACGATTCGGCCCTGTTCACTGCTGCTGTTCTTGTGCTGTTATCGCTGAGGGCGGCGCGGGGTTGACCACATCGCCGGGGCGAAAGTTAACCAGCGGATCGGGTTAACCAAGCTCGCCCGCCATAGCTAGCCGAAAGGCGCGGGTCCCTTGGCGCCGTGCCGTACCCCCTCGGGGAAGGACCCGCGCTCTTTTAGGGGGTCGCAAAACCCGGCGCGGTCGCCTTAAGCCGTAAACGAGCGTACTTTGCGGTCGTGGTCGTCATGCGCCCCGGTCGCCGACCATCGCCGGATCAGCTCGACCTCGACCGGGTGCGCTGGCGTCAACCTCTCATGGGGGGGTATGCGCCCACAGCGTCAGCGGTGCGCACTTACCGGTAACCTTCGCCCCCTCGAATCGCTCGCAAGCCCGCGCCACGCCTGAAATTGCACGGTAGCAATCCGCGCACTTATCCCGGCCCTGTTGCGGGCCATTCATGGAGTTATTTTGAAATCCGACCCGCGCGCGCGCGTCATGGGGCGAGTTTTCTATCTGTAAACGGTTTACAGATACCGGTCCCCCGCGCGCGCGTCATGGGGTTTGTTTTGCAAAGCGGGGAACAGTTGCCGAGGCGGTCGCGACAGGCCGGATGCTGCTCCGTTCATGGGGTTATTTTGAAACGGCCAATCGTGCCGTTCATGGGGTTGGTTTTGCAAACCGCGATCAGCGGCCCGCGAGCTGGCGCATAAGGTTGCTGGCGCTGGCGAGCAATTCCGCGTTCGGCTCGGCATCCTTGCGGGTCAGGATGCGCGCATGGTCGGACAATTCCGCGCCCACTCCGCGCAGCAGCTCGTCAGGGTCGATGCCGATGCCGGCGCAAGTGTCGGAGTAGGCGAGCCAATAGCTTTTGATGCTGGCGCTGATTTCCTCGATGCGAGCAATGATCTGCTCGGCCTGTTCGGGGTCGCAGTCGTCGCCGCTGGTCAGGTGAACGAGCATGCCCAGGTGTGCGACGTAGCGGATAACCTCGGGCTCGATCAGCAACGCGGTGTGCAGCGCCATGCGCTCGGTGCAGTTCAGCAGGCGCCGGAACTCCAGATCATGCGCCCGGTAGCTGTAGACCGGGGCGGTATCGCCCAGGCGGGTGCATTCGGCTTCGTCGCGCCGGGCGAGCGCGGCGAACATGGCGACGACGCGCTGCTGCGGCGTCAGGGTCGAATAAAGCCGGTCGTTGATGGTCGTCATGGATCAGTCCTTCGTGAGTTGCAGGCGTAGCGCGCGCTCCAGTGCCTCGGTGCGCTGCTCCAGTTCGCGGGTCTCGAATATGCGAACCATCTGCCCCAGGACATAGGCGAGCTTCGTGCCATTGCCAGGGTCCAGCGTGCCGTCGCGCATGTCGTTGTAGACCCGGCCCAGCTCCAGCCGGATGTCGTCGATGGTGTGCAGGCGAACACGATCACGCCGGGGGGTAGGGCCCAGCACCTCGCCAGTGACGACGCGCAGTTCAGCGGATTTCGATTTCGTGTTCATCGCTTCGCCCTCTCGCGTTCCTCGGCCAGGATGCCGCGCATCGCCTCGGAGAATTCCGACTCGATCAGCCTCCAGGCGTTGCCCTGTCGCATGACGGCGCCGGCCTCGGTCAACCGAGCTTCGTGACGACGCAGCCAGCGCGGCAGGCTTTCGGGTCCGATCATGTTCGGGCTTCGCATCGTCCAAACCCGCATGACGTGTCGATTCAGGTGCAGCCATGTTGCGAGCGGCACCAGGCGGCGAATCGTTCCATCGGTTGCGTTCATGTCGTCCGGTCTCCGCAGTTGCGGGCGTCAACCCGGCCCGGCCAGGTGCGCGTCGCCGAGCTTCGATACACCAGTGCATGACCGGCGTCGCAGCGCGGGAGCTGGCTTGCTGCCGACGACGTGGTGCGTAGGTGCCGACACTGCCAACATGGGCGAGCGGCCCGTTGGATCGCCTGCTGTGCGGCCTCCTGAGCCTTGAGCGCAGCCAGCAGGTCGTCGCCGAGCAACTCGATCAGCGTGCGGGCTTCCTCGATGATCTGCGGCGACGCGGTGCCGTGCATGACGATGTGGTCGAACTCCAGCGCCAGCACCAGGCCATGCGCGTGCAGGTAGCTCAAGCACTCCACGCCGAACAGCTCGCGGTCGGATTGATCGGCAGCCCGCACGATCACGCCGGGCAGCGGGCGGCCCGCATCGTTCGCAGCCTCGACCAAGGGCAGGATGTCGGCCTTGTGCTGCGCGATGATCGGCTTCCACCTCGCAACGGCATCGGCGGCGCCGCGCAACTTGATCTTGTCCGGTGCGTCGCCCTTGCGAATCTCCAGACCGTCTCGGGTGGCCTGCGCGATGATGTCGCGCGCTTCGGTGGCGGCGTTCACAGCGATTCCTCCACCACTTGCGACGCGGCGCCTTCGGCAGGTTCAGGCTGCTGAAGATGCTCAACTTCGCCTGAAGATGCTGAAGATGCCCAACAACTTTTGCTGAGCACCTTCAGCGATTCCTGAGCACCTTCCGGCAAAGCCCATTCCCAAGACTGTTTCTTGCCCGGCGCGAAGGTGCCGCCGATTTTCTCCGGCTTGATCCCAAGAGCCTCCTTGGCGCGTCGGATCGTCGCCAGACTGAACCCCGCTTCACGGGCATGCGAATACACCTCTTTCGACGGCACCGGACCCCCGCGAAGCAGCTCGCGCAGGAACTCTGCGGCATGGTCCGTCGCCGACACGTCGGTGTCACGCTCAGGCTCAGCCTCGGCGGTCGCCAGCAGGTCGCGCGCTTCACCCTGCAACGCTTCGTGCCATGCAACGCGCTGGCCGAAAACGTGCGGCTCGACTTCGATCTGCTCCAGCGTGTAGGCGAAACCTCCACCATCGGGTCCGAGATTCGATTTCGCGCGAACGAACACCCTGCGCGGTGGTTCCTCGCCTTCGGCCTGCTCTTTGGCTGCCACCAGGACGACACGAGCGAGCGCGCCATAGGCGAGTGAACCCGATACGCGCTCGACCGGATCACGGCCTTGTGTGCCTTTGCTGAAGTGGTGAATCCCGATCACCGTGCAGTCCAGCCGCGCCGCAAGATCAACGATGCTTTGCAGGGATCGCCGAACCTCGTTGTTCTTGTTGTTGTCGCCAGTGACAGCGGACACGATGGGGTCCACGATCAACAGCTTGGGCGATGCGAGTTTTGCCGCTTCGGCTTCCAGCAGATCCATGTCGCGCGCCGGGTCGAACGCTTCGCCGCCGACGATCCCCTTGACGAAGTGAACCCGCCTCATGTCCGCACCAGCGGCCACCAAGCGCGGCGCCAGGGTCGTAGCAGGGTCGTCCTCACCGGACCAGATCAACACGTCGCCTGCGTCGCGGCAGGCCCAGCCATCCGGCCATCGCCCGGCGCTGGTGATGACGGCGGCCAGAGATAACGCGATGGTCGTTTTGCCGCAGGACGGCGCGCCGCCGAGAATGACGAACTTCCCAGCCGGCAGATAGTCACGCCACAGCCAGCGGACGGCCTCCATCTTGACCATATCGCCGCGCAGCAGCTCGACGCTTGGCTGCTCGGGGGTCTCTGTCACGCTGGGGATGTTGCTCGGTGCGCTCATGCTTGCACCTCCATCAGCCATCCGGCCAAGTCGTTGAAGTCGGTCAGGGACTGCGGCGAACCCTCCGGCCAAACCGGGCGAACGATGCGACCGTGAACGGCGGCGGCGGCCTCGCGTGCCTTGGTCAACCCCGGATTGCCGTCAGTCGTGCGGTCGTCGTCGGCGGCGACGATGATCTGCAGGTCGTGGTATCGAGCGCGCACGGCCAGCGCGACCGGCTCAAGATTCCCAGCGTCGATTGCTGCCAGCACGGCGGCGCCGGGATACTGCGTCGCCACGGTCGAAGCGGTTGCGAATCCCTCGGCGATCACGATCACGTCAGCCGGCAGCGAACCCGCGACGACGACGAAGTGTCCACGCTTCGCGCCTCCCGACAGCATGCGCTTGGTGCCGTCCGCGCCGATGTATTGCAGGCTGCGGGTGTTGCCGTCGATGTCCTCGATGCGCAGCATCAGCAGTTCGCCGCGCTGGCGAGCGTTGCCGGCAACGATGCGCTTGCGCAGCAGATACGGATGATCGGGCGACGCGGGGGCGCCTTTCGACCAGAGCATTGACGCGCGCTCGGCGGCGTGCTGCTGCTCGACCTCGCGCTGGCGCTGAGCTTCGGCCTTGGCCTGACGCATCGCCGCATGGAAGGCGTCCTTCTCCGCGCGGCTCATGCGTGCCGTGGACTTGCTCGACCAGGTGCAGGTCGCGCCTCCCTTCCAGGTGCCGGCTGCGCCGTGGTCGTGGTGCAGGACGAACCAGCCGTTGACCGAACCGGCCTTGTCGCCCTCGACGCGGAAGCGGCGCAGCACTCCATCGGCGACGATCACGCCGGGGTCGTCAGGCTCGATGCCTGCGGCGTGCATCGCCTCCAACAGGCCGGCGACGGGATCGACCTTAGGCGCCATCGCCAGCAGCGCGGCGCGGCTCTTGGCCGGGGTTACGCGGTTGCGAGCGGGGATCATGGGCGCACCCCCATGACGTGCACCAGCAGCAGCACGTCGCAAGCGATCAGCAGAGCGCACGCGACGAACATCAACGCGGTGGTGGCGCGGTTCATTGCGTCGCCCCCGACATCCGCGCGCGGCTCTCCAGCCATTCGGCCAGGTCAGCCCTGCGATAACGGACCTTGCGCCCGACCTTG
Organism: Thiomonas sp.; assembly: GCA_027311065.1. GTDB lineage: Bacteria > Pseudomonadota > Gammaproteobacteria > Burkholderiales > Burkholderiaceae_C > Thiomonas_A. Next base: position 6,550 of record DAICZP010000092.1, on the reverse strand, counting down.
ACGAACGGCAGCGCGTAGCGGCCCGTCGAGCGCCAAACAGACAACGTGCCCGGCGACACGTCGAGGAATGCGGCGGCGGCCTGCTCGTCCAGCAGATCGCGCCCGGCTTCGATGATTTCTTGAAGGCTCACGATTCACCCCAAAACAAGCCCGCTATGCGTCGTTACGCTGCGGTATGAGGCGAACTCTAGATCCTGAAAATACCAATCAAATAGGATCAGGGGCAAAAAGCGGCGACATTCTGACAGAGTATCGGAGTTCGCTCCGATACTCTGTCAGAATGTCGGCATTCATTATTTTTCCTCCCATGCCTTGCCGGGGTACCACTCCGTCAACTTCGTGTACGCATAAGACTCGCTTTTAACAATGCCTTGTCTTTTTGCAGTCGCTACAACCCATGTTTTTTTGCGACCTGTACGACGATGCGCCTCAGCGTATTCGCGTAGCTTCGCGTATTTTCCATCATCGCTTTCCGCCTTCTCCGCCTTGGTGTCCCGTGCCTTCTTCGTGCCAAGGTGCCGTTGAGCCAGCGCGCCTAGCAACTCTGCGCGCAGCGCCAGCAGCAGACTCGCCGCGTAGGCGGCGAACAAAGGCCAGCGAAGATCACCGGATTCTTGTGCGACCATCGCACCGGTAATAGATCGTGCTGCGTGCGCCAGCGCCATTCGCCGCCCCTCCTTGTCGGCCATGAGTAGCGGCGTTCCGGTGTGGCCCGCGTCGAACGTCATAAACGCCAAACTATCCGGCGTGTCGTCGGCATTGATAATTCCGTCCTGCGCGATGTCGGCGACGAACGATTTGAATTCGTCGCGCAACATCCGCAAGGCATCCGTGCCTCGCGCGGTGAATTCAGCGTTGAGCGCGGCCAACTCGAAGTCGTCTAGCGGGTTACTCATCTCATGCCCTTTCGCATGTCCTTCGTGAAGGTGCCCGGCCAGCCCGCGAAGGGGGCGGGTGTTCGGCACTGCGGATCAGGCAGCACCTAGGCCGGGCGAAACGGTTACGCGCTGGGTCGGGGGTTCGATTCCTAGTTTTGGAACCGAATTACCTTACGCGCGCCTCTTGCGCTTTGCGTCAGCGATGGCGACGACATCGGCGGCGGACTTCATGCCTGCGGCCTCCAGCATCGCGGCGGTGGCGGTGTCCACGCTCTGCCTCACCGGGTCCAGGTCGAGGCGCGCGTAAATCGCGGTGGACTGCTGCGACTTGTGCCCGAGCGATTTGCCGATGATGGCGAGACTGGCGCCGGTCTTGGCCTGCCAACTCCCGAGCGTGCGGCGCAGGTCGTGGATACGCAGGTCGTCCACGCCGGCACGCGACAAAATGCCGGCCCATGCCCTTTTCGGCTCGGCGTAGTGGCCCGTCTTGCCCTCGCCGGGGAATACGAACTCCGAAGCGGCCTCGCCCGTGGCCTGCGCCTTGCCGTCGCGTTCTTCCCTGCGAGCTTTGAGCACCATCACGGCCTCGGCGCTCAGGTGGACAACCTGCGGACTGCCGTTCTTCGTCTTGGGGATGCGCCACGTTGCCCCCTCGAAGTCGATTTCAGCCCAGCGCATAGATAGCACGCTGGTCTTGCGCGCGCCCGTCAACAGCAACATCAGGAAATAGTCGCGGGCGGGCGATTCGGCGATGGATTGCATCAGCCCCGGCAACTCGGCGGCGCTGGCGAAGCGGTCGCGCTGGATTTCGTGCGCGCGCTTGACCCCGACAACAGGGATTTCGCCCGAGAAAATCCGCTTGTCCTTCGCGTAGTTGAACACTGCCGACACGATGGCCCGGCAGCGGTTCGCCTGCGCGTGCGACAGCTTTTCAACCTTGGCGTGCATCGCGCCGACCTTCTCGGGTGTGACGGCGGACAGCTTGAGATTCATCAGGGCGGCCATGTGAAGGCGGGTCGCATCCCTGTAGTGCCTCTTGGTCGTCTCTGAAATTGCCGACCCGTCGCGCTTGCGCTTGGCCTCCAGGTATTCGTCGAACATCTCTTGAAACGTCGGCTCGCCACGATACGCGCGCTTGACCTCGCCAGGGTTCGCGCCGTCCTCAATCGTCGCGTTGACTTGCGCCGCAGCCTTGCGGGCCTGCTCGACCGTCATTGCCGGGAAACGTCCCAGCGTGACGCGCTCCCGTGCGCCGCCCTTGATGCGCCGATAGACAGAAAACGTCTTGACCCCGGATGCCGCGACGCGGACTTGCAGGCCGGTCGCCTTGGTGTCGTGGTAGGTCGCGCGCTGCCCGGCCTCCGGGCTCGGTAGCCCTGCGATCCGTTCCTTCGTGAACGGGAAGCGGTTTTCCAGCTTGTCCATCTTGCCTCCTACCCTTGTCCGGGGTGACGCCGGGGTGACGCCGGGGTGACAATTTCGGTCAAACTCGGGAAAATTTCATGTCACCCCGTTAAGGCAATGATACGATAAACGTTTGATTCGTCAATGATTGTTAAGGTTCGTTATGAGACGGGCCTAGTAGCGGAATGAAATTCGTAATGAGAAGGTCGAGGGTTCGATTCCTTTCACCGGCACCAATGAAATCAACGACTTAGCCCGCCACTCGGCGGGCTTTTTCGTTGCTGGGTTACGGCGGGGTTACGTTGGCTCCGGCTGTCGCCTGACGCCTCAGCCTCGCGCAAGATTACCCCCAGGGCGCTCTCCACGGCGTACATGACACCCTGTTGGGGTTCCTCCAGTCGGACCGACACGAGCTCGACGTTTTCCATCGCGTGCAGCGCAAGCCGGGCAATGTGCATGACACGGTACAGCGCCCGCTCGGCGGCGGTGATGTCATCGTTCGTAGGCTCACGCAGGATCGCCCCCATCCGCCCCGGTCCTACCATTGGAGTCCTGCATGTCTTCAAGCCCGTCGGCGGCAGCGGCAGCGGCAGCGTCACGGACCAGGCTGGCCGCGCGCCACAGCGCGCGTTGCGCCGCGTTGATGATCTCGGCAATGCACGCGTCAGCCATGGCTGTCCCCCTTGGTCGGTTCGGGCAACGATTCGAGCGCTGCCCGGATCACGTCATTGTCCAGGACATCGACCGAGCGCGGCCCCCAGGTCATCGAGCGGCGCACGCGGGCAGAGGTCATGCCGGCAGATCGTCGGTTCGGCACGCAGTGAGCCGTGATCGACGCGCCCCTGCCCCACCGCCAGCGCCGAGGCGTGTTGCACAGATTGCGTTTCCGATTAAACGCACATACACTAAATCACATGAAAGCGCGCCACACCTGGGACGAAGCCAAACGGCGGGCCAACCTGGCAAAGCACGGTCTCGACTTCGCCCAGGTGGCCGAGGTCCTGGAGTCGCGCTTTCGATTCGATGTCGCCATCGTGCGAGCCGGCGAGGCGCGCACGTTGTCGATGTCCTACGCGCTGGGCTTCCTGGCCGTGCTGACGGTGGTGCACACCGAGCGCGATGGCGCGACGCGCATCATCAGCTTCCGCCGGGCAAACCAAGAGGAACGCGAGGTGTACCGTGACTGGCTCGAAAACGAATGCGATGAACCGTAAGGCGGTGCTCGAAGCCGTGAAGGCGATCCCGGCCGGGAAGGATCACGCCTGGGACGGTCTGAGCGAGGATGAACGCCCCGCCACGGCGGCCGAGCTCGGCGCGGCGCTGGAGCGCTACCGGCGTAGCCGGGGCCGCCCGAAGCTGGAGCGGCCCAAAGTCTCGATCACCCTCCGGGTGGATGCGGACGTGGCCGAGGCCCTGCGTGCCAGCGGCAAGGGGTGGCAGACCCGCATGAATGACGCCATCAAGGCCTGGCTTCGGGAGCACCCTTCCACATAGCCCCCTAGGAGTGTGGGCGGCAGAAGTCCGTGATAGCGTCCCGGATCGTCGGCGCCGAGGTGATCAGCTCGTTTTCGACACGCTCGGCGCGACGCATCACCTGACGCCCCCCAGAGTGTGGCGTCGAGGCACGTTGCGCGAGGTGGCCTGCCGCGCAGGCTGAACTGGCAGAACCCCAGCACGCTCTTGACCGCGTCGATCATCGGCAGCAACCAGTGGGCGTCTGGCGCCGCGTTGTCCAACTCGGCGGCCACGATAATGTGCACGGTCTCATCCACCGCCGTCTGCGCGTTGTAGCTCGGATCGAAGCCGCCGACGCGCTTCATGATGCGGCTGTCCTGGTCGGTGAAGTTCTCCTGCGCCTTGTCCTCGGGCACGCCAAACTCGCGCTTGTAGCGGCCCGCCGCCCTCGTAGCGCGCGTAAAACGCACTCAGATCCAGCGTGTCGATCGTGTCGTGGATGAAGTACGCCAGGTGGCCCGGCGGCAGCCAGTCTTGCGGCGCCGCCGGCAGCAGCATCACCTGGTCCGGCTCATGGGGGCGGTAACTCGTAGGCATGAATGCAGGCCGTTGAAATACCGCAGGGGGTCGCGTTGCGGTATTTCAACAGCCTGTAACGCACCACGCCCCACTTCGCCGACATCAAAGCCCTCTGCCGCCCACACTCCTAGGTCCTTTTTTCATTCCAGACTGCCCCGCACAGGCCCAGATCGTCGGCTGATTTGCGAGACTTGTCGGCCGGCTTGGCGTTCCACGATGATCCAGCCTTCAGGCGTGAGCAAGATCGCGCGCCACCTCTCATCGCCCAAGTCGCGCCAATACCCATTCGGCTCCATTGCCGATTGCACCCAGCCATACAATTCACACGCAAACCTCCGACCTGACGAAACTCCATCATGCCACGCTACCGTTCCGAGACCTCGACCCATGGCCGCAACATGGCTGGCGCGCGCGCGCTGTGGCGCGCCACCGGCATGGTGGACGCCGATTTCGGCAAACCCATCATCGCGGTCGTCAACTCTTTCACCCAGTTCGTACCAGGACATGTACATCTGAAAGACCTCGGCCAGCTCGTCGCGCGCGAGATCGAGGCGGCCGGCGGGGTCGCAAAGGAATTCAACACCATCGCGGTGGATGATGGCATCGCGATGGGCCATGGCGGCATGCTGTATTCGCTGCCCAGTCGCGATCTGATTGCCGACAGCGTCGAGTACATGGTCAACGCCCACTGCGCGGATGCCATGGTGTGCATTTCCAACTGCGACAAAATCACCCCTGGCATGCTCATGGCCGCATTGCGACTGAACATTCCGGTGGTTTTCGTTTCGGGTGGCCCGATGGAGGCGGGTAAAGTGAAGTGGCACGGCCAGTTCCGCAAGGTGGATCTGATCGATGCCATGGTCGAGGCAGCGGACAGCCACAATTCAGACCAGGACGTCGCCGCGATGGAGCGTTCAGCCTGCCCGACCTGTGGTTCATGCTCGGGCATGTTCACCGCCAACTCCATGAACTGCCTCACCGAGGCCCTGGGACTGTCGCTGCCTGGAAACGGCTCCATGCTGGCGACGCACGCCGATCGCAAGGCTTTGTTCCAGCGCGCCGGCCGGCTGGTGGTCGAATTGGCGCACCGTTACTACGAGGGCGATGACGCCGCCGTTTTGCCACGCGCCATCGCCAGCAGCAAGGCATTCGACAACGCAATGACCCTGGACATCGCGATGGGTGGATCCACCAATACCGTGCTGCATCTGCTCGCCGCTGCCCGGGAAGCTGGTGTCGACTTCAATATGAAAGACATCGACCGGCTGTCGCGCAAGGTGCCAAACCTGGCCAAGGTTGCGCCGTCCACGCAGCTCTATCACATGGAGGACGTACATCGCGCTGGTGGCGTCATGGCCATTCTCGGCGAACTTGACCGCGCCGGTCTCATCCACCGCGACTGTCCGACCGTGCACAGCGCCAGCATGGGGACCGCGCTCGACACCTGGGACGTGGCCCGCAGCCCCTCCGAGGAGGTGACAAACTTCTACCGCGCCGCACCAGGGGGCGTACCCACCCAGGTGGCGTTCAGCCAGGATCGGCGGTATCCGGCGCTCGACCTGGACCGCGTCGGCGGCTGCATCCGCGATCTCGCGCACGCCTATTCGAAAGACGGTGGACTGGCGGTGCTGTATGGCAACCTGGCGCTGGACGGCTGCATCGTCAAGACCGCGGGAGTCGACGCGGCGAATCTCGTGTTCGCCGGTCCGGCCCGGATTTTCGAAAGCCAGGATGTCGCGGTGGAAGCGATTCTCGCCGACCGCATCCAGGCAGGCGACGTCGTGCTCATCCGTTATGAAGGCCCGCGCGGGGGCCCGGGCATGCAGGAAATGCTCTACCCCACTTCCTATCTGAAGTCCAAGGGCCTGGGTAAAGCGTGCGCCTTGATCACTGACGGACGTTTCTCGGGCGGTACGTCGGGACTGTCAATTGGCCACGTGTCTCCGGAGGCGGCCGAGGGCGGCAACATCGCTCTTGTCGAAGAAGGTGACCGCATCGAAATCGACATCCCCGCGCGCAGCATCCAGATCGCCATCAGCGATGCGGAGCTTGGCCAACGCCGGGTGGCAATGCAACAGCGCGGCAGCGATGCATGGCGCCCCGTGGGTCGCGAACGCCCAGTCTCTGCTGCGTTGCGCGCCTACGCGGCAATGACGACCAGCGCCGCCAACGGCGCCGTGCGCGACGTGGGGCAGGTCGAGCGCCGCTGAGGCGTGGGGGGGGGGGGGGGGGGG
>DAICZP010000090.1 GCA_027311065.1 Thiomonas sp. | reverse complement strand
TCGCGCCGACGCGCAGGGTCTCGTCGGCGAAGGCTCGCGGGTCAACGGTGCCAAGCAGCGCAAAGGCCAGCGCGTGTCGCAGCAGGTCGCGACGGCTGGCGATGCAGCGATCGGGGTGCGAGGGCGGATGCCGATCCATGGCCATAAAACCTCCCTGTAGAGATGGCTCTGCAAGTTTGCCATGCTAGACAAAGACGCCTGTGGCTGCGTGCGCCCGCAGCGAGGGCGCTGCGGGTGATGAGGAGGAACGGCCGATCGCGGGCGACTTGGTATGATCGACGCACCTCCTCAACCCGCCCATGACAGTTTCTGCGCGCCCGCATTGGTCGAGTCGGGCCATCCTCGTCTGGTTGCTGCTGGCTGCGTATGTGTGCGCGCCGCTGGCGGCCTGGGCGCAACCCAGGCAGCTGGCGATTGTCGTTCCCTACTGTACGGGACAGGGCCTGATCAAGGCAGGTACGCGCTTGCCGCGGCGCATCGTCCTGCGCTTTCCCAGTCATGCGCAAGTGAGCGCGAACCACCTTCAGTTGGCGCTCCCGACGACGGTTCGACAGGCGTGTGACCGGCCGGAAACGACGAACGTCGATGCGACGCGTCGACGTGAACCCGTCGCGGCGCCGGCACTCGCCTGGCGCCCGCCGCCCCGCGCGCCTCCGGGTTCCACCGCGCGAGTCTGAAACGTCACCGCGTGCGAGGCCGGCCGGCCCGCGCGCGGCCTCGGCCTTCATTCGTACCGCCGACGCGCTCACGGGTGGAGGGCGTGGCCGTACCAGGAGAACCTTCTTCATGCATTCCAATCATCTCGCGACGCTACGCGCGTTCGCACTGTGCTGCGCCGCGCTTGCCCCTGCAACCGCGTTCGCCTGTGCAAGCTGCGGATGTTCCTTGTCCCCGGACGCAGCGATGGGGTACGGCGCCTCCGCGGGCTGGCGCATTAGCCTGCAATACGACTACATCGACCAGAGCCAGCTGCGCTCGGGCACATCGGCCGTCTCGCCGTCGCAAGTCGCGGCCATCAACGATGCGGGAGGCAACCAGGAGGTCGAGCAGCAAACCGTCAACCGCTACTGGACCCTGGGGCTGGCCTATAGCCCCAGCGCGGACTGGAACTTCAGCCTGTTGTTGCCGTCTATCGATCGCAGCCACACGACCTATGGGGCGGCGACCAATCCGCTGTCGCCGCAGGACGTGAGCGGCGCGACCGTCAGCGGGATCGGCGATGTGAAGTTCCTGGCGGCCTGGCAGGGCCTGCTGCCGACCCACGCGCTGGGGTTTCAGCTGGGCGTGAAGCTGCCCACCGGCAGCTATGGCGGGCCGAACGCTGCGGGTACCGGCACCGTTGGCCGCAACCCCACGGCGTTCTCGACCGGTCCGAATGCCCGGCAGGCGTCGCCGGGCAACCTGCTCGACACCAGTCTGCAGGCCGGCAATGGGAGCACCGACCTGATTGTCGGCGCCTACGACTACCAGGCCGTCAGCCAGAACTTCGATGCCTTTGCCAGCGGGCAGTTCCAGGCCTCGGTCATGCACCGCCTCGACCAGCCCGGCCAGGACTACCGCCCCGGAAACCAGGAGAACCTGAGCTTCGGGCTGCGCTATGAGAAAAACCCGGACTGGGTACCGCAGTTGCAGGTCAACCTGACCCACAAGAGCGCCGACCAGGGGGCCCTGGCCGACACCGCGGACACGGCGGGGACCGTGGCCTACCTCAGCCCGGGATTAAGCGTTGCGCTGGCGCGCGGAGTCGTTGCCTACGGCTTTGTGCAACTGCCGGCCCACAGCAATCTGCAGGGCTATCAATTGTTTCCGCACTGGACCGCATCCGCCGGTGTGAGCTATTCGTTCTGAACCGCGCGCAGGCGAACAGGGGGCTGCTGCTTCGCGTATTGGACACCCAGCCAGGCCGCTCCTCGGCGATTGCCGTGCCTGAGCGCCGTAGGAATCTCCGTCCTTCCCGCGCAAGCGGTGGCCGAAGGCCAAGGGCGAAGAGGATGTCAAAGGTCAGTCCTGCGCGCTGCACTGAGTCGGGGAGCAGGGCGTGCGCCGCCGCGGGTCGAGGCTGGTGTCAGGACCAAGTAATGGAATGGTTGGTACATCAAATGACGCCGGTGCTGCACAATCGGCTGTCAATTCCCTGGAGACCACCATGCCAACCCCGTTGCTGCCACGACTGCTGCCGTCCTCCATCCCCGCCTTGCATCCGCTTGCCGAGTACTTGGTCGATGGCGAGCGCGCCGCCGCTTACGCAAAGATGAAGCAAGCGCTGCAAGTGCCGTGGATGGGAGTGGTCACGATGGCCTACGCCCACTACCCGACGTTTTTTCGCACCCTGTGGACGGGTCTTGCGCCCATCGTGCAAAGTGTGGCGTTCGTCGCCCACAGCCGTGCCTTGCGCGCGCATGCCGAGCTGGCTGCGCAGCGCCTGCATCCCGGGAGCCTGACGGCCGCGCTGCTCGATCTGGGGTACGCGCCGCGTGAGCTGCAGCAGATTCGCGACTTGCTGGAGGTGTTCTCGCATGGCAACCAGCCCTACCTGCTGATTGCCAGCATCACACGCCTGCTGCTCGAAGGTGGTGAACTCGACGGTTTGGGTGACGCACAGCCGTTTGAAGGCCGTCACGGACCGCAACCGGGGAGCGCGTTGGTACTGATGGAGGCGCACCATGCTGACGCGCCGACGCGCGCGGTGTATGCCGACATCAAGCGCACACTCGGGCTTCCCTTCGTGAACACCGACTACCGGGCACTGGCGCGCTGGCCGAGTTATTTCGAGGCAGCCTGGAACGGGTTGGCGTCGCGTGTACAAGGCGACGACTACCGAGCAATCTGTGACGAACTGCATGCCGGGGTGCTCGAGCGGGTGGCCCATGCTTTGCCCAACCCGGCTGCACTGCGCGGCGAAGCGTTGCGCGCAGCCGCTGCCGCAGATGCGCCGCTGGCCGAAGTCCTCGCGGTGGCACGACTGTTCCAGTGGCTGCTTCCTGGTCTGGTCACGAACATCGCATTTCTGCGTGCGCAATTGGGGTGAGTGTGCGCTGCTGACCAGGCGCGGCTTCTGGAGCAGCGGATGAAGGACGCTGCAGAGGGCATCGACGAGATCCAGAGCGAACTTGTGACCCTGCGTCGACGCCTGTCACTGGTGAGCAGCGCAATCGCTCTGTGCACGACGACGGCGCTTCTGATCTGCACGGTGATCGCCACCCTGTTTCTCGGCGCCTCAATGGGTTTCGAAACCGGTTGGCTCGTATCGGTTCTCTTCGTCCTGGCAATGTTGACCTTGTTTCTGGCGCTTGTTGCATTCCTTCGCGAGGTCATGATCGCTGCGGCCACGGTCCGGATCGGTATTCGGGTATCGGACACGCCGAGGTGAATCCTTGTTCCACGCCAAGTTTGCCGTGGATCCCGGTTGATCGCCGTGCTGCCCCTTGCGCTTGGCTTTAGAGCAATTGCAAGTCGAGCGGTCGGCTCCCCGGAAACACCGCCTGGAGCTGTTGCGCATTGAGGCCCCATAGACGCCCGAACAGACCACCCAGAAGATCGCGATCGTTCGTCAGCACCGGGTAGTCGCGATTCTGGTCAAGCGTGGTTGGCGACAGCGCGACCTGCTCACCGACGATGCGCCCCCCGCGCACATTGCCGCCCATCACCCAATAGACGCTGCCATGGCCGTGGTCGGTGCCACGGTTGCCGTTTTCGCGGAAGGTTCGGCCAAATTCGCTGAGCACAACTACCGTTGTTTCTCCCCAGGCTGGGCCAAGCGCTTGCCGCAATGCCGCCAGGCCATCGCCGAGGGAGCGCAGTTTCATGGCCAGCTGTCCGTGAGCGCCGTTCGCGCCAGCCTCGTTGACGTGGGTATCCCAGCCGCCCACATCGATGAATCCGATATCGAAACTATCTCTCATCAGCGTGCCAATGCGTGTCGCTTCGGCGACGAATCCCCAGGGGGCAATGGCGCCGCGACTGGCCGCGCGCATCTCCTCGCGCCACGCAGATCCGAGCATGTCCCGTCTGACGGTTGCCTGCACCGAGAAGCCCTCACGGACCGAACTTGCCTGGGCCGTGTTGCTCCACATTTTCTCGAGCAAGGCCTGCTGGGCTGGCGCGATGGCGCCGCCACCCGGTTGTGCCACGGCAACGTTCGGCACACGCTGTGGCCCACGCAATGAAAGGGGCAGCTGCGCGCTGAAGGCCATCGGCCGGGAACGCCCGTGCAACTGCGCCAGCAGCCGATTGAGAAAGCCATCGCCAAAGTCGCGCGGGGATGGCCCCTGGCCGAGCTCAATGTGGTCCTGGGTCTCAAAATGACTGCGACTGAGGTCGCGCGTGCCCGCGAATGGAACGAAGGCGAGCTGGCCAGCCTGCCATAACGGCAATACGTTCGAGCGCAATGCGGGGTGCAGCGCCCAATCGGTGCCTAGAGCGATGGCTGCATCAGCGCCGCTCCCCGGCCGCGGCACGGCGATGTTCGGCCGCGACGCATAGTAGAAATCGCTGCCGTAGGGCACCAGCACGTTGGCCGCGTCGTAGGCGCCGCGCAGGAAGACGAGGATGAATTTCGGTTGCCCACGCACTGGCGCCGCCCACACACTTGGCATTGGCAGCGCCAGTGAAGCCGCTGCGACCTGCACGAATTGTCGACGTTGCATGATGATCCTCCCTCGATACTGACCAATCAGGTCAATCGTTCATGAACTCAGGCGATGCAAGCCAAAGCGCGTTCCAGCCTGCACCGCCACGGGCCTGTGCGAGAGCCTGCACGGTAGAGGGTTGGAGCGACGGCTCGGCGTTCAGGAAGACGGCGCTCGCAGCGAGGTCGGGAACTGGCACGCGCACCCCGGTACCCGCCGCGGCGGGTGCCACCATGCCGGCCAGATCCATGGGCGGGGCGCTGAACAGAGCGGGCGCACCGGCACCCAATTGCTGTGCGATCTGGAAGCGTGTCGTCAATTGCCCAGGGCTGTCCCAGGCACTGCCATCAATCGGGTATCCGTCCGGCGTGCTCCGTCCGTACAGTGGCTCACCCAGGCGCGCCAGCATGCCGATCAAGGGCTGGGGATTGCGGATCATGCGTCCGCCCACGCTGGCGCGTACGGCGGAGATCACATAGCGCATCGGATCCTTGAATTGCCCATGGCTCAGGCTGTTGATGAACGAGGTGCTGGTGAACATGGTGCGCAGCACCTCGGCGATATCGCCGTCGCTGCGCTGCCAAGTGCGCACCATCGCCCCAACCATCACCGGATCGGGGCGATCGGCAACGAAATACTGCGCTAGCTCGTAGCACACATGCCTTGCGGTTGCCGGATCATCGGCCAGCAGCGCGATCACTTGTTGAATCTCACCCACACCTTGGCCTTGCAGCACGTGGCCGAGCACGGACTGCGGATCGGGATCGTGTCGTGCGGGATTGAACACGACCAGCCCGTTTTGCCAGACCAGCTGACGCAGGGCTGGACGAACCCGGACGGGTCGGTGCATGAGATCGACGCCCAGTCCCGTCAGCACATGCGCCAGGTTGGTGACGTCGGCCTGGGTATAACCCGCACCCACGCCCAAGGTGTGCAACTCCATCACTTCGCGGGCGTAGTTCTCGTTGATGTGACCGCGTGCGTTCTGTGCGTTGTTGAGGTAGAGCAACATCTGCGGCGAGAACATGGTCGCCTGCAGGAGATCGCGGAAATGCCCCAGCGCATGGGGTGCCAGCACCCGCTGCACGTAGTCGCCCATCATCATTCCGGGGAAGCCGCCCCGAAACACGTTGAAGTGATTCATCCAGAACCAGGTCAGACGCTGCTGCAACTGGTTCGGGGCGTAGACGGCCAGCAGGAGTTGCTGCGCCATGGCTTCGCGGGTCAACATCTCCTGGCGCCGCTGGATGCGCTTGCGCAGCGCCTCCACGGCACCTGGATCATTCCTTGCATCGCCTTCGTGCGCGCGCCTGAAGAGTTGCCGCTGCTGCGCGACCAGCGCTGGAACCCAATCCTGAAGAGGAGCATTCACCGCCAGGCGTGCCAGCCGTCCTGCCATCGACGCCGGCAAGGCGGGCTGCGCGACAGGCCGCAACTGCGCATCCAGTAGCCGCATGGCGCCTTGATTCCGCAATCGGCGCAGTTGCGTCGGGTTCGCGCCCCAGCCCAGGCGATCGAGAAATGCCACGGGGTGGGCGCGTGCCGCGGCGTCGAGAGAAGCAGGACGAACCTCAGCCGCGCCTGGCGCTTGCACCGGCTGGACGCTGCAGCCGGCCAGCGCGACGGCCGCTGCCGTGCCAATCAGGGCGCGTCGAACGCACATGGCGCCACCCATCATGCCCCCATCCGCAGGCTGATGCGGTCTCGGTGGCGGCTCGATGCCACCTTTCGTCTCATGGCGATGCCACCACCAGTGCGGGCCGCCATCGCTTCGACGCCGACACGCCTCGACGCAGTGATGAACGGCGCGGCAGCGCCGACGCGAATGTCCGGAACGCCGTGCAGAAAGTGGCCTCGCCTCAGCATGATCTTTCGTGCCTCTGTCATCAATGTCTGCACCGAGCAGACCCGAAGTGGATGACGCGATAACGGGTTCCGGTACGGTAGCGCCGACACTGACCGCCAATCAGCTGTCACGAAATATTGCAGCGATGGTGCTGGTCGCGCGCGCAGCGCCAATGATCGGATCCGATCGTTCGGTCAGCGCTGCCGGCGCGGCTGCAGGGCGCGGCGCAACACTTGATTGGTCAACCAGTTTGCGGAGCGTTTGGCATGCTCGAGGACAACCCCCGATGGCAACTGCCGATAATCGTCGTTCATGACGAGGAAGCTGTAGTCGCCCCGGTAACCTGCACGGTCAATCTCGCGCACGATCGCGGCGAGACGTGCGCTATGGCTGCCATCGCCCGGAAACACGCGGCCGTGATTTGCGGCGGATTTCCGGTCAGGGTCATTAGCGACGATTGCATCACTAAAATCTGCCAGCTGCAGCAGCGCAACGCGCTGTGGGTCAACGCTACCGAGAAAGTTCAGGTCTTCCCCGGTCATGAGCAGGTGCAGCGTATCCAGGACCAAGTGAAAATTGGCATGATCGACCGCACTCACCATCGCCCAAGCGTCACCAGCCGTGCGCACGCTGTGGGCCCACGGAATCGCTTTGTACCCGATGCGAACATTGAGCGGAACGCCTAAGTTTGCGAGCTTACGCAAGTCGTGCACGGGGTCTTGCGCATCGGGAGCGGGCGTCTCTGTGCTCGAGGATACGAGAAGCAGCGGAGCCCCGACGGCTCGGCACACTTTCAGCGCTTCCATCGCGATGTCGAGCTTGTACTTGTGCCGTACAGCGCTGCGTCCCTCGAAATCACGCAGCAATTGCATGCCACTGATACGCAAACCGCTGGATCGCACGTGTCTCACAGCGTCGTCGAACCCTCCCGGATGGTTTGCGAGATCGCTGCCCCAGAGCATGATCTGCGTGAAACCAGCGTTTCGCGCTTGCTCCAGTTTTCCGACCAGAGGCCCCGGTAGCGCGATGGGATCGAAGCTGACGTTATCCTGAATCATGGCTGCGGCGCACGTGCAACAAATTCGAACTGTGCTTTTCCAGTCGCGCTGTGTGTCAGTGCTACGGCGTTCGTGCTACGCGGATCAAATTCAAAATGCCGGGCGCGTAAGCTGGCAACCGCGGCGTCCAGATCATCTGTGCCGAACACCAGGCGCGTAAATCCCTCATCCCAGTGCGGGTCACGCGCAACGTCGTCTGACAGTTCAAGCAGCCGCACGAAGAATTTTCCGCACGGACTCACCAGCCGGGTTGCGCCGGATTCCCCATCTCCATACGGCACCGGCTGAAAGCCGAACAGTTGCGCGTAAAAGTCGCACCAAACATCGGTTCGCCAATTGTCTATCGCCTGAACAACCCCTTGCACTTGCAGCCCTAATGCTGCGGGAGGATGCCGCGCAACCCCGGGCGCGTATTCGAAATCAACATCGTAGATCGAAATTTCGTCGTCGCGATCGATGAGATACAAGATCGAATCCCCCACGCCGTGTACGCCAGGGATGTTCAACTCCATCGCCTCGGCGCGTGTCGGGATCGGCCATGCACCGCGCTCGATCAGGTATTGATACGCCTCGCGCGCGTCGGCGACCCGAAACGCCAGCGCGCTGAGCGCCACGTCGCCAGGACACTGGATACTCGTGGACAGTACGTCTGGATCGGCATCGACGATGATATTGATCGGGCCTTGCCGATACAGAAACACGCGCCTTGACCGATGCCGTGCAACGCGCACGAAACCAAGCTTTTCAAGTGAGGCACCGAACGCGTCCGGGTCATCGGTGGCATATTCCACAAACTCCAACCCGCGCATGCCAAGAACGTTGGCATCACTGCAGACCTTCGAATCTATCGTGACAGGCATCTGTTTCCCCAGTCAAGGTGTTCAGCCCCGGCGCAGCCCGGCACAGGCGTCGTACGGTGATCTGATTCGACCGTCGTCGGTGGATGTTAATGTGTTTCGACGTGCCCCCCGAGCAGCAGCCGATTGAATTCGGGATTGTCCAGGATTTGGTCGGCCGGAAGGTCAAGTGTGATGGCCCCCATTTCCATGCCGTAGGCGTGGTGCGCAACTTTCAACGCACTGCGAACGTTTTGTTCAACGACGAGCACCGTGGTTCCAGCGACAGTGAGCTGGCCGAGCAGTTCGAACACTTCTGACACGATTTTCGGGGATAGCCCGATCGACGGTTCATCAATCAACATGATGCGTGGGCGCAGCAGGAGAGCGCGCGCAATTTCCAGTTGCTTGCGTTCGCCCCCAGACAGCGTTGAGGACTGGCTTTGGATGCGCTCGCGAATGCGCGGAAACCGTTCAAGCACCTCGTCGATGCGTTCCCGGATCTCTTTGCGGGACAGAGTGATCGCGCCCAGTTCGAGATTGTGATACACGCTGAGGCTTGGAAACAGGGTACGTTCCTGGGGAACGTAGGCAATGCCGAGATCAAGCATCTGCCTGGGTGTGTACCCCACGGTTGATGTGCCGTTGACGCGAATGTCACCGGAGTTCGGTCGAATCAGGCCAAAAAGGGTTTTTAGCGCTGTAGATTTTCCGGCACCGTTCGCCCCGGTAAGCAGGGTGATCATTCCTTCGCGTACCGAGAAACTGGCTTTTTGCAGGATTGTCAGGTTGCCGTAGCCGGCCACGACGTGGTCGAATTCAATCAGTGCTTCAGTTCCCAAGATACGCCTCCAGAACTTGCTTGTTCGATCGAATGGATTCCGGGTTTCCCTCGGCCAAAATTCGACCTTCAACCATGCAAATGATGTGAGGGCACAGCTTCATGATGAAATCCATGTTGTGCTCGATCACGACGTAGCTGCCACCATGCGTACGATTGAGCGTCTGCAGGATTTCGCGCAGTTCCTCCACCATACTGGCATTGATTCCAGCGCAAGGCTCATCAAGCAGCACGAGACGCGGAGCCGGCATAAAAGCCATCGCGACATCAATCAGCTTCTGCTGGCCATAGGCAAGGCAGCCGGCTTCCTTGTGTGCGACGTTCTGCAGGTGAAACAGTTCGAGCATTTCGTCGGCGCGTTCGCCAAGGCCGGCATCCGGGCGCATCCAGAGTCGCATCGGCATCGATCCAACGAATTCCTGTGCCGCCATGATCAAATTATCCCTGACGGAAAGCTTTCCAAAGACCTGCAGGCTCTGGAAGGTGCGTCCGATGCCACGGCGAGACAGTTCAAGCGGAGATTTTCCGGTGATGGTTTCTTCGCAGAACGATACAGAGCCGGAGGTCGGTTCGATCTGTCCAAGAATGGAGTTGAACAAGGTCGTCTTGCCGCACCCGTTCGGGCCAATGACTCCGATGATTTCGCAAGGTCCGACAGCAAAGCTGATTCCGTCGACAGCCTTGATCGAACCATAGTGCTTGCGCAGTTCGCGCACAGCGAGGAAAGAAGTCTTCGAGGAGTTCATGCCTTATCCGTCCAACCAAAGCGCTCGGGCAGCGCAAGCAGTCCTCCAGGCAGCCAGAGCATGAGCATGACGATGGAGAAACCGAAGATCACGAGGTACCAGTTCTGGGCGAAGCGCAGCCACTCCGGCAGCAGCACGACGATTGCCGCACCGATGGCGGGCCCAAAGAAGCGGCCGGCGCCACCAACGATGACGGCGAGCAGGAGCATCAGCGATGCGGAATACGTGAACGGCCCCGGATCGATGAACTGAACCAGCGTGGCGTAAAAGGCGCCGGCAATCCCGGCGAAGACGGCACCGATGGCAAACGCCAGAAGCGTGTACAGGGTGATGTTGACGCCCAGGCTTTCGGCCCGGATAGGGTTGTCGCGTAAAGCGTTGAATGCGCGGCCCCAGGGAGAGCGGAGCAGCCAGGCCATCACGGCCACGAGCACCAATCCCGACGCGTAGGTTAGATAGAAAAATGGAATCGCGCCATTGATTGCGTATCCGAACAGCGAGGGCCGCGGCACATTCGGTATGCCAAATGGACCGCCGGTCAGCCATTGCTCGTTGCGCATCACCAGATAGACCAACACGTTGAAGCCCAGCGTCGCGAACGCCAGGTAATGATGTTGTACGCGCAATGCCGGGAATCCGATCAGCAACCCGAGCGCAAAGCAGATCAACGCTGCGATTGGTAATACAAACCAGAAGGAGTAGCCAAGGTTCATCAGGATGCCAGCGGTGTATGCGCCAATGCCTAGGAAGGCCGCCTGGCACAGCGACATCAGACCTGCGTACCCAACTACGAGGTTGAGTCCGAAGTTGGCCATTGCATACACGCACCAAAGTGTCAACAGATAGATTCCGTAGCCTTTGAGAGCCAGTGGTGCCAGCCCCAGCGCCAGGATGCCAAATGGAACGGCAATGTTCCTTGCAGTCTCGCGTTTCATACTTTGCGCTCCTCCATCTTGCCAAGCAAACCTTCGGGCCGGAACATGATGACGACCATGAAAAGGATCAGTGCGACTCCATCCTTGTAACTTGGTGACACGTAGGCGCTCACCAGATTCTCCAACACGCCGATCAGCAGTCCGCCAAGCAAGGCTCCGCGTGTTTCGTTGAATCCGCCGATGATGGCAGCGTAAAACGCCTTCAGACTCAAGGTGTTGCCCATGTCAAACTGCGCCAGATATGTTGGCGTGACGAGCAATGCGGCCACGGACGCGAGCGCTGCATTAGCCAGGAATGTGTATAAAACCATCCGCTTGACGTTGATGCCGAGCACCTGGGCCCCCTCAGTGTTCTGCGCCACAGCCTGCATGGCGCGTCCAGTCAGCGTACGCGTCAAAAGTGCCTGCATGCCGAACACGATCAGGCCTGCAATCACGAACGTTCCGACATCAGACCACGAGGCCGTGAGTGGGCCGATGTGCAGGAGGTCAGACGGGAAAATACTCGGGAAGGGTAGGGGCTCTGCGCCAAACTGCGTTTTCACCAGCGCCTGCAGGCCCGTCGACAAGCCGAGCGTCGCAATCACGAGGGGAATGACGCCGTGGCGCCGCAACGGAGCCACAAGCAGTCGATTGAAAAATTGTCCAAGCACGACCATTGCAACCACACATGTGATCACGAACGCGAGCCAGAGCGGCGCATGCAGTGTGTTGAGGCAAAACAGCATCATGAATGCCGGGAGCATGACAAATTCGCCTTGCGCGAAGTTGATGGTGCCCGAGGCTTGCCAAAGGAGTGTGAAGCCCAATGCCACGAGCGCGTAGATGGCACCAGTCGCGAGCCCTGAAATTACCAGTTGGAGAAACATGAACATAGCGGGCGGTCCTCGTCGATACGTGTCAAGAGTGAGCAGATGCCAGTCGACACACCGACCAGGGGTGGTCGTTGTCGGCAACGGGTGAACAAGCTGTGGTGAATCGTCTCATCGTCGTTTCCAGGTAGCAGTCGCGGCCGGCACACCAGAGCCGCCGAGCAGTTTCGGCGCACGTGTTGTGGCCCCGCGAGGGCGTGCACGAATCAAGCCGTGATCCATGCGTCTCGTAACGCTTGCGGGTAAAGCAGTTCGCGTAGCGATCGCAGTTCGTCGCGGCTCTGCTGCGCCGCCTTGTGGTGGCCAAAAAATTCCAGATAGAGTGGCATTTGCTGGATCAACATCTCGAAGCCAGGTTGTGCAACGCCGCCCAACGCTCGCACCGTGCGCAGCAGCGGAGTCGGTTGATTTTTCATCAGAATGTCACAGACGGTGGCGCCAGGATCCAGTTCGGCGGGATTGAAGGGGAGCGGGTCGCGGGCATGCAAGCCGAGGGGCGTCGCATTGACGACCAAGCCATAGTTGGCGGGCGAGTTGTTCGTAACTACGTTGCAGGGAACGCCGAATGCCGTCTGCACCCGCGCAGCCACACTGGATGCTTTGTCTCGGGCGGGATCAAACAACGAAACCGATGCGGCGCCATGCTGCGCCAGGGATGCGGCGATCGCCGCCCCTGCGCCACCTGCACCAAGAATCAGGACGCTCCGGTCTCGGTAGGGCAGTCCATCGGCCTCGAGACCGCGCACGAAGCCCTCGCCGTCAAACAGTGCCCCCTCGAGTTGCCCATCGCGCCCGCGCCGGACGGCGTTGACTGCGCCTGCGACGGATGCAAGCAGGTCGTTCCGACCGATCGAGGACGCAAGCGCGCCTTTGTGTGGTATTGAAACAACAAGGCCCCGCAAATTCGATGCATCGAAGAGCTTGTGGCTCAAGGCGTCAACATCCGTGGCGCTGACGTGGAGCGGAATCATCACGGCGTCGATGCCCGAGCGTCCGAAGATGTCGTTGAACACTTCAGGTGCGCGAACCTGCGTGATGGGGTCAGCCACAATGGCGTAGACCTGCGTCGTTCCGGTGATGTGCACAGTTTGTCTCTCTCGTCGGGCACCGCGTCAGGATGCTGGGTGCCTAATGTTTTGCTGCACAATCGTAGACAGAGTGGGGCCGCGGAACCATTGCAATATTTTCAGTAGCGCGCGAAAATCGATCATAGGTGTGCGCTAATCGCGCATTTTGGCTCGGAGGCTGACATGGATGAGCGCGAAGGCGCCAGGCGCGACTGGATCGCAGGTATCGAAAAGGGTTTGCGCGTGATCGAGGCGTTCGCAGATGCGCACTCACGGTTGAGTGCATCGACGGCGGCCCGGCGCACGGGTCTGAGTCGGACCGCTGCGCGTCGCTACCTGTTGACCCTGCGCGAGCTGGGTTACCTCGAGAGCGACGGCACGATGTTCTGGCTTACGCCGAGAGTTCTTCGGCTCGGATGGTCGTATTTCGATTCCGCGCGCCTGCCTCGTACCGTCCAGCCATTTCTGCAGCAGATTAGCCGTGAACTCGGTGGGGTGACGGTGTCATTCGGCGTGCTTGACGAAGGAGATCTCGTTTTCATCGCCCGCAATGTCTCGAGCAGTTTCCAGACGTTGAGCTTCATGCTCGGCGCCCGCGTCCCGGCCAGTCTGGCGTCAGCGGGCATCGCGCTGTTGTCGTGCATGTCGCCGGTCGAAGTCGATGCTTGGCTGTCGCGTCAGAAGTTTGTCGCCTACACGCCGATGACCTTGACGCGGCCTGACGAAGTGTGCGCCGTCATCAACCGCGCGCGCCAGGACGGTTTTGTGATTCTTGAGCAACAGATGGAACGCGATCGTCGCGGCATCGCGGTGCCAGTGCAGTCGCGCAGCGGCCAGGTGGTGGGTGCGCTCAGCGTGAGTTTGCCGATTGGCAGCGAGTCCCCAAAAGCCGCCGTGGCGCGCGTGCTGCCCCTCTTGCGGCAGGCCGAACACTCTCTGTTGTCATTGCTCTGACGGTACGCCGAAAAACCCTTGGCCGGGCGCCATCTCGCTGAGCGCGACGCGCACTCGCACCTCTGGCACGCACGTCCGGCCAACCTTCCCTGGTTCCCGAGGCTCGACCTTGAATCGGCAAAGTGCGCGCTATGCGGTGCATTCTGCGCGAATAGCGCGCAGTAACCTGTCTGGCTGCATTGTTGGTTCAGTGGTCGATTTCTAGCATCAACACATTGATCCCGCATTGAGATCGACAAGTGTTTGCTCCGGCGACCTACCCATGACGATTCGATATTCCTTAGCGCATTTGACCGTACTCGGCTGTCCGACTCCGGAAATGATTTACGTCGCGGCGCGCGCTGGTTACGACTATGTCAGCCCGCGCGTGATCTACATGGGACTGCCCGGTGAGCCCAACTATGCGCTGGCCGATGACGCCGTGCTGTTGCGCAAGACGCGACGTGCGCTCGTCGAGACAGGGCTGCAGGTGCACGATATCGAGCTGGCGCGGGTTCACGACGACATGCACGCGACCAAGTATCTGCCGGCGATGGAAGTCGCCGCGGAACTCGGCGCCAAGGCCGTATTGGCGAGTATCTGGACGCAGCATATCCCTTACGCAATTGAAAAATTTGCACAGATCTGTGATCTCGCTGCGCCCTTTGGGCTTACGGTCGATCTGGAGTACGTGCCGATTTCAAGCGTGAATACGCTGGCGTCAGCTGCTGCGGTGCTGCGCGCCGCGCAACGGCCGAACGCGGGTTTGATGGTGGACATGCATCATTTTAATCGCGCACTCGATCGCCCCGAAGACCTTGATGCTTTGCCGCGAGAGTGGTTCCACTTCGCGCATTTGTGCGACGCGCAGGCGAAAATCCCGGAGGATCGCGCTGAAATGACGCGGATCTTGCGTGAGGAGCGACTGTACGTTGGCGAGGGTGGCATTGATATCGCTTCCATCCTCCACCATCTGCCGGTTTCGGTCTATTCGATCGAGTTGCCGCACTTGCAGCGCGCGAGGGAGTTCGGGTATGCCGAACACGCGTTCCGCTGTCTTGAGTCGGCCAAGGCTTACGTGGCGAAGCACGCGGCGACGATCGAGGCGAGGGCGTGAAACAGCGATGCCGCATGCTGGCTTCGCGTATCCGCTGCAGCGTCAGCGGGGCGTCCTCGTGAGCGCCGTTGACCGGCGCCACCACGTGCAGCTCGGCGCGATGCTGGGGGTGGGCGCGACCCTCATGTTTGCATTTGCCGACACGCTGTCGAAATATTTGGCACGCGATTATCCGGTCAACCAGGTCGCGTTCGC
This sequence comes from Thiomonas sp., assembly GCA_027311065.1. GTDB lineage: Bacteria > Pseudomonadota > Gammaproteobacteria > Burkholderiales > Burkholderiaceae_C > Thiomonas_A. The sequence goes on along the minus strand of DAICZP010000090.1, from coordinate 44,077 downwards.
TCGCTATGCGGTGCCTTTGCTTTTCGTCTGCATTGTGTATGGTCCGCAATACGGCTTTGGTTTGTTCCGCACGCGTCATCCCGCTGTGCAACTGCTCCGCGGTGTGCTCCTCGTCATATGCACACTGACCATCGTGCTCGCCATGCGCTTGATGCCGATCGCGGAGGCGCAGTCAATCAGTTTTGTGCACCCCTTGCTACTCATGTTGCTCGCGGTGCTGTTTCTCCATGAAAAGGTACATCCGCTCAGTTGGGTGGCGATTGCGCTCGGATTTGGTGGAGTGATTGTGATCGTGCGCCCGGGTGGTGGCTTCGACACGTCGCCGGCATTGCTTCCGTTGGCGATGGCGCTGTGCTACGCGGGGTATCAGGCTTTGACGCGTCATGTCACTGCGCGTGATGCGGCGATCAATTCCTTGTTCTACGTGATGCTGGTCGGCACCGTGGTCACCGGGGTTTCGCTGCTGTTCGTGGACAAGATGCCGGGGTCGCGCGATGCCGCCTTGTTCGTATGCGCAGGCTTGTGTTCAGGCGGCGGGCATTTCTTGATGATTCGCGCGCTCGGCTCCTCCCCCGCATCGAAGCTCGCTCCGGTGGCATATGTGCAGGTGCTTTGGGTCATCATGCTTGGTGTGCTGTTTTTCGGAAATTTTCCAGCAGGTCTGACCTTGCTGGGTATCGCACTGATCGTCGCCGGGGGGCTGCTGGCCACCTTGGCGCGCCGCGCGGCGCCGAGCACGGCGTCCATTACTGGGGTGATCCGTTGACTCAGAAAGCCTTGTCCTGCATCCGCGTGCTCGACCTGACCAATGTGCTTGCAGGCCCTTTTTGTGCGTACCAGTTGGCGCTTCTTGGCGCCGACGTGATCAAGGTCGAAGAGCCGCGTCGCGGCGATCTGGCACGTCAACTCGGCGCCGATGCGCAACTGAATGCGCAGGGTATGGGCGCATCTTTCATCGCACAAAATGCTGGCAAAAGGTCGATCGCGCTCGATCTGAAAGCGGCCGCAGGTCGGGACGTACTGTTGCGTTTGGTCGAGACCGCCGATGTGCTGATTGAAAACTTCAGGCCAGGAGTGATGGAGCGGCTCGGGCTGGATTACGCCACGCTGAGCGCGCGCAATCCGGCACTGGTGTACTGTGCAATTTCGGGGTTCGGCCAGGACGGACCGATGAAGACCGCGCCCGCCTACGACCAGATCGTGCAAGGGCTGTCCGGAGTGATGAGCATCACGGGTGACGCTGAAAGTGCTCCGCTGCGCGTCGGCTACCCTATTTGCGACACCCTTGGTGGCATGACGGCCGCATTCGCGATCACCAGCGCACTGGTGGGCCGACCGCGCGATGGCCGCGGCCAATTCATCGACGTATCAATGCTCGACGCAACGCTGGTGACGATGGGTTGGGCTGTTTCGAACTATCTTATTGCGGGTCGGGAACCCCAACCGATGGGGAACGAGAACTTTACGGCAGCGCCGTCGGGAACATTCGCCACCGCCGAAGGCCTGTTGAACATCGCAGCGAACAAGCAGGAACAGTTCGTGGACCTGGTTGCACTGATCGGGCGCCCCGAACTCGCCGCTGACCCCCGCTTTGCGGAGCGCGAAGCGCGCAAGCGCAACCGGGTCGCACTCAAGCACGAGATCGAGCTTGGGCTGGGCGCGCGGGATGCCAATGAATGGGAGCAAATCCTGTCGGCGCACGGGGTGCCGGCCGGGCGCGTGCTCACAGTGCCGGAGGCTCTGGCGCACCCACAGATCAGACATCGCAGGTTGTTGGCGCATTTTGATGCAGATAACGGTAGCGGGCGCGCCTTCGATGTTGTCCGCGCAGGCTTCAAGATGAGCAGCGGAGATCCAGATGTCTCGCTGGCGCCACCGCGCCTCGGCCAGCACAGCGAAGAGATTCTCCAGTCGCTTGGCTATGCGGCCGGAGACATTTCCGCGCTGCGAGAGCAAGCCATCATCTGAGCAATCGTCGACAACTTACGCCGGACCCCAGGGGAGCCGGCCCTATCGGGAGACCATAATGAAACAACTTATTTCGCACCAGCTCGTTCGCTATCTCGAGGCGCGCGGCGTCAGCCATATATTCGGCCTTTGCGGGCATACCAACATCGCCGTCCTGACCGCCCTCGAGAGCAGTCCGATCCGCTTCATCAACACTCGGCATGAGCAGATCGCCGCACATGCGGCTGATGGCTATGCCCGCGTAAAGCATGAGACCGCCGTTGTTCTCAGCCACTTAGGTCCTGGTCTGACGAATGCCGCAACGGGTGTCGCCAATGCAGCACTTGATTCGATTCCCATGGTTGTGATTGCGGGTGATATCCCCAGCTACTACTTCGGCAAGCATCCTCACCAGGAAGTGAATATGCATGCTGATGCGGCGCAGTGGGAGATTTACCGGCCTTTCGTCAAGCGAGCATGGCGTGTCGATCGCGCCGAGCTCTTCCCCGAGATCATCGAAAAGGCATTCCAATTGGCTGAGAGCGGCCGGCCCGGGCCGGTGCTGGTGTCGGTGCCTATGGATCTGTTCTCGGTAGAAATCGACGAAGCGCTATTCGCTCGGGTCAGCAGACACACGCGCAAACTGGCCAAGCCGTCGATCGACGATCCGACCGCGCGGCGGATCGTGCAGGCACTTCTCGACGCGCGCAACCCACTGATCTACGCCGGTGGCGGTGTGATTCTTGCGGATGCAGCCGACGAACTCCGCCAGTTGGTCGACCATTTGAGCCTGCCGGTGGCGCATTCGTTGATGGGTAAGGGCGTTCTTCCTGACGATCATGATCTGACCTTGGGCATGACGGGCTTTTGGGGAACCGAGTTTGTCAATGAGCGCTGTCGCGGTGCCGATTGGATTCTCGGCCTGGGAACGCGATTTTGCGAAGCCGACTGCAGCTCGTGGGAGAGCGCCTACACCTTCGATATTCCGGGGAACAGCAAGCTCATTCACATTGACGTCGATCCGAGCGAGATCGGGCGCAACTATCCGGCCGAGATCGGGGTCGTCGCCGATTTGCGCCAGGCGCTGTCGGTACTGAACCGGGTGGCGCGCGAAATGCTGCCGGACGGTCGGCGCAATGATGCCTTGCGCAAACAGGTCGCTGATTACCGTGAGGCCTTCGTTGCCGGCAACCGCAAATTTGTCGAGGATGAAGGCTTTCCGATGATGCCGGAGCGCATTCTTTCGGTGGTGCGCGAAGTCCTGCCGCGCGACGCCATCATCACGACCGACGTCGGTTGGAACAAGAACGGCGTCGGTCAGCAGTTTCCCGTTTACGAGCCGGGCTCGATCCTGACCCCGGGCGGTTACGCGACGATGGGGTTCGGCGCGCCGGCGGCGATGGGCGCCAAACTTGCGTACCCAAACCGAGTGGTTGTCTCGCTCGTCGGGGACGGAGGGTTCGGGCAAAATCCGGCGCTGCTCGCGACTGCGGTGGAAGAGAACATCCCCGTTGTTTGGGTTGTCATGAACAACTTTGCGTTCGGCACGATTGCCGGCCTCCAAAAGGCGCATTTCGGCACCACGCTGGGCACGCTGTTTTTGAAGGACGGCAAGCCCTACCAGGCTGACTTTGCGGCCGTCGCGCGTGCTTACGGTGCGCAAGGAGAGAGGGTTGAGTCGGCCGCTGCGTTCAAGGAAATTCTCGAACGCGCCGTTGCCTCAAATCAGCCGTTTGTCATTGATGTGGCAATGCGTAACAACCCCGTTCCGACCTCGGGCCACTGGAACATTCTCGACATCTATTCGCCGCAGGGCGGGGTGTCGCATGTGAGCACCGATTGATTCAACCGCTGTTATTTTCATCGCCGTTTACGGCACACACACCAAGAAGGAGGAGTCAAATGAAAAGATTTACATCTCTCACCGCCGCGCTGCTTTCAGCCGGCATTCTCGTTGCAGCGTTCCCGGCAGCACACGCCGACGAAATCGGTGATCTGAAGGCTGCCGTGCAGCAACTGCAGGCGGAAGTTCAACAGTTGAAGATGCAACAGGCGCATACGGCTGCAGCATCTACGACCGCATCGGTATTGCCCGCGAACGCCATCGTGGTGACCGCGGCGCCCGCGCCAGCGCCATTGGGTCGCAATGCCGGAGCCTCGCTGACGCCTGTGCAAAACGTGATGTCACTCAAGCTCGGCGATAACGCGTTCACGCTTTATGGTGACGTCGACCAGTACTTCAACTACATGCACGCGAATGGGCAGACGATCCAGGCGCTCAATGATGGTGCAATTCTGAAGAGTCGCCTGGGAATGCTGTTCGTGCGCGATATGGGCGCGGGCTATAAAGCCGAGGCGCAGATTGAGCAAAGTTTGAACTTTGAGAATGGCAATAACACCGACACCCCGAGCTACAGCGGGACGTCCAACACCACCAGCAACGGGCGTCTGTTCGACCGTCAGGCTTGGGCTGGCCTGAGTACCCCGCACGGTGAGTTCCGTATCGGTCGCCAAAACACGGCAATTTTCTATGCTGGCGGCTTCGTCGATTACACGGCGCGTACCATGGGCTCGGTTGTCAACAGTTTCGGCGTGCCATCACGCTTTGACGGTGACATCGCCTATATCGCACCACGCATCGACGGCTTGCAGGTCCAGGCGCACTACGCGGTTGGTTCGTCGAACCAGAGCCCGACAGCTAGCATCACCTACGGCAGCATCATGCAGCTCGGAGCTGACTATCTGAACGGTCCGTGGCGCCTGGGCTACGCTGGCATCGATGGGCGCAGCACGGTCGGCAAGGGCAACGTCACCTACAGTGATTTCTATGCCAATTACGACTATGGTCGTGGCACGATTTACGCAAACTACGTGCGTTCCAACAATGGCAACGGCGCACTGAACAACGTCGGCGGACCTGTCATCGGCAGCAATTCGCAGCTGGCAGTCACAACGCCGAGCGATTACTACAACATCTATCAGATTTCAGCTGATTACCGCGTTAGCCCCAAGCTTCGCATTGGCGCGCTGTATGGACTGATCCGCGACAGCGCGAATTCGAGCAATAACGCATCGGGCTACAACGTGGGCGCGTACTACGACGCCTTCAAGAATGTCACTTTCTATGCGTTTGGCGACGCCATGGATAACAACGCCAATGCGAGCTTCGGATTTGTCGGTTCGGCGGGCGCACCTTACAAGAATTTCCCTGCGGCGACGGTGAAAGGACAAAAGGTTGAGGGTATTCAGATCGGAGCTTTGTATCGCTTCTGATCCCGGGGCCGGGCTGGTGCCCGGCGGCCTTGGGGCGCGCGGTGTCGACATACGCGCGTCCCGAGGCCGGTGGAAAATTCAAGGATTCGTTCCATCGATTCCACCACAGAAAGGAGCATGACAAAATGAACATGAGCCAAACTATTGTCCAGCGAGGACGCGTTGTTGGTCAGGGCAAGGAGCCGTTGATCTGTTCCCCTCTGGTTGCCCGGGATGCACAGACGCTGCGCATCGAAGCCGCGAAGGTGGTGGCGAAGAAGCCTGACCTGATCGAATGGCGAATCGATTTTTTTGCAGGCATTGGGGATATCTCACAGGTTCTGTCCAGCGCCGCCGATGTGCGTGCTGCTGCGGGGACGATTCCGGTGATTTTTACCCGACGCTCGATCCGCGAGGGCGGGGAGTCGATTGGCATCGACGAACAGCAAGTCGTTGCATTGCAGGAGGCAGCATGCGCCAGCGGCTTCATTGATTTCATCGACTGCGAGCTAAGTTGCGCACCTTCGGACTTCCGCCGCACGCTCGATGCTGCGCACCGCCACGACGTCCAGCTCATTGCGTCGTTTCATGATTTTCAGCGCACCCCGGCGGCTGATGACATCGTGGGCAAATTTCGTGCTGCTGAAAGCCTTGGCGCCGACCTTGCGAAGGTGGCGGTCATGCCGCAGACCCTCGAGGACGTATTGACCCTGTTGAACGCCACCTTGCAGGGCTCGCGCCTTGTGAAGTTGCCACTGATCACGATGTCTATGGGCGGATATGGCGCCTTGACGCGCATGTTTGGCTGGATGTTCGGCTCCAGTGTCAGCTTCGCGGTGGGGGATCTGGCTTCCGCACCGGGGCAGGTGCCGATCGATGATCTGCGCTTGGTGGTTGACGTGCTCACGCGTGCGCTGCACAGAGCCTGACGCGTCCAGCCCGGTGATGGACGCTTTGCACACTGGATAGATATGTCACAAGTTGAAATGCTGCCGCGTTACGAGCTCTACATCAACGGCGCGCCAACGCCTCCCATCGTCGCGGACTATTTCCCGACGCAGAATCCTTACACAGGCAAGGACTGGGCGTTGATTGCACGCGGTTCCGCGGCCGACGTCGATCGTGCGGTCGGTGCGGCGAGGCTCGCCTTTGAAGACGGGCCGTGGCCAACGTTCAGTGCTTCACGTCGCGGCGCCTTGCTTCGCCGCGTGGCTGAGCTGATCGTCGCGCACGCACCGCGACTTGCACGCATCGAGCAGCGTGACAATGGCAAGGTGGCAGCTGAGGTTCTCACTCAGGTGAATTACCTCGCTGAGTATTTTCATTACTACGCCGGGCTGGCCGACAAGGTGCAGGGGGACGTCATCCCGACTGACAAGGCAGGTGTGTTGGCGTTTACGCGCCATGAGCCCAAAGGCGTCGTGGCGATCATCACGCCCTGGAACTCACCACTGACGCTCACGAGTTGGAAGCTCGCCCCGGCGCTCGCGGCTGGCTGCACGGTGGTGATCAAACCCTCGGAGTTCACGTCAGCTTCGATGCTTGAATTTGCCGCTTTGTTTTCAGAAGCGGGTTATCCGCCGGGCGTCGTCAACGTCGTGACCGGTTTTGGGGAAGAAGTGGGCGTTCCGCTGGTGAATCACCCGGACGTCGCGCACATAGGGTTCACCGGTGGTGAAATCGCCGGACAGAAAATCTACGAGGCGGCCGCGCGCGGCCTGAAGACGGTGACCTTGGAGCTGGGCGGCAAGTCGCCCAATATCGTCTTCGACGATGCCGACCTCGAGCGGGCCATGCTCGGCGCGGTCAGCGGCATCTTCGCCGCGGCCGGGCAGACCTGCCAAGCCGGCTCGCGCCTGCTGGTGCAACGCAGCATTCACGATGCCTTTGTGCAGCGGCTGGTCGAGTTCGCTTCAGCAGCACGCCTTGGCGATCCCACAGATGCGAGCACGCAGATCGGACCAATCGCGACGCGTCCGCAGTTCGAAAAGATTATGTCCTACATCGAGATCGCCAGGGCCGAGGGTGCGCGCTGCGTGCTCGGTGGGCGCGCGCGGCGCGAGTTCGGCGGTGGGCAGTTCATCGAGCCGACGATTTTCGTTGACGTCGATAACCGTATGCGTATTGCGCAAGAGGAGGTTTTCGGGCCGGTCCTGGCGGTGATTCCGTTCGACGATGAAGCCGACGCGGTGCGCATCGCCAATGATGTGCAGTTTGGGTTGGCAGCAGGCGTCTGGACCCGGAGCCTGCAGCGCGCACTCTACGTCATCGAGCGCGTGAAAGCTGGCACCATTTGGGTCAACAACTACCGCGCCACGAGCTACACCTCGCCCTTCGGAGGCTACAAGCGATCCGGCATCGGGCGCGAGTCGGGTGTCGACGCGATACGGGAATACCTCGAAACAAAATGCGTCTGGCTGTCGTCGGAACTTGACGTGGTCAATCCCTTTGTGCGGCGCTGAAGCGCAGCGTCGCACGACATTGAACGATTCATCGACCGCGAGATAATCAAGAATGCTTGGATCCCCAATCAACAAGGGCATTACCGAAGAGCAGCAGATTGAACTCGACATGGCGTTCGAGCGTGCTCGCGTGGCATTGGCAATCATCGAAACATACGATCAAGCTCGGGTCGATCGCTTGTGCCAGGCGATCGGGTGGGCAGTGGCCAACAAGGCGACTTTCACACGGCTGGTCGACGAGGGGGTCGCCGAGAGCGGCCTCGGCGACCCGGAAAGTCGAATGAACAAACGCATGAAGATTCGCGGTGTTCTGCGCGACGCGCTACGCCAGAAAAGCGTTGGCATCATCGAGGAAATTCCGGAGAAGGGAATCGCAAAGTATGGCAAACCAGTAGGCGTGATCGCTTGCATCGTGCCGACGACAAATCCTGATCTGACGCCGGCCGGCAACGCCATCTACGCGATCAAGGCCCGCGATGCCGTGATCTTTTCTCCGCACCCGCGATCGAAGAATACATCGTTCGAGACCGTGAGGTTGATGCGTGAGGCGCTTGAGCGCGAAGGTGCACCACCCGATCTGCTGCAATGCCTGACCAAGGTCAACATTCCGATGTCGCAGGCGCTGATGGCCCGCGCCGATTTGGTCATCGCCACCGGCGGGCAGCCGATGGTACGCGCTGCATATAGCTCGGGGACGCCGGCCTATGGTGTCGGCGCCGGCAACTCGACCATGATCATCGACGAAACCGCCGACATCATCGAGGCGGCGCGCAACACGCGTCAATCCAAGACATCGGATTTTGGCTCGGGTTGCTCGGCGGATGGCAATTTGATCATTGAAGCAACCGTGTTTGACGCCATGCTGTGCCAACTGCAAGTCGAAGGCGGATACATGGCATCGCAAGCGGAGAAGGACGCGCTGCGCCGCGTCATGTGGGATGACGAAGGTCACCGGCTCCCCGACACGGTGGCAGTCGCACCCCAGCAATTGGCGCGCGCGGCGGGGTTCACCATACCCGATGACCGCAAATTCATCGTTGTGCATGGCGATGGAATCGGACGCCAGCATCCTTTTTCACGCGAGAAGCTCACGACGCTTCTGGCGGTTTACTCATACGTTGACTTTGAAGAAGCCCTTGACATGATGAGGAGGGTTTACGAAGTTGGCGGCAAGGGCCATTCCTGCGGCATTTACTCCTTTAGTGCAGAGCACATCCACCGCCTCGCGCTGGCGGCTCCGGTAAGCCGAATCATGGTGCGCCAGCCACAGTCCAAGGCCAACGCCGGCGCGTTCAACAATGGCATGCCGATGACGTCGAGCCTGGGCTGCGGCACATGGGGCGGCAACGTCGTATCGGAGAATGTGCACCTGAAGCACTACATGAATACAACATGGGTCTCGCTGCCGATCAAGGAAGATCGCCCAGCCGATGCCGAGCTGTTCGGCGATTTTTACGATCCCGCACTTGAGGCGTGAGGAGTACACGATGGAATTAAACCTCGAAGCGGACAGGTTGCAAAAAGCTTCTGACTGGTGGTCGACATCCATCATCGACATCCATCCCGGAAAAATCGCAATTCGCGGTTATCCTGTTGAGCAGTTGATTGGCCGGGCGCGTTTTCCGGACATGATCTGGCTCATGTTGCGGGGAGAGTTGCCAAGCCGCGCGCAATCAGATCTGCTGGAAGCGGCGTTGGTGCCTGGCGTCGACCACGGTCCGCACGCGCCGTCAATTGCGATTTCGCGCATGGCGGTGAGCTGCGGTCTGCCGGTCAATGGAGCGATGGCGTCCGCGATCAATGTGCTTGATGACGTGCATGGCGGCGCCGGCCAGCAGTGCATGCAGCTCTACCTGGACATTGCCTCGGAATCGTTGGACGGTGATTTTGCGCGTGCGACAGAGGCTGTGCTCGCGCGTTGGCGGGCCGCCGGTATCAAGATCATTCCCGGTTTTGGCCACCGTTTCCATCCAGTCGATCCACGCACCGCGCCTCTGTTCGGGCTCGTTGAAAGGGCGGTTGCCGATGGCGTGGTCAGCGGCCGCTTTGCAGCGATCGGCCGCGCGGTCGAGACTGCGCTGGCCGTGGCCAAGGGGCGCCATATTCCGATGAATATCGACGGCATCACCGCAGTCATTTTTTGCGAACTGGGCTTCGAACCCGAACTCGGCCGTGGTTTGTTCATTTTGTCACGCTCGGTCGGGATCCTGGCGCACGCATGGGAGCAAAAGCAGCAAGGCGCCCGTATCAAGGGGCCAATGCCGAAGGAAATCCCCTACACCTACACCGGCCCCGCGCGGCGTGAGCTTCCACCTGCGCGCGAAGCCTGACCTGGAGAGAATATGGAAAAAACCTTCAAATTTGCTGGCGTGCTGGGTTGGCCAGTTGCGCACTCGCGGTCGCCTGTCATTCACAATTTTTGGATACGCGAACATGGCCTTCAGGCGGCGTACGGGTTGTTTCCCGTCAAGTCGGACGCGCTGGATGATGCGGTGCGTGGCTTGCGGTCACTTGGCATTGCTGGCTGCAATGTCACGATTCCGCACAAGGTCGCGATTATGTCGTTGCTTGACGTTGTCGATCCGCTGGCCCGCCGCATGGGCGCAGTCAATACCGTGGTGGCGGGGTCCGATGGAGCACTGACCGGATATAACTTTGACGGCTATGGCTACCTGCAATCGCTGCGTGATGCCAAGCCTGACTGGCGCGCAACGGACGGGCCCATCACTGTGCTTGGCGCTGGCGGGGCTGCGCGAGCCGTCGTGCTCAGCCTGCTCGACGAAGGCGCCTCGCGTATCCGACTACTCAATCGGACCAGGGGCAAGGCCGAGGCGCTCGCAGCAGAATTTGGTGCGGCGGTTGAAGTGCATGACTGGAGCGTTCGGGCGGAGGCGATTGCCGATGTTGCCCTGCTCATCAACACCACGAACCAGGGCATGCACGGTCAGCCAGCGCTGGATCTACCGTTGAATCGACTGCCGCGTTCCGCGCTGGTTTCCGATGTAATTTACATTCCGTTGGAGACTCCGCTCCTTGCCGCGGCGCGCGCAAGGGGCAATGTCACCGTAAACGGGCTAGGCATGTTGCTCAATCAAGCCAGGCGCGGTTTCGAACTGTGGTTCGGGGTGAAGCCCAGCATCAACGCTGCGCTGCGCGCAGCGTTGGCTGCGACGTTCTGAACGCGATGTCCAGTACTGCCATGAACGTCTTCGACCAGGCAAAAATCGACACCCATTGTCATCTGCTCGATCCTGCGCATTTTCCCTACGCGCCGGACGTCACCTATCGTCCGCAAGGCCAGGAGGTCGGCGGGCAGGACTATTTTGAGCAGGTTATGGCGTGCTTCAACGTGACGCATGCGCTGCTGGTCGGGCCGAACTCAGGCTACAACGTCGACAACAGCTGTCTGCTGCATGCGCTCGACACTGGACGCGGTAAATTCAAGGGCATCGCGGTGCTTCCCCTGGATGTCCCGTTGGAGACGCTGGCGACGTTGAAGGCGCGAGGCGTCATCGGGCTCGCCTTCAATCCGGCGATTTACGGCGTCGCGCACTACGGCGGCATGGTGCCGCTGTTGCGGAGACTCGCCGAGCTTGGCATGTGGGCGCAGTTCCAGATCGAGGGTGACCAGCTGGCCGAACTTCTGCCTCTGATCGACGGTATTGCTGACTTGCGTTTGATGTTCGATCACTGCGGTCGGCCCGTCGTATCGCGCGGACTCGCGCAGCCGGGGTTTGCGACGCTGCTTGCGCTCGGTCGGGAGCGTCGGGCGGTTGTCAAGCTTTCTGGGGAGGCCAAGTTTGCCGCGTCTCCGTTTCCGTTTAACGATGTTGAACCATACATCCACGCGCTGGTGCAGGCATTTGGCGTGCAGCACTGCATCTGGGCCTCGGACTGGCCTTATCTCAAGGCGCCATTCCGCCTTGATTTCGGTCCGATGCTGCGGCGCTGGGAGCGCATGTTTTCCCCGGAAGACCGCCATCAGCTGATGTTCGAAAGTGCGCGCCAGTTGTTCCAGTTCGATTGAAAGCAAACTGGGAAGGTGCTTTAGTTTCATGGTCGGTTTTCAACCTGCTCCAGCGCAGCGTCACTTTCGAACAGCGTAGCGCCAGCCACCGGCCAGCGCGTCCGACGTTATGCCGATGCGCAGTAGGCTCACTTTGTTAATCGAACAAGCCGTCAGACACTTGCATGTTGCACAGCGACAAGGCGGAGCCTTGCTTGGGATGTGTGCTAATGAAAAAATACGGTGTAGTACAACGCAATAATGAGCTCGCATCACCGTGCGGCCGCCTTGATCGCTCATTCCTGGCGCGATAAAAAATACGTATAAGGGTTTTAACTGATCCTATTCGATGATAAATTTACGATAATTGTGTTCTGGATGCGCGGATGATCGCATATGAAAATCAATGTGATGTTCCGCACACTCTTTGTCTGGGATGGTCGTTGACGCTATGGCCAACAGATTATAAATATTGACAACTCATAGGAAGAGGAGATTCGCATGAAATATCTGAAATTCGCAGCGTTGACCGCGTCCCTAGTGGTCGCGCATGGCGGCGTCTTGCACGTGGCATCTGCAGCGCCGACGGTAAAAATCGATGCCGTGGAGGAATTGTCGGGAGCCGGGGCGATTTCTGGAACGAATTTCGACAACGGCGCGAAGATGGCCGTGAAAGAAATCAACGCCAGCGGCGGAATTTTGGGGCGCCAGATCGCATTCCGCGATTTTGATACGCAGTCGAACCCAAGCGTGGCGAGCGCATTGATCCGCAAGGCTGCCGACGATGGCGCTTATGCAATTCTCGGGCCGGGATTTTCGGGTTCGGTGATCATCAGCGAAAAACAGGCGGCTTTGGCGAAGATTCCGGATCTGGTCGGTGCAGAAGCCAACAACATCACTGCGCAAGGTAATGGTTATGTATTTCGTACCTCGCTTGATCAAGCGCAGTCGATGCCGTCTGTTGCGAGTTTCCTGACGCAGGATTTGCATGCCAAGAAGGTTGCACTGGTCTGGGTCAACAATGATTTCGGTAAAGACGGCCGTGACAGTATCCGCGCCGATTTGGAGAAGCTTGGCGCCAGCGTGGTCACCGATATCCCGGTTGAGCAAGGGCAGGTCGACTACACTAGCGCCATCCTGAAAGTGCAAGGTAGCAAGCCTGATGCGCTTTTTCTTTATTTGAATGAAGGTGGCGACGCGCGCTTCCTTGTGCAGTTGCGTAAGTATGGTTTCGCAAAGCCGATTGTCGGTCAATCATCGCTTGCAAACCCCTCGGTGATCTCGCTTGCAAAGAGTGCCGCCGACGGTGTTTATTGTCAGGTTGGTTTGACGACAGCAACGAAATCGCCGTTGGTGCAAAAATTTGTAGCGGATTATCAGAATAAATACCACGCGGTTCCGGATCAGAATAGCTTCAAGGGCTACATTGCAATGCAGACGGTAAAAGCCGCGACGGTTAAGCTGGGCAAGTTTGATTCGCAGGCTTTGGCAAACGCACTGCATCATATGCAACTGAGCGCCAAGGAAAACCCAGGTGTTTTGATGGATCTGAGCTACGAGCCGAATGGCGATATCATCCGCCAAAGCTACATTGTGAAGGTCGAGAGTGGTAAACAGGTCGTGATCAAGGAATTTCCGGCCAGCGCTTCGAAGCTCTCGAAGTAATCAAAGCCGGGGGTTACCAGCGAAGCTGGTAACCCCCAAATCGTCGAGGCATGAGCCGAACGGCTTGATCCGGATCAGCGAATTATTTTATGGGCATCAGGCGGCCCATGCGCGAGGTTGTTGGCAGTATCCGTAACGCTTTGCAGCGCGATGCAGTTGCGCAATGAAGTGGCGCACCGCCGGGGTGACGTGATTGCTCGCGCGTACGATGGCATCAATGCGAATTGGAAGTCCGGTTTCCTTGATGGGTACGCTTTCAATCTGACCGCTCGCCAAGGCATGGTGCATGATTTGCTCAGGCACCAAGCCCACGTAGTCGCCGGTCGCGATGAGCGCAAGTAGCGCCAGTGTGGAATTCACCACTGCGCCGATCGGAGGGGCGGGTATGTCCCAGCGTTTGAAGAAATCTTTTGTGTAGCCACTGTCCGTGGCGGTATTGATGTCTACCCACTTGGCATTGGCGAGGTCGTGCAAGCTGCGTGATCGTGCGTGCCTGCTGCCCTTTCCAGCGACCACAATCATCGTCGTCGACATCAGTTCCTCGACATGAAATTCGCCCTGCGCAAGATTCGGTGGAGCACCGCCGACGGCGATGTCGACGGCGCCCGAGCGCAGTTGCTGCAGTTGCTCAAGATATAGTTCCTCGTTGACACGCAAATGCACCTCGGGAAATTCTGGCGCGAATGTTCGCATCGCCTCCGGTACCAGCAGCATGAGGGCAACCGGGACGGAGGTGATATTCACCTCGCAGCATATTGATCCGCCGAGTCGTGCGATTTTTTGTGTCGCGTTGTCAATCTCCTGTTTGACGCGACGGGCGTGCTCGAACAAGAGTTTTCCCTGAATGGTTGGAACCACTCCGCGGGTGTTTCGCACCAGGAGGGGTGCGGTGAGTTCAAGTTCGAGGTCTTTGATCATCTTGGTCAGTGCCGGCTGGGAATAGCCCAGGCGTTTCCCGGCTCTTCGCAAGCTGCCATCCTCGATGGCGGCGACGAGTGCCTGCAAAGCGTTCAGCTTCATTGTTCGGCCTGCACGCAATCGGAATGGGAATGGGAATGCCATGCAACCCAGCGCGCAAAGCCTGCCATCCAGCGTTCGAGCAGTGGGCGCGCGGAGTCTCCGATCTGGCCATCGATCGAGAACATGGCTTCCTTGTATTGGAGGTAGACATCTGGTTGCGCCATCGTTTGCATGTCGAGACACGCCAGCACGTTGCGCAGATGCTGCTGGGCAGGAGCCGTGCCAAGAGGTCCCGGACTGATGCCCAGGATGCCTGCTGGCTTGCCGGCCCATATGCTCTGTCCCGCAGGGCGAGAGCCTTGGTCGATCGCATTTTTCAGCGGCCCCGGAATCGACCGATTGTATTCGGGAGTAACGAACACGACAGCATGCGCATGCTGCACCGCCGCGCGAAAGTGGGAAACAGGCGGGCAATCCGTCCGCTCGGCGTCCTGATTGAACAGTGGCAAGTTACCGATGTCGATCTGCTCGAAAAGCAGGTTTGCTGGGGCAAGTCGAGCGAGTGCATCGGCAAGTCTGCGGTTGCTGGATTCATGTCGCAGGCTGCCAACAATGACGGCAACGCTGAAGGTCTCCATGCGTGTCTCCTCTTTGTGTGGTGACGACGTGAGCGGCGGAAAAGCGTCCCCATCCAACCCACGCCGCCAGCGTAACGGTGCTGTCGGCGCCGCGGGCGCGCGCCTGGAAAGAATCGGGCGAATAGCGCACCATCGCGCGCGCATTTCGCGCGTATGTCGAGCGAATGTCGGTGTGGCGATGTCTGTTGCAGTCCGTGCACGAAGAGGCTCTGGCTGGACGCTGTCACAGCCCCACGTTCAATTCGGAACGATTCTGCAGTGATAGACAGGGCTCGGGACCAGGCAGCGTCAGCACGCTCCGTCCCGGCGTCTCAGTCACGACGCGACAGCGAGCCACAGCCGTCGTCCTCAATGCGAAAATGCGACGCTGGCATGACATCAATCGTCGTTGCAAGCCGGGGATGGAATCCCATCTGGGAGAGTACATCGCGCTGCAGATCAATGCCCGGGGCAATCTCGAATAATTCGACGCCGGTTGGCGTCAGGCGAAAACTCGCGCGTTCCGTCAAATACAAAACTTCTTGGCCGCGCAGCTGGGCCTGGGCTCCGCTGAAAGTGATCTGCTCGACGTTCTTGACCAACTTGCAAACCTGGCCTTGCCGAGTGATGCGCATGCTGCCGTCACCAGTAACAAGCTCGACGCCCTTGGCGGCGAGGGTGCCGCAAAACACGACTTTGCGCGCATTCTGCGCGATGTCGATGAAGCCTCCCGGCCCGACAGTTCGTCCATCCAGCCTGGATACATTGACATTCCCATAGGCATCGAACTCGCCGAACCCGAGCATCGCGATGTCGAGTCCGCCACCGGCATAAAAGTCAAACTGGGTCGGCGCATCCAGGATAGCGCTGGGGTTGCACGCGTAGCCGAACAGAGAGCCATCGAGCAAGGTGCCGCCGTAGATGCCATGCTCGATTGTTTGGTAAATCCGATCGAGTTCCCCACGCATCGCGACGAGCCTGGCGACGGCATCCGGAATACCAACGCCGTAGTTCACGACGGCATCTTCGAACAGTTCGCACGCGGCCCGTCTTGCAATCGCATGGCGCGCATTGAATGCCTCATCAACTTGTTCTGCCAAGCGCCGGGGCACCGCTAGCCGGGCTGGTCCGGTTAGTTCCCCTGTCAACTCAGGATCGAATTTGATGTCGTAGCTGGTGCGCTGACCCGGGTCTACGACGATGGCATCAACCCAGGCTGCGGGTATACGGACCTGGCGCGCGCCGAGGGCGCCGCGTGGCACGCGCGCACGAACCTGCACGATCACCCGTCCGCGGCATGCGCGCGCTGCCAGCGCGATGGCGCGGGCATCCAGATCGGCAGCCTCATGGTCAAAACTGATGTTGCCATCCTCGTCGGCGATCGAGCCCCGCACAAGCGCGATGTCGACGACGTAAGGCTTGTAGCGGAGGTATACATCGCCATCCAGGGTCATCAACTCGGCGAGATCTTCCTTCGCGCAGGCATTCATGCGTCCTCCCCCTTGGCGCGGGTCGCAGACAGTGCCAAGGCCGACATGTGTGACAAGCCCTGGGCGTCCTGCGCCAATTTCGCGCAGCAGCTGCGATGAGACGCCCCCTGGAAGAATATAGGCAGCGATTTTTTCATCCCGGGCCAATTGCTGCATGCGTGGTGACCAGACCCAATGACCTCCGATAACTTTGCGCACCAGTCCTTCGTGCGCAAAGCAATTCATGCCCTGCGCCTGCTTGTCGCCGATCCCGAGCGCATGGACCACGCTCAGATCGCGGGGACGAGCAGTGCGCAGGAAGCGGTGTTCGATGGCCTGGAACAGGCAGGTCGCTTCCATCAGACCGCCGCCGCCGCCCATCAGTGCAACGGTATCTCCGTCGTCGATCATGGCGGCGGCTTCTTCTGGTGTGACAAACTTCGATCGCATTGCTGAACCCTCAACGGTGGAGATCGAACAGCGTCGCGCCACGCTTGAGCAGACTCTTGGCGATGACGGTGCGGTGGATTTCCGATGTGCCGTCGAAAATCCGGTAGATGCGTGCGTCCCGGTAGTAGCGCTCGACCGGCAATTCTTTGCAATAGCCCATGCCACCGAAGATTTGTACCGCTCGATCGACGACGCGCCCCAGCATTTCGGCGGCATGCACCTTGACCATCGAGATCTGGTCGCGCGCGTCGGATCCCGTATCAATCATCCATGCCGCCTGCAGCACCAGAAGTCGCGCCGCGTTGATGTCGATGACACTGTCGGCCAGCATTTGCTGGACCAGCTGGAAGTTTGCGATCGGTTGGCCAAATTGATGCCGATCCGCGGAGTATGTTGCTGCCAATTCGAGGACATGCGCCGCCTTGCCGACAGCGCGGGCTCCCACTTGCGCCAGCCGCACGACATTGAGTGCCTCCATCGCAAGCTTGAAACCTTGCCCGGGTTCGCCGAGCAGGGAAACCGGCTCGAGAGCGACATCCTCGAAAGACAGCTCGACATGTTGTGTGCCGCGCAGGCCCATCATTTTTTGATCCTTGCCGATGCCGAAGCCGGGCAAGCCCTTGTCGACCATGAACATCGAGATGGCACCACCTTCCGTTCGCGCCGAGACGAGAAAAAAGTCACTCCAATCGCCGTCGCTGATGAAATGCTTGCTGCCGTTGAGGATCCAGCCGGAGGCTGTCCGTGTGGCGCGGGTCTTGATGCTCCGCGCATCGGATCCGGCACCGGGTTCGGTCATGGCGATCGAGCAAGTCTTTTCACCGCGTACCGTCGGCAGCAGCCACCGCGCGATCTGGGCGCCACGGCAGACCAGTAGCGGTTCGTAGACGTTGCCGAAAGCTCTTCTTATGAGAATATCGCTCGTATGGCCAAACTGCTCCTCACAGAGCATGCGATCGACTGCACTCAATCCCCCGCCACCGAATTCGACTGGCATGTTCAGCGCATATAGACCCAGCGCTTTCGACGCCTCGCACAGGCGCCGGCCCTCACCTGGGTCAAGCTCGCCGCTATCTTCCACAGCCTGCTCCAGCGGTGCCAATTCGGCTCGGATGAAGCGTCTCACCGTGTCGATCATCATGCGTTGTTCGTCTGTCAATGCAAAATCCATAGCACCTCCGGTCATGCGATGGGAACGTGGGAGCGCGGTTCGCGCGACGGTGGATCATGGTGGCGCGATCGCGATCCCTCGCAATTTGTCGATTAATATAGGGTTGCTTCGAATAGGGAACAACGCGCAGTGCGTTGACTTTCAATTCACGAAACGTGTTGCTCAAAATCCAGCTCGCCGATTTGCGTGTGTACTGCCTCGCGGCACGTAACGCGAGCTTCACCGCCGCTGCGACCGAGCTCGGCATGTCTCCGGCCTACGTTAGCAAGCGCATTGCGATACTGGAGCGCGAGTTAGGGGTGGCGTTGTTCCATCGCTCCGCGCGTCGAGTCACGGTCACCGAAGAAGGCGAGCACGTCTATGCTTCGGCGCAGCGCATTCTCGACGGTGTTGACCAGATGGGGGAGGCTGTCGCCGGCGGCCGCGCCGAGCCTCGAGGACCTTTGCGCGTGACGACAAGCTTCCGGCTGGGACGCACACATATCGGACCGATTCTGTCGCTGCTGGCGCGGCGCCACTCCGCCCTCGAGATCACGCTGGACGCGGTTGATCGTCGCGTTGATCTGCTCAGCGAAAACGTCGATCTCGATGTGCGTATCGGCGAAGTGGACGAACCACATCTGGTCGCCTATCGACTTGCGGAGAGTCCCCGTGTACTGTGCGCCTCTCCTGCGTATCTTGACACACATGGGACGCCGGAAGATCTCGCTGATCTCGCGCGGCACGACTGTCTGGTGCTGCGCGATCGCAATCAGGCGTTCGGAGTATGGCGTCTGATGCGTGGAGATCAGGCGCGAAGTGTCAAGGTCACCGCGAGGCTCTCATCCAACAACTCCGAAATCGTGCGCGGCTGGGCCGGAGACGGGCATGGCATCTTGCTCCAGGCAGGATGGGACATCAGTGACGACATACGCGCGGGGCGGTTGCGTCAAGTCCTGCCGGAATGGTCGCAACCTACGTCGCTCTGGGCTGCGAGCACGGTGCGTCCGAGTCAATCAGCGAAGGTTCGCGTCTGCGTGCAATTCCTGCGTGAGCAGCTTGCATCCGGCGCATTTGCGCTACGGCAGCTTGGATAATCGTGTATTAGCCTTGCAAGGCGCGGGCCCCCGCCGCAGCAATAATCCCGTCCTCGTTCGAGCTCGCGCCCGATACTCCGATGGCGCCGACGAGCTTGTCGTCGCGCCATAGTGGAAGACCGCCCTCAAACAGGCAGAAGTCGGGAGCAGAGAGTAGACGCAAGCTCAACCCACCCTGGGCGATGGCGTCTTCGAAGAGCTTTGTCGCACGTTTGAAGTGGGTCGCCGTCCGTGCTTTTGCCTGCGCCAGCTCGATGCTGCCGTACTGGGCGTGGTCCATTTTGTTCAGGACGACGAGATGGCCAGTGCTGTCGAACACCGCGATCACCATCGCCCATCCCTGCTTTTCGGCCTCAAATTCCGCGGCATTGACGATACGCCTGGCGTCGGCCAAGCTTAATGGTGGCCCATACTCGATAGTCGGCATTCCGAATCCCCTTGAAAAGACATGACGATAGCGCCTTTTTCCGGTGAGAAAAAAGGCCCGAGACGATCGGGCCATGCAAAGTGGCAGCTCATCACTCTGCCCTGGAGATGACCGGTTTCAGTACTGCAGAGTTGCGACGGCGCGCAGCTCCTCTGGTGTCGCTTCAGGAAAGCCGAAGAACTCCAGATACGCGGGAATCATTTCGAACAGCATGTCGGTGCCGATCTGGTAGCGACATCCACGGCTGCGCGCGGCAGCAAGTAGTGGCGTGATTTCACGTTTCATCACCACTTCGCCGACAAATGTGGAGGGTGCGAGCCTTGAAACATCAAATGGCAGCGGGTCTTCGTCGTGCATGCCCAGAGGGGTGGCGTTACACACCAGGTCGAAGCCATCTGGATCCGTTGAGCCTGCGACGACGCGCAGATGCGGGTAGTGTGTTCGCAAGCGCTGTGACAAGTGCTCACGGGTTTGCTGATCCAGATCGAAGAGGTGGAGTTCGTCGACTCCAGCAGCGGCGAGCGATGCCGCAATGGCTGATCCAACGCCGCCGCAGCCTGCGACGAGAGCGCGTGCGCCGGTGAGCTCGACGCCTTTGCGCCGCAGGCCGCGAACAAAGCCAATGCCGTCAAACTGATCGCCCGTCAACGATCCGTCAGGGTTGCGGGCAATGGCATTGCAGGCGCCAGCGATGCTTGCGGTGACCGAAAGTGAGTCCACCAATGATGCTGCCTCAACCTTGTGAGGCATCGTGATCAAGGCGCCTCGAACATTGGTCATCGCAAAAATGCTGGTCAGTGTCGAGGCGAAGTCCTTCGGCTTCACGCCCATTGGAACCACGATTGCGTTGATCTGTTTGCTCGCGAACCATGGGTTGTAGATCATGGGTGCACGGAACGCTTCCGTCGGATAACCGATATGCGGTATGAGCTGGGTTGAACCATTGATCAATGTCGTGTCCTTTCACTGTTCGTTTCATACGGCTGCAGCAATACGCGGACCAACCGCGTGCATAACCCAATGACCGCCTCATGCAATCCATTTCTGTTGCGCTTGTGAAGCGGCACGCAGGCTGGGGCAACCGGCGCGCGCGGGATTCGCCCGAGGGGCAGGGCAGTCATGCCATCGATGACCACGAGTGGCAAGATCTTGTCGCAGCCGCAGTCGTTGGATTTTTGTGCCATGGCGTCAGGTGTCGTTGCGCGGCGAACTCACGCGATGCGGCGCTGCGTTTGCAAAAGAAGCGCAAGGG
Organism: Thiomonas sp.; assembly: GCA_027311065.1. Classification (GTDB taxonomy): domain Bacteria; phylum Pseudomonadota; class Gammaproteobacteria; order Burkholderiales; family Burkholderiaceae_C; genus Thiomonas_A. The sequence continues at coordinate 23,323 of DAICZP010000090.1, read as the reverse complement.
GCTGCGTGTCGCTGCGTCGCATTGAGTAAGAGGCCGCCTGCCACGACCACACCCATTCCGGTCAGCGTGATGACATCGGGAATTTCACCGAAAAGTAGCGCGCCGAAGGCGACCGACCACAGCAACTGCGCGTACGAGATTGGCGCAAGCAACGATGCCGGCGCAGCTCTCAAGGCCTTTATCGTCAGCCAGTGGGTGCCCGCCGACAGCGCACCGATCAGGGCCAGCGCGCTCAGCATCTGAACATCAGGCTTGACCCAGTCGAGCACGAGCAGGCACGAGGTCAATAGCGTGCCAACACTGGTGCCGTAGAAGAGTGAGCGAGCAGGGGTCTGGCACCTCGCGAGTCGCCGCGTTAGTGCCATGTATCCCGCATATGTACATGCCATTCCCAGCGGCAGCAGCGCGGCAGGCGTGAACATGTTGCTGCCCGGCCGCACGATGACGAGCACACCGACGAAACCAAGTGCGGCACTGGCCCACATTCCGGCCGTTACGCGTTCGCCAAGAAACAAGGCAGCCAGAGCCGTCAATAGCAACGGATGGATTGCGCTGATCGTCAGTGTCTGCGCCAGGGGCAAGACCTTGTAAGCGAGCATGATGAGCAGCGTGCCAGCAATCATCAGTGTGCTGCGCAGCAGCTGCCAGCCGAGGTCAGGCACAGGCCAAGGAGGCGACTCACCTGTGCGAAACAACCCCGAGGCACCCATCGCGAAAGGCGTGGCGTACCGCGCCCACGCGATCATCACGACCGGGCAGCGCTGCATCAGCAGCTTGGATAGCGCCGCGATCGTCGCATAGCCCACCGTCACGACGACCATCATCAGCACGCCTCGACGACGATCGCTGCGTGCCCAGTGGGACACCGCGGCGAATCTGCTGTTGCCGGATGCTGCGTATTCCATGAGAGCGATTTGCGGCGGGTGCGAAGAATTCAGGCGCTTCGCCTGCATGCACCGATGTTACGAAGCGTGCCTCATCTAGCTCAACGCGTCAGTCCAGCAGATGCGCGAATAACGCGCATTGGTGTGCGATTCGCGCGCATATTCGTGCGCGACCACAAAACGAGATCCCGATTGCTGACTTTCGTCCGGCTTTCAAGTCGGCTTTGTCGCCGCCCTGGATCCCCATTCAAGGACGCAACGCGCCGAACACCTTGGCAATCAAGGCGCTTCCCGCCCCGACCGGATCCGCGCGTATGGCTTTCTCCTGCTCACCGATCGCCTGATACAGTCGGTTGAGCGCCTGCTCCGTGACGTAGTGGTCAATATCGGCCTCATCGCGATTCACCAGTCCGAATTGGGCTGCTTCACCCGCGTAACGGTCATAGGCCTGCGCCAGCCCGACATGAACCGTGGCTCGATGCACCACCGGCAAAAACGCTGCTGCCAGCGCGTCATGGGTGGTGCGACGGAAATAATCAGTGGCAGCCTGGTCGCCGCCGGTCAGAATGCCTTTTGCATCCTGGATGCTCATATTCCTGACTGCGGACACGAGAAGCGCCTTGCCCTGCGGCACTGCGGCTTCAGCCGCGCGGTTGATGGCCACCGTGAGCGCATCGGCTTGCGCACCCATGCCGACCATCCGCATCGCGCTGGCCGCCTTTTCGAGCCCCGGAGGCAGAGGAATGCGCCAACGCGGATTGCCGTTGAAGCCGTCGGGACGTCCCAGGATGCTCACGGCGCTGTCGACGCCGCGCGAAAGCGCCGCTTTCAGTCCCCGTCCGACCTCGCCTTGACTCAATGCCGCTAGCGCGGCGCCGTTCTGGGTTTGCGGTGGCGGTGCCGTTTGCGGTTGCAACGACTGGACCGCGCCGCCGATCTGGCTTGTCAGGCCGCTCAAATCGAACGCCGATGCTTGCGGCAGCGGCGCAAGAATGCATGCTGCAGCGGTGACGAAGCGAAGTGGTTGACGGATGGGCATGCGCTGTCCTGGTTTGGCAGTTACGCATCCGATCTTAGTCTTTCCCTGTGTTGGTGAGCATGGCAAAGGCTTTGCCGTGGTGGCAGCGGAAGTGCGCAAACTGGCGGGTGCGTTACTGCGCCAGATGGTGCCCGCGATCACGAAGACGAAGGATCCGGTCGAGGAGATCAACGCCGCGAGCGCTGCGCAGTCCACCGGAATCGAGCAAAGCGAGAACTCCGGTTCCGGCGGGAACGTCCGCGCAGTTCGTGAAGTTCTAGCCGCGACTGAACAAAGACCGAGCCGGACTTGTTCACGGCTCGGGACGCGGGCGCATCAACCAGCCGCTGGAAACACCCGCACGAGTTGTTTTCCGAGGTTGCGCCCGGCGAGCAAGCCGATGAACGCGTCGGGTGCCTCCATGAGCCCCTCGGCGATGGTCTCGCGCGACTGCAAGCGGCCGGCAACCACCAATGACCCCAGGTCGCGCAGCGCCTGCGGCCAGATTGCGGGATGGTCCGAGACAATGAAGCCCTGCACGTGCAACCGATTGATGAGCACAGCGCGCAGGTTTTTGAGGCGATAAGGTTCGAGCGCGTTGTAATCGGAAATCAAGCCGCACAGCGCAATGCGGCCGAACGGCCGGGCAAGCGTGAGCAAAGCGTCGAAAATCGGCCCGCCAACGTTCTCGAACAGCGCATGGAACCCGTCGGGCAGGGCGCTCGCCAGGTCTTCGTGCAGGCGTCCGGCCTTGTAGTCCACGCAGGCGTCGAAACCGAGATCATGCACGACGTGGCGGCACTTGTCGGCACCCCCTGCGACACCAACCACCCGGCACCCGGCGGCCTTCGCCAATTGACCGGCGACGCTGCCGACAGCTCCTGATGCGGCGGTAACGACGAAGGTTTCCCCGGCCGCGGGCTTGCAGATCTCCTGCACGCCGTGCCACGCCGTGACTCCCGGCATGCCGAGCGTTCCAAGAAACGCCTGCAGCGGGAAGCCGTTCTTGTCAACTTTCCGCAGTGCCTGGGCTTCCGCCACGCCGTACTGCTGCCAGCCAAGCATTCCCACCACATGGTCACCTACCGCAAATCCGGCATCTCGCGATGCGATGACTTCGCCAGCAGTTCCGCCGGGCATGCACTCGCCGACTTCAACCGGCGCGACGTAGGAGCGCGCTTCAGACATGCGGCCTCGCATGTAAGGATCGAGGGAGAGCCACAAATTGCGAACAAGCACCTGTCCGGGGCCTGGCTCCGGCAGCGCCGCATGCTCGACGCGGAAATTTGACATCTCGACAGCCCCCGTCGGGCGGCTGGCGAGTACGACGCGCAAGTTGGCGGTCATCAAGCGTCTCTGTGATGGGGATGATGACGATGGTACGCCATGGTGTTGGCCGCCGATGCGTGCGAGACCCCGCGGCCCGCGCCCGCGAACCGCAAGGCATTCGGCGGTTCAGAACCTGACGAATTCGTCTGAGGAAACCGCGCTGCGTGGCGCGTGTGCCGCCGTTGCCGCGCGCGGCACCGTGCCGCTTCGAGCTTGAACCGGAGTGGCCGTGCGTTGTGAATCAGCGATGTTGAACTGGGCGATGAGTTCCTGCAGCGCACGCGCCTGGGCGCTCATTTCCTCTGCAGTCGATGCAAGTTGCTCTGATGCGGATGCGTTTTGTTGTGTGACCGCGTTCAACTGCCCCACCGCCTGGTTGATCTGCTGCATCCCGACCGACTGCTCCTCGGAAGCCGCCGTGATCTCCTGCACGAGATCGGACGTTTTGGCAATGGACGGCACCATGTCCGTCAGTAATTTGCCGGCCATTTCCGCTTGCTGCACCGTCGTCACCGCAAGATCACCGATATCCTTTGCCGCAGCCTGACTTTTTTCGGCAAGTTTGCGAACTTCGGCAGCCACCACCGCGAAACCCTTGCCGTGCTCGCCGGCTCGCGCCGCTTCGATGGCGGCGTTGAGCGCCAGCATGTTTGTCTGATACGCGATGTCGTCAATCACCGATATTTTCTCGGCAATCGCGCGCATCGCAGTCATGGTCTGCTGGACGGCCTGCCCGCCATGGCCGGCCTGCCCCGCCGCCTGCTGCGCCATCGTGTCCGTCAGACGTGCGTTATCGGCGTTCTGCCGGATCGAAGCGGTCGCCTGCTCGATGGTCGCGGAAGTTTCCTCGACGGAAGCTGCCTGCTCACTCGTCGCTTGCGACAAGCTCTGCGATGTGGCCGAAATTTGCGAGGATGCGGAAAGCAATTGCTGGGCCGATGCGCGGACCGAACCGATGGTCGCGGTCAAGCGCTGCACCATTTCCGACATCGCAGCCAGAAGGCGCCCGATTTCATCGTTCGACTGCACGTCGATCCTGACCGTCAAGTCTCCGGTGGCGACGCGCTCGACAACGCTGACTGCCTGGGCAATCGGGCGGGTGATCGAACGCACCTGAAGCCAGGTGAGCAAGGCCCCAAGCGCGATCGCCAGCATGCCCACCGACGCGCTCCAGACCCTCGCCGCGCTGGCCAGTGCATCAACTTGTTGGCGCGCCTCCACGTTTCGGGCCTGTTGATCATGAACCAGGTGCAGCAAGCGGGAGCGGATCTGTCGCCAGGCTGGCGTGTCACTCTGGTTGATCATTGCTGTGGCTGCTGCCCGATCGGTCTTGGCAAGGCCGACAACCTGATTGACCACGTTGTCTTCGCGCTCGCGCAGGACGCGGATTTCAGACAGGCTCGCAGTCATTGCAGCGTCGTCCATCGCCAGGACCTGTGCCATGCGGAGATCACGCTGGAATGCCGTGTTTGCTGCCTCAAGATTCCGATAGGCCATCTTGTTCGCGGGGTCGAGCACGATATTGCGCAATGCCTGACCAGTTTGCAGCCCTTGTGCGTATAAATCCCTCAGCTTGCTGCCGAGTACGACGTTGCCGTTGTTGAATGCCGAGAAACGTTGGCTGATCGCGCGAAGGCCGGCGAAGTTGATGATCATCGCAGTGATGAACAAAAGGAAAATCACCCCCATCATGAGTGACATCTTGGTGGCGATCTTGAAAGTTGGCCGCAACGTATTCACCGGGGTCTCCACTCGTGTGCATGGGACGGATCTGGGGGAGGCACCGGCGTGGACGTTCATCCAGGCGGCGCCTCGCGCGTCGACGCAGGATACCCTCCGGCCACCGCGCGGTGCACCCGAAGTGTTGCTGAACCGCAATTTCGTGCGTAACGGTACGTGACCGAGCGCCCGCGGCCGGGAGCGCGGGCGCGGTTTCTTCAGGATGCATCGCCCCCTGGCTGCGCGCCATGTTCCGCGCCCTTGATCGCGTACAGATAGTTTGCGAGATTGGCGATCTGGTCATCGGGGATCGGCGCCTTGAAGGCGTCGCGCATTTTGGTGACTTCCGTGCGCCAGCCATCCCGCGTCATGTCCGGTTGGTTCATGACCATGCCGACCGAGTGACAGGCCAGGCAATACGCATTGGCAGCCGCGGCCCCCGGACCGCCCGGAAAAATCTTGTCGCTGATCGCAGGCTTGATGCTGACCGGATGCAGCGTCAAGGCACTGGCGGGTCTTGGGGATGCAGTGGACGTCGCGGTGGCGATACACAGACCGATGGCGAGGCGCGCGGCCGGATGCATGATTTCTCCTGTGTGCATTTCAGGGTTGAATGGGCGTGCGGATGTTCAAGAGGACGCCTGGAGGCTGACCGACTCGATCACATTGCGCATGAATCCGCCTGGATTCCAGTTCGCCTGAGCCGGTTGTGCCAGGCCTGCAGCGTTCGTGCAGCGGACTTGAAGGGTGTGCGCGCCGGCGGGCAACCTCAGCCGGAGGCTCCAGCGTCGGAAACTGTATTTGCCGTGGTCGGCGCCGAGGCGCGTCGGCATCCAGGTGGCACCGTCGTCAGTGGAAACATCAACCCGTTTCACACCGCTGTCACCTCCGAATGCGATGCCGCGCACCTGCAGTGCCTCCCCGGCCTGAACATGCGCGCCATCATCCAGATTGGTGACGAACGAACGCGGCACCATGCGACTGATGGGAACGAATTGGACATTCCTGTCCCCTGGCCGCATCGCCGCGCGAGGCCAGTTGTCCGGAATTCTGTAGGCCGATCGCGTCCAGAATCCGGTGTCAGCGTGGTCAAGGACGCAAATGCTCTGGAGCATCTTGATCCAGTATGTCGAATACCAGCCCGGAACGATCAACCTCAAGGGAAACCCGTGGTCCCGTGTGAGTTGGCGGCCGTTCATTGCCCAGGCGATCATGACCTCGCCGTCACGCGCATGGTCGATGGCAAGCGATTTCCTGAGGTTTGGCGCGTCCGCGAACGGGGGACGGTCAGCTCCTTCGAATTGGACCTGGACGGCGCCAGGTTTGACACCCGCGGCGTCGAGCACGTGGCGAAGCTGGACGCCGCGCCACAGCGCATTGCCCATGGCGCCGTTGCCCCACTGCGCGCCGGTGACGCGAGGTTCGAAAAAGCCGCGGGAATTCCCGACGCACTGATTCACCGCCGCGAGTTCCACATGCTTGAATCTGCGCATAAGGTCATCCGCGGTGAACGCCAGCGTTTGACCGACGTGCCCGCAAACCCGCACGCGGAATGTCGCCGGGTCAATCTGATCCGGGATGTCGCCCCAGTGCCAGCGAACAAAGAACTGATCCACTGGGGTGAACACCTGCTTGTCGAACACCGAAAACGGGGTTTCCAGAAGGGGAGGTCGCGTCCGTTGCAGAATCATCGGACCCTTGCCGGGATAGTTGGTGATCATCGTGCGTTCACGCCCGCCGCCCTCGAATGGCATGCGGATCGTGTCGCCTGCCATGCTGCGGCGCGGCCATGCCAGTGCCGCCAGCATGCCGGTGCCGAGAATGGCGCGCCTGGAAACACCGGCACGCTCCTTGTCGTTCGTCATGATTGCCTCGTGTGGTGAACTCAAATGCAAATTCATCTGCCGTTCGGCCATTGCATCTTCGCCGTGCGCCGTCGTTCACATATTGAATCATTGGAATGATGTCATCAGTGTCAAGCGAGCCATATTTATATGTGATTTGTCGCGTGGCATCTGGCGTGCTGCGCGAACACGCAATAAAACGTCAGCATCCCGGATACACATGGAACCGCGTAGTTTTCCGGGACTCTCAGCTGTATGCAGGCACGCAGCACCGGGCGTCACGATGTGCAGTCAGACGCTTCGCGGCAACATCCATCCATGAACATCGACCCAACAACCGGAAAAAGGACTATCGCCATGACTGATTTCACCCATCGTCTGCAGCACGCGACATATTCGCAGTCGACTGACAATCAATTCAAACACTATGCAACGGAATCACGCTTCGGGAAGGATCTGGTGCCTACCAAGGATAAATTGCCGACGCTCGACGAGTTCAGGCAGATTTGCGCCCACGCGCTCGTGCGGGTGCGGCTTGCCTCTGCTGTCGAGAGTGCACTGCACAACAACGCATGCGGCGGCCCGCAATCGGGGTCGCACCACGTCGAGGCGTTGAGAAATATTTACAACAGCTTCTGGAGGCAACCAGATTACAACCGGATCCTGAGGCGGATCGGATTCAAATTCAACGGCACCACGTTTTTCGCAGCGAAGGCGGTTGGCAAACTCCATGCCATCGGCGCACTCGCGGATCGGCACCTCAGAGCAGTGGACGAGGCATCGCTTGCGATCGATCGAAGAGTCAATGAATTGGCGGAGATCTCGCGACAATCGAGTGGCCTGAGCGCAAACGAACGCAAATTTGCGTCCACCGCACGCGCGGAACTTGTCAAAGTCCGTGGTGAGATTCACGATCAGCTCATGAAAGACATCCAGGCGGTGCCGGGCGTGCGGCAGCGGCTCGCCGCTGCATCAGTCATCAAGGTCAAAAAGACCGTCAGGTTTGCGCCTACCCCTTCGATTCGCGAATATGAAGTCGGGTCCGCGGTCCGGCCAAAAACCGTGACCACGGGCAAGGCCGGCAGTCGTGCCAGGGTGGCCTCTTCTGCTTCGTCGCGGACCAGCCCGTATGCGCATGAATACGGCAGCACGTACGAAGCCGGAACCCGTGCGCAGGCGGTGGTCGTCAAGGGGCAAAGTGTGACCCCGGTGGACGGCGCGCAAAAATCAACCGAAGTGGGTCGTGGCTTTGCGTATCCATCGCAGGACAAATACGGCAATTTCACCGCGTCTTGATCCTGCTCGTCCCACTTGCGGCAGCACGCACGGCCGCGACCCCGTCGCCAACCCCCGGCGGGTGTCGAAGGCCACCGCACAGTCGATGATCCGGCGTGTGCCCACGAGGTCGCGGATTCCGAGGTTCAAATCATGGTCGAGTCGAGGTCAGCCTGTATGGTGGCGGCGTAGTCGGCGTCATGCTGCAGCGTCAGGATTTCCATGTGTAGACGCTTGGTCTTGGTGTCGGGTTCGATTCCGAGACTCTCACGCATATTTTTCCGGAAGGCTTCGTAAGTCTCAATCGCTGCGGCCCGGCAGCCGTTCAGCACATGCACCCGCATCAAATGGCGACATGCCGCTTCATTGCGCGGCGACAGCAGCAGGATCTGTTCGAGGTAGTACACGGCATCACGATAACTCTTCGCAAGCGCGGCCAGGCGTGCGTGCGAATACAGGAGGGTCGTCGCTTTGTTGACGATTTGCTGCCGGTAGTGCGAGATGATCGCGTTGAGCTGCGGGTTTTCAGGAAAATCGAGAGCGGCGATCAGATGCCCACGATGCGCATCCAGCGCAACCTGGAGCGTCATTTCTTCATTAGTGGAAATAAATCCCAAGTCATGCGTTACCGCCGGGTCGAGAAAAATGGAATTGAGTTGACTGCGAATGAGGCCTGGACACATGCGATTGATCTTGTGGATTCGTAGCCGCAAGCTTCCCTGCGACCGCTCGCTGTCGGTGCCTGGCCACAGCAGCGAGGCCATTTGCTGCCGGCTTGTCGCGCCGCGAACGGCAAGGATGAACAGGAGCAGGATCGCCTTTTTATCGTTGGCTTCAAACACCTGACCGTCGCATGCGATGCGCACGGGACCCAGAAATGTGATGTGCGCGTGTGATGGTTCGTTGCTCATGTCGTTCCTTTGCTTGTCGAGCATGGTGGAGCGGTGCCGGACCTGGCGAGGTTGATTCCACCCGAAGTCGTCAGACACGCTGCCAGTGGTCGGCAGTCACCGTGCCGAGTAAGGGTTTGGTAAGCATACAAAGATCGTCAAAATTTTCCAGGCTCTTTGGTAACTGCAGGTAACAAACTTCCGGGGGTATCCCGGCACAACACAGACCGTTGATCCCGAATGACGGCGGGATTTCCCAGGCCATGCATCGCTTGTTGCCAAGGCTTTGAAGATAAATGTGATCGATCAAGGGTTCCAGCACGTCCTGGAGATTTCATGCGGGATTAAGGCAAGCATGCTGATGGCGGAATGCTTTCATCGCGGCATGCGGCATTCATGGAGCGGTCACGCGACGTTCATGCCATCCCACCGTCCCGCATCATGATGCCGGGAGCACGCGGTGCCTAAACTGACCCCGAACAACCGCATATTCGGGAACCTTATCTCTGGCGGTTGATCAAACCACGAGAGAGGCCCTATGACAAAAATCAGGATGTTCCAGGCATGCATGGCCCGGTTGCTGGTGCGCACGCTGTGGGTTGGCGCCGTCACGCTGCTCGGCGTTCCGCACGCGTCGGCAGCCGCGTTGTCGGTCCCCGCGTCGGACACGGTCGACGCACCAGCCGGCATGCTGCGCGGGGTTGCCAGTAATGGGGTCACGGCGTTTCTGGGCGTTCCCTATGCCCGCCCGCCGGTCGGCGCCTTGCGCTGGTCCCCCCCGGAGGCCTTGCCACGTTGGCAAGGGGTTCGCGAGGCCACGCATGACGGTGCCGACTGCCCGCAACCAGAGCGCATGGGCAGCCCGGTGTCGAGCACCAACGAAAATTGTCTGTTCCTGAACGTGGTGGTCCAGCGTGTTCCCGCATCCGATCGACCGCTGCCTGTCATGGTCTGGATTCACGGTGGCGCTTTCGTCGGCGGCGCTGGATCGCTCTATCCGCTCGAGGCACTGGCGCGGACCGGTCCGATGATCATGGTGTCGGTCAATTACCGGCTCGGCGCCCTCGGATTCATGAACCACCGAGCGTTTCCCGCGGTGCAGGGGGACGGTTACGGTATTGAAGACCAACGTCTGGCCTTGCGCTGGGTTCAGCACAATATTGGCGCCTTCGGTGGCGATCCACACCGCGTCACCCTCGCAGGCGAGTCGGCAGGCGCCGGAAGCGTCTGCGCCCAGGTCATGCGGCCAATCGAGAACGCCGGGTTGTTCCAGCGCGCCATCATTCAAAGCGCCGCCTGTACCGGGCCGATGCCCGACCTCGCAGCGGCGCGCAAGCTTGCGGATGCCTTCACCAGGGCTGCGGGGTGCGGCACGACGCACGACGTGATGCGTTGCCTGCGCGACAAGCCCGTGCCGGATCTGCTGCGTGCACAGGTCACCGTCCAGGGCGCGCGCATCGCCGCCTTCCAGCCGCTGGTCATTGGCGGCCGTGGCCAGCGCGCCGTCGCCGCCGCGGTAAGAAAAGGAGATTTCATGCATGTACCGATGTTGCTCGGCGGCATGGATGACGAACTACAGCTCTACGTGGACTACGGCATCCGCGCCGGCGCGGACATCACGCCATCAACCTACCCAGCGCTGTTGAAGACGGTGTACGGAAGGCATGCACCTGAAGTCGCGCGCGAATATCCACTGCGCGCTTATCCCTCGGCGGAAGATGCGCTCGCACACGCGCTCACCGATTTTCAGCCGGTCTACAACATCGGGCAATGTCTGTTCCTGGCGCAGGGCGCGGGCTTCGCGCGGGTCGTCCCCGTCTATCAGTTCGACTTTGCCGACGCGGGCGCACCGCCCGTGGGCACCGACCCGACAGTCTCGCGCGGCGCCGTGCATGGCGCCGAGCTGCCATATCTTTTTCCTGGAGTGGATTACACGCATGCACGCACGGGAACCGTGCCACAGGGCGACTCGGCACAACTGGCCGTCTGGATGCGGGAGTACTGGGCCAGCTTTGTCCGCGATGGACGGCCGGTGGCGAAGGGCGCACCCGTCTGGCCACGTTTCGACGCGGCCTCAAGCGTGATGCGGCTCGATCCTCACGCCATGGGAACCATGGATGCGGCGTCTGCGCATCGCTGCGCGTTCTGGCGACGCCTGTACCCCGACCTGCTGGTGTACTGAGGCCGCGACCAGCGCGGGTCGCGGCAATCCGCTGTCATGCCTGCCCTGGGTTGAAGGCGCTGTAGGGTTTGAGAATGCTGACCAGTTGCGCATAGATGCGGGGGCTGCCGGCGACGAGTTCGCCGGTGTCGAGGAAATCCGATTCGCCGGTGAAATTCCCGACCAGACCCCCGGCCTCGGAAACCAGCAGCGACCCCGCGGCCATGTCCCAGGGTTTGAGTCCACGTTCAAAAAATCCGTCATAGCGGCCCGCCGCGACGTAGGCCAGATCGATCGCCGCAGCGCCTGGCCGCCGCAGGCCCACGCAGCGCTGCGACACCTTCTTGAACATCTCCAGGTAGGTGTCGATATCGTCGTCCTTGCGGAAAGGAAAGCCCGTGCCGATCAGTGCATCTTCAATCTGGGTGCGGCGCGAGACGCGAAGGCGCCGGTTGTCGAGAAAAGCACCGCCGCCGCGGCTGGCTGTGAAGAGCTCGTCGCGTGAGGGGTCGTAAACCACGCCATGTTGCACGACGCCCTGGTGCGCCAACGCAATCGAAACTGCGTAAACCGGCATACCGTGAATGAAGTTTGTCGTCCCGTCGAGCGGATCGATGATCCACTGGTATTCGGCGCCTTGGCGGCCATGCGTGGTTCCTGTCTCTTCCGCCAGGATGCCGTGATGCGGAAAGGCCTTCAGCAGGATGTCGATGATGGCCTGTTCACTGGCACGGTCGACTTCGGTGACGAAGTCGTTGGCAGACTTTTGCGAAATCCTCAGCAAATCGAGATCGAGGCTGGCGCGATTGATGATTTTGCCGGCTTCGCGTGCTGCGCGAACGGCGACGTTGATCATTGGATGCATGGCGGGGGTCCCGGGCGCGCGACAATGGTGCCTCGGGAACAGATCGAGGAGGGCACGTCGGTGGATTTCAAAGAGCGAATGCCGTTGGATTCTATCGGAGGGCTGGATGGCGGCGCCGGCCCGCCTGGCCCGCAACCGTTGTTCGTCCTCATGCATGTCAGTCAGCCAGGTAACGTGGGCGGGGCTGCGCGGGCCATCAAGACCATGGGATTCAACAGCCTTGCGCTCGTGGCGCCGCGCTGGGAGGACGTACGTCAGCGTTCCGAAGCGATCGCCTTCGCGAGTGGCGCGCAGGATGTGCTGCGCGATGCACGGCAGGCATCGACGCTATCCGAGGCAGCGGGCGACTGCGGGGTGCTGGTCGCCCTTTCGTCGCGCGTGCGCGATTTCGGCCCACCGCTGCGCGATCCTTCCTGGCTTCCCGAACTGGCCGCGCAAGCTGCGGCACAGGGACGGCGAGTCGGCTTCGTCTTCGGAAGCGAGCGCTATGGACTCGACAACGAGACGGTCTATCGTTGCGACGCACTGCTGAGCCTTCCTGCCTGGTCCGGATATGCTTCACTGAATCTCGCGCAAGCGGTCCAGATCGTTGCCTGGGAGTGGCGCAAGGCGCTCGGCGGTTTCAGACTGCCTCCGGGGCCGCCGGCCGAAGAGCCTGCCACGGTGCTGGAGATCGAGGGTTTGCTGGATCACACGAAGCGGGCGCTCGAAGCCCTCGGCTTCCTGGACCCGGCCAGCCCCAAACGCCTCATGCCGCGGTTGGCGCGACTGCTGGCACGCACTTCGCTGACGCGGCCAGAGCTGCACATTCTGCGAGGCATCTGCGAGTCTGGCTTGAATCGACTTCGAAACAGGGGTCCGGATGCTGAGTAATCTCCCGTCAGCACGGTGACTGCCCCTCCAATACACTTGTTCCCATGTTCACGCATCTTCGCGAAGATATCCAGGTCATCCTTGAGCGCGATCCCGCGGCACGCTCGCGCTGGGAAGTGTTGACCTGCTATCCCGGTTTGCACGCGCTCTTGCTGCATCGGTTCGCGCATCGCCTGTGGATCCGGGGCTGGCACTGGCCGGCAAGGTGGATCTCTCACTGGGGGCGCTTTCTGACCGGAATCGAAGTTCATCCGGGGGCGACCATTGGTCGGCGCGTCTTCATCGACCACGGGATGGGGGTCGTCATCGGGGAAACCGCGGAGGTCGGTGACGATTGCACGATTTACCAAGGTGTCACCTTGGGCGGGACCTCGCTGTACAAAGGCGCCAAGCGCCATCCCACGCTCGAATCGGGCGTGGTTGTAGGCGCCGGGGCGCAGGTTCTTGGCGGATTCACGGTTGGGCGGGGTGCGCGGATCGGATCGAATGCCGTCGTGGTCAAGGTCGTCCCGGCAGGCGCTACTGCCGTAGGTAATCCCGCGCGGGTGATTCTGAAGGAAGCCGAACAGCAGCGTGAGGCGGCAGCGGCCCGCATGGGGTTTTCGGCGTATGCCGTGACCCAGAACGGGGACGATCCGCTCAGCCAGGCCGTGCGCGGCTTGATCGACCATGCGGCACAGCTCGAACACCAGGTCGCGCTGCTCTGGCGCGAACTCGAGCAGCGCGGATTATGCCCGCCGCAAGCCTGCCCCGATGAGGCGCTGCGGACAGAGCATTTCGACCGGGACCAGCTCGAAAAGCTTGTGCCTTGACAAGCTGTTGATCGACAGCCCTCAGGTGATTGCGCGCGGGGCTGCGAGAAACTCCCTGCGCACCGTCAGCCAGCGCGGTCCCACCTCGAGCCACAGGATCTGGGCACGGGGCGCGGCCGCGTGGTCGAGATCCCAGTCCGACAGCACCTGACGCAGTTGGCCGCCTTGCCAATGATCCATGGGGCGATGGGTATGACCGTGGATCATCCAGTCACTTTCCGCCTCACCCAACCGCCGTGCGGCCTCCGTCGCGTCTGCGTCGGTCAGCAGTTCCATCGACCCCTGCGTGGCGCGGCTCTGCGCGCGGGCCGCGGACGCCTGACGCAAGCGCTCGTCCACCGGCAATGCCAGAAAACGTGCCTGCCACGCGGGCGCGCGGCAAAGCGCCCGCCATTGCTGATATGCCAGATCACTCACACACAGCGCATCTCCATGCGTGAGCGTGATGCGCTGCCCTCCAAGGACCAGCACGCACGGGTCGGGCAGGAGCGAGGTGCCGCTGGCGTGCGCGAAGTCTGAACCCAGAAGAAAATCACGATTGCCCCGCTGCACGGCCACCGCGCAGCCGTGTGAGCCCAGCGCGGTCAGTGCGTCGCACACCTCGTGTCCGCCAGGCATGGATTCGAGCGCGCACTGCGCGTCGCCGATCCAGGCTTCGAACAGATCACCCAAAATGAACAGCGCGTCGGCTTCCGCCGCGCCCTTGCGCAGCCAGGCAAGGAAACGCGCGCCGGTGCGCGGCGCGTCGGCTCCGAGATGCAGATCCGAGACGAAGGCCACACGGCGCCAGCCCGGTGGGGCCTCCAGGACGGCCTCAGGCTTCAATGGCTTTCAGGATCACGACATCCTCGACGGGTACGTCCTGGTGAAAGCCCTTGCTGCCGGTTTTCACGGCGCGGATGGCGTCCACGACCTCGCGGCCTTCGACCACGTCGCCAAACACCGCATAGCCCCAGCCCTGCGAAGTGGGCGCGCTGTGATCGAGGAACGCATTGTCTGCCACGTTGATGAAGAACTGCGCCGTGGCGGAATGCGGATCGTTGGTACGCGCCATTGCCACGGTATATTTTTTGTTTTTCAGTCCGTTGTTCGCCTCATTGTCGATCGGGGCCTGTGTCGGCCTTTGCTTCATGCCGGGTTCGAAGCCGCCACCCTGGATCATGAAACCATCAATGACCCGATGGAAAATGGTTCCGTCAAAATGACCGCTGCGGACGTAGGCGAGAAAATTTTCGGCAGACTTCGGTGCCTTCTCGGTATCCAGGGTGATGCGGATGACGCCCTTGTTGGTTTGGAGTTCAACCATGATGGTTCCTTTGCTTGACGGATTGAGTTATTGCAACATCACAGCCTGCTTGATGACGATGGCCTGGGCAGGGACGTTTTGAAACGGACCAACCGTCCGTGTCTTCGCGGCGGCGATTCGATCGACGATCGCCATGCCCTTGATGACATGGCCGAACACTGCGTAGCCATGACCATCGGGCTGTGGGTAATCGAGACTGGGGTTATCGACGAGGTTGATGAAAAATTGCGAGGTTGCCGAGTCGGGTGCGCCGGTGCGGGCCATGGCAATGGTTCCCCGCAGGTTCTTGAGGCCATTGCGGCTCTCCAGGGCAATGGGTGCTCCAGTTGGCTTTTGCTGCATGTCCGGGGTGAAGCCGCCACCTTGAATCATGAACCCTGGAATGACGCGATGGAAAACTGTCCCCGCGTAAAAACCTTTTTTGACGTATTGGAGGAAATTCGCAACAGTCTTCGGTGCGCGTTGAGGATCGAGTTGCACCTCGATGTTACCCATCGAGGTTTGCAGCTCCACGCGCGGGGCCTGGGTATGCGCTTGTGCCGGCATCGCCAGGGCGCCGAACGCGACGAGTGTGCAGGCCGCACCAGCGAGCAGTCGCCGGCGCAGCATCGAGATGGGACGTGGCAGCGTCATGAAAGCACTCCTGTATGGAAAAGGTGCCATTGGCCGTTTTGCTTTGACCAGTAGTCGCGGTGGGTGACCGGATGCTGCCGGCCGTCGCCGGAATATTGCACGACAAGCAGCTCGTGCTGCCCATTGAAATACAACATCGTGGCGTCTTGGCGTTCCTTGTCCGACGCTGCACCATTGCGTGCCAGCATCTGACGCAGCGCCGCGCGGCGCGCTGCGATTTGGGAGGCGTCGAGCCAGTCGACGTGCCGTGTGATCACCACCGGTGTTGTTCCGCCGTCGACATGGCGCATCAGTGATTCGATATCCGGGTTGGCCAGGACGACGCAGCCGTCGCTGTCAAGGGGTGGGCGCGCATAGCTTTCAGGGGGTACACCATGAAGCCAGATCCCTCCGCCCGTGCGGCCGAGCAGACGATCCCAGGCATTGGGGTAGTTGAGGGGCATTGCGCCGGCACCGTAGATCTGGGCGAGCCATCGCTTCCCCACCTCTCGCGTAATGAAGTAGACGCCCAGTGGCGTGCGAAGATCACCGGCACGTTGCTTTTCAGCGCCGAGCTTGCCCTGCGTGATGTAGAAATTGGCTTCCAGATGAAGTGCGCCGTTGGGTGCCCGCCCGAATAGGTAGAGCCTTGATCGGCTGGTGTCCACCAGGATGGCATGGCGCACGTTGGGTCCGAGTTCGACGAAATTGCTCGGAATGTCGCCGAACGCCGGCGCTTCGGTGTAGGCGCGCACACGCTGCCGCGCCTCCTGCACGAGGGCCGCGACCTGCCCTGGCTTGCCCGAGCCGGGCGGAACGTCGACAAAGTGCGTGAGCCGCCCGGCGTTGGCAAGCAACAGGTCGCCGCGCAGGACTTGCGCCAGCGTGAAATTGGGATAGCGTTCCGCGAGGGTGGCACTGTCATGCGTGGCCTGGGACAGACGCCCTCTTGCCACGAGCTGGTAGATGCGGATCAAACCGGCTTCAGCTTGATCCTCGAAGCCCCGGCTGCGAAGGGAGGCCAGGGAACTGCTTGGCAACACCGGTTCGAAACCCTGCGGTAGCGGCGCGACCATCTCCACCAATGAGGTGCTTCGGTGCAGGCGGATCTGTTCGGCACCCAGCGCCAACCCTACGCATGCCGCTGCGAGCAGCCAGGCGAGCAGTCGCGGGCGCCGGCGGCGGAGGGGAAGTGGGCGGTTCATGCGTGATTGCGAAGTCGCTGCGGGGTCAAAGCGCGCATTTTAGAGCCCCTCCGGGCTCGCGCTGCGCCTCGGGGTGCTGTTGCAGGTGAGGCGGCCTGGCGGGAGCACGCAATCAGCGCG
The DNA here is from genome assembly GCA_027311065.1 of Thiomonas sp. Classification (GTDB taxonomy): domain Bacteria; phylum Pseudomonadota; class Gammaproteobacteria; order Burkholderiales; family Burkholderiaceae_C; genus Thiomonas_A. Next base: position 6,410 of record DAICZP010000090.1, on the reverse strand, counting down.
GTGAATGCGGCCAGATTCGTGCCGATACGATTGCGCCGCAGCCCCGGTTGCGGTCCGGGCCAGCACGAAGCGCCAATTGAACGTGGTGCTAACAAACCTCGTGCCCCCGCGATGATCCAACACGGTGTGGACGCGACCCTGACCCCGATTGATCCCTCCGTGCAAAGTGCGCCACCGATGCGCATCCTGGTGGTGGACGCCGAAGATTCGGTCCGACGGACGCTGAGCACGTATCTCTCCGCACATGGATTCAGCGTGGATGTTGCGGCTTGCGCGGCCGATGTTCGCCTCGCGTTTGCGTCGAGAGGCTACGACATGGTGCTGCTCGATTTTGGCGCGCGCACGCAGGAGGGCATCGCGCTTGCTTGCGATTGCCGGGCACAAGGCGTGAATGCCATTATCTGCACAAGCCGAAATGTGGATGAGGCTGACGTTGTGATGGCCTTGGAGCTGGCAGCGGATGACTATGTCGCCAAGCCGTATTCACTACGCCAGCTACTCGCGCGGATGCGCGCGGTGGCGCGCCGGACCGCGGTACCGGTCCGGATGCCGTTGACGCGTAATCGGCACCCACGCGCGTATCGATTCGGCGCCTGGACCTTGAACCTCAACACGCGCAAGCTGCAAGCCCTTGACGGGCGCAAGGCGATGCTGACCAATGGGGAATTCAACCTGCTGGTTGTGCTGCTTGGAGCGCAGGGGCGCGTGGTGACGCGCGAGCAGTGTCTCGAGCACACGCGAGCCTTCGACGATGTGTTCGACCGCTCGATTGACGTCCAGATTCTGCGTTTGCGGCGCAAAATCGAGGACAATCCGCGGCGACCCCTGCTTTTGCGCACCATGCGTGGCGTTGGTTACTGGCTGGACACCCCCGTGGATGCGCTCTGGGCCTGATCTTGTTCAGCCCCAGGGTTCCAACAGGGCGCGATGCGCACCGGGACGTCCGGGGGTCGCACTGGCGAACGATCCGAAACCCTCCGCGTTTCATCCGCCCCCGCAGCCAGACGTACGGCGGATTCGGCCAATGTGTCCTGGATCTGCGCGAGACGCACGAGGTCGCGCCGCTGCGCTTTCTCTTGCGCGTCGAGCAACGCCGCGGTTTGCAGCGCCTGTGCGCGACCTTCGACGGCATAATGCACCGTCATCCACTGTACACCGGCAGCGCGCAGCGCTGGTTCCTGGAGCGGAAACTCGGCTGGGATGAAGGTTCGTGATCCGCCGGCGAAGTCCTCGAGCATGGCCGCGACGCCGAGCGGTCCGGGATAGGACCGATGCAGCACAACCGTGCCGACCACCAGCGTGAGCGTGACGCCGTCGCAATGTGATGGCGACCATTGCAGCGACATCGAGACGGGAAAGTTGTAGTTGGGCAGCACATGCCTGGCATCGTCACAAGCGATCTCCAGCGTGGTCAGGGAGGGCCGCGCGGTTGCGCGCGCCGACGTGCCGGTTGGTTGCGCTTCAATACGCAGCGGGACGCGGCGCGTGCGCGCGGCCTCGATCAGCTTTGACCGGGTTGCCATTCTGGTTTCGACGCGCGCGAGTTCGGCGCGCGCATTCTCCAGCGCCTGGGCGCGCGCTCGCGCCTGCATCTCGGCGTCGGACCTGGCCTGGTCGATGTCGCGCTGGGTCGACACTGCGCGGTCGAGCAGTGCAGGCAACGCATCGAGCAGCGGCGCGCGGATGCCTTCGGTGACCTGGACCGCGGTGTCGTTCGCGTGGCGGGCAAGAAAAGGGCGTGCAGGACCCGATGCAAATCCGAAGACGCTTGACCGCGCGCCGATCGGGTCAGCACGCTGCGCGCCCGTTGCCGGGGTTGTATGCAAGGTCCACAGGACGTCCCGCTCCCACTGCGCTTGCAGCGCGCAGCCCGCCTGTTGCCGCGCGTAGTCGAGGACACGGTAGAGCGGTGCTGCCACCAGCCCCCAGAACGGCGCCATGCCCGCTGGATCCGCGCGGCGATCGGTCTCACTGGTCGTGATTGCAGTGTGCAACGCATTCAGGCTGCTCCAGGCGTCGTAAGCGGCAGACGCCGCTTCGTCGCCACCCATGTCTGTGTTTGCCCGATGCAGCGCAGACAAGGCACGCAGAGCGCTCGCGCGCCCGGCAGTCACGGCGGTGGCCAATTCCGCGCTACGGGCTTCAAAACGCGCGATCACCGTGAGCAGGGTGGCGATTTCGTCGACCCGCCGCGGGCCGGCGTCCGTGGGGAGACCGAGCATGTCGCGCAGTGCGGCAGTGGCCGCGAGGTGGGTCGCGGCCACGGTTCGCAGCACCGCGCCGCGGCCGCCAAATCGCCTTGACTGCGCCTGCAAGCCTGACCAGCTCCGCGCCAATGCGAGCCATCGTGGCAATGTGTGGACGGGTTGGTCGGAAAACTCGGCGGCGATTGTGCGCAGCAATCGAGCGTAAGGATTGTCGGCACCCGTGAGCGTGTCCAGGGCGACGCGCCACCCGCGTTCTCCTGCCAGGGGCGGGGGTCCGGCCGCGAAGGCCGTGGCGAATTCCGCCCAGCTCGCCATGCGTCGGTCAAGCCAGGTCTGCCGAAATTGCGCGCTGCGGACGTCGAACGCCAGAGGATCCGAACTCGCAGCCCGCATGGTCACCAGCATTGCCTCGATGGCGCGGGACGCTGCCTGGGTCGCACGGGCGGGAAGGACGGCATCGACCGCGGACGGAAACGCACCCGGCACCGCATGCCAGAAGTCGGAGGCCCGGATCTCGCGTACGGCGGCCGGCAGGGGTGGAGCACGTTGCATGTCCTCCCACGGTTCGTCACGCCCCAGAGCGTCGTCGAAATCGCGTCGCGCCGTGCGCAGACACGTCAGCAGGTGGTGATCGCTCGGTGCGGTGTGCGAAAGCGCCGCGATCGCCAGCGCCCGCGCCTCGTCGGTGCGGGGAGTGTTGGCGGGCCAGTGAAGCCGGATCTGCGGCAGATCATTGCCGTCGACGCGACCCTGCAGCACATGTACGCGTTGTGCCATGGATGCCAGGTCCCGCGCGGGCCAGGGGCCGAGGTCGGCACACGCGGAGCTCTGGCCCTGGCGGTAGCTGCCGAGAAAGCGCTGGCGCTGGCGCGCCGGCAAATCACCGAGCCCAGCGCCTGTTGCGATCCACCACACAAGCGGCGATGTTGACGCGGTGCGGCGTATCTCGGCGTCGGCGCGCAGCATGGCTGTGACGTCGCGGAAGTCAAGCGGTTGTTCGAGTTCATGCCGCAGCGCAATCAGTCGCTGCGCTGAGCCAGCGGCGGCACCGACCGCAGCCGCCGCCGCACATGCCAGTGCAACCCAGGTAATCCATGCCAGTCGCTGCCAGCGCTTGCGTTGACGGCGTGCAGTCTCCGTTGCCTCAGGACGCGGCCGGTTGGGGATGATTGCAACTGCAAGAATGGCCGGGAGAAAATGTCCGTCGTCGGAATCGGCATGCGTTGGCAGTGCCGAAAGCGCTGTTGCGCCGGCGCGCGCGCCACCACATCGACGCGCACAGCAGAAGTGAATGCTGCACAGGCGAGCCGACGCGTCCGTCGGTTCCGCGCGAAAGAGGGCGCCGAGGTCGCGTCGCAGCGGCGCGCGCAGGGTCTCGATTTCCAGGGGAAGCATCAGTTGCCTGCCCATGTCGATGACGTCGCCCGTGCGCTGCAGTGACCGACGGCGGTGTGCATGCAACTGGCGGGCAACAGCCGTCAAGGCCGAATCAATCTTGTGGTCGATCTCGGTATCCGGATCGCAACGCGCGCCCAGCACACGGGCGGTGTCGTGTGGTTCCAGCGCACCGGCCCACGACTCGAATCCGTAGAGTGTGTCGCACTGGGTGACCAGGACATGCACGGGAATCCGCACGCCGCAGCGCCGCGACGCCATGTGCAGGCGGGCGCGCAGCGCGTCGATGCGCGAGTCGGCATCCACACGTGCGCGGGCGTGGTCGCGCAGGTGCGCGGCGCTGACCACGAGCAGGACCCCGTCGACGCGCCTGCGCGCGTGCAGTGCCAGGTCGATGGCATGTGCCCAGCGCGCATCACGGCCATCCCGCGATCGAGGATCGGGGGCACTGGTGTCGAGCAGTACAGCATCTGCGACCTGAAAAACGTCGACATCCCGTGAAGCCGCGCGATGAATCGTCATGATCGCCTGTCGATGGCTGCGCCTGACGAGCGTGGACTTGCCGCTGCCGGGGTCGCCAAGCATCAGGTACCAGGGAGCAGGGTCGCGGCGGCCCATGTGCGCGCGCAAACGGGTGACGCACGCGCTGATGAGGGTGCCGGCGCGGCGCCATCGCGTTCCGTGGTGCATCGCGCGGCTCATATCCAGGCGCCATGAACAAGCAGGCGGTTCACGAGCACTGCCCAGGCCAGCAGCACCAGCAGGGGTCCGTACCACCAGACCCACCGGCGCGCCGCGCCGCGCGCTCGCGAGGCTGGGCGGGGCTGCGCGGGGGCGGCGTCGCAAGGTGGATCATCGGCGTCCAGGATGCGCTGCTGGATCTGCCGTGTCGCCGTGATGGCATGCATGTCGCAGTCGAATGCGTAGCGACCGCGAAAGCCAAGCGCCAGACAGGCGAGATAGACCTCGCGCACGGCGGGTCGCCCGTGTTCGAGGCGGCGCAGACGCTCGAAGAATTCGATGCCGGCGTCGCTCAATCCGAACAGCCGGCGCTGGAGGAATTGGCTGGGCCACTGCTGGCCTTCGCACCAGTCCAGCCTGCGCAGCGCCTCGTCCGCCCACGCGGTGACGGCGAACAGCCCCTCCGTGAAATCGTCCGCCGTGATACGCAAGGCGCCAGCTTGCGCATGCACATCGCGAATGCAGCGCTCGAGGGTGGCGGCAAAAGCCTTCGCGGAGTATCGGCGCTGTTTTGCGACGTCTTCCATGAGGCCGACCAGGAGCGCCACGATCGGGGCCAGGCAGTCGAGCAGATTCATGATGCGACGCGTCCGCGGAGTGCCGCAAGTTCGAGATCAACCTGCTGCTCCGAGCCGGGCCAATGCACCGCCAGCGTCCCTGTCGCCAGGGCCGCCGCCCACAGCGGCCCCGACGTTTCGATGCAAAAGCAGCGTGATCCTGGGCGCCGGGGAAGCGCTGGCGGCGGCGCCACCGCTTCGTCAATCGGCAAACCCGGGAGGGCGTGCTGGTCCAGTGCGCGCATGTCGTGCGCGGCGGCGACGCGCAGCCAGACTGCAGGTGCGCTATCGAGCCAGCGCGAGCCGGCGCGTGGATGTGCCAAGAGCCAGTACGTGCGTGCCGCGCCTCGCGCCGCTGGCGTGTCCGGTGGCAGCGCTGTCGACTGCACGTCGCGTTGCTCCGTGGGCGCGAACGCACGCAGGAACGCGGGACCGGGTGCCAGTGCTGCAAGCGATCGCATCGCGAGGTGGTGAGCCCTGGCGAAGCAGGCTTGTGCGGCCTCATGCGCGTACGGTGGCAGCACCATATCGTCGCTCGCGCCCTCCACGACGTCAATGGTCGTGGAAGCGGCGAGGGTACGGAGTTCGGCTGCGTACTCGCACAACCGCGCGTAGGCCGCACATGGGTGCACGTGCCGGGCCGCCTCGGTCATTGCCGCCAGCGTCATGAAGCCGCGCGCGAGCACGACGCGCACGAGCATGCCATCGTTCTCCGTGGGACCCGATGTGCCAAGCCGGCGCGAACACGCTGCGGTCGCGTCGCGCACCTCCGCGAGCAACTGTGCCAGGGCTGGCGCACCCGCGAGTGCATAGGCCGGAGGCGCGAATCGAGAGCAGGTCGCAACGTGAGGGCCGACGCGGATCAGCCGGGCGATGCGAATCAATTCATAGGAGCCCGACTCGCGCCCTTCCGATCCAAGGAACAAGCGCAAGACGTTGGCGAGCCGATGGATCGGTACGGGCGGATCGTCGGCATGGATGTCTGTTACTTCCAGCGGTTGATCCAACGTCGCAAAGCGCGTCGATGCCAGGGCCGCGGCATCGGAATCTGCGCAGACCGTGACGTTGGACGCGTTCGGGTCCAGGCGACGCGCGCCGATATAAACGTCAAGGCCGTGCTGGGGATCCACGGCGTCGAACTGCAGGCTGCGCGGCGCGAGTACGGCGTTGCCAGGGTACTCGACCAAGGTGTGGTCGTGCAGCAGCAGTCGCACATGCCGCACCTCGATGCGTCCGGCACCCAGTCCGGCCGCGTCGAGGCAGAGTGCTCCCACACCCCACATCGGGGGGTTGGCGTCGTACAGGGCAGACGCCTGAAAGCGCGTCGCCAGTTCGCTGCACTGGAAATGTTGCGGTTGCAAAAACATGCCTTGATGCCAGTAAATGCATTGATGCGGATCCATGAGGTGGCAACTCCGAGGCGTCAAAAAACGGGCAGGTCGTGGACGATCTTGCCGCCCGTCGGGCGGGGAACCGCGTCGGTGCGTGGTGCTGGGGTCGGGGGGGGGGG